>JAEINL010000006.1 GCA_016342655.1 Sphaerochaeta sp. | reverse complement strand
TAGAAAGTCCTGTTTCCATCCAGTATTAAGAGACATATTGCCTGTGGTACGAAAATGGGGTGGGAACTATAGATAATCTGGGTGTGGTCCTGGTGAAGGCTGTCAATACAAACCATAAGTTCCAGCTCAAGAGCATGGCGAACATGAACGTTCTCAAGTCCATTCTCTTTGGCTTTGTCTTCGCCCTTGGGTGGACGCCCTGTGTCGGTCCGTTCTTGGGAGCGGCCCTGATGCAGGCTGCCAATGCAGATCTCCTTTACAAGGGGATGCTTACCCTGTTTTCCTACGCCATGGGCCTGGCCATTCCTTTCCTGTTTGCAGCGGTTCTGCTCGAACAGCTTGAGGGAGTGTTCCTCTCGATCAAGAAGCATTCAAACGGCATCTCAGTGGTCAGCGGCCTCATACTGCTGGCTTTTGGTATATCCTTGGTGCTGGGATTCAACCCGGCGGCATTGTTTCTCTAGGAGTAATTTCACATGAAAAAGAACACACGAACTCTTCTGATAACCAGCATTTCGTTTGCTGTTTTGATTATCATTGTAGCTATCGCATACAATATGTTGAAGGATACTGCCCCGGCAGTCTCCTTCAAGCCGACTCTCGTGAGTGAAGCGCAAGCTCCTGAGCCGAAGACCGCTGAGGTCGCACAGCCCTCATCAGCTTCACAACCAGAGGCCACGGCCTCACCTGCTCTAGATCAAACACCAGAAGAACCTGTAGCTGACAATTCTGTTGTATCAGGCCCTGAGGCCACACAAGAAGAGCCGAAAGCTGACGCGCAGGCCCAAGAGGACCAGGCTTCTGTAATGCCCAATCTTCCCTTGACCCGACTCGATGGGACGACGACCACTTTCCATGAGGTCAGGGATGGCAAGCCTGCTGTAATCAACTACTTCGCCTCGTGGTGTCCGCCTTGCAAGCAGGAGCTTCCTCACTTCCAGAAGGCCTTTGACGAGTATGGGGACCAGATTAGCTTCGTCTTCCTTGATGCCCTTGATGGGCAGCGTGAGACGCTCAAGACTATCACTGCCTTTATCAGGGATTTTCCGTTCACCGGACCTGTCTATTACGACCAGGGTGAATTTGCTATGACCTTTCAGACCAACAGCCTGCCCACCACTGTCTTCATCGATAAGGAGGGCAGGGTGGTGAAGGGGTATCTGGGTCTTGTTCCTGAAGAGGTCCTGTATGCCGACCTGCAGGAGCTGCTGGACTAGACCAGCTTGATCATATAGCCGATGAAGAAGAGAGCGCTTCCCCCGATACAGAAAAGATGCCAGATGGCATGGTAGTGGGGGATGCGCTTATTTGCGTAGAAGAATACCCCTATCGTGTAGGTAAGTCCTGCTGCAATGATCCAAGCCATAATTCCCTCAGGTATATGGGGGACGATATCACCCCAAAAAAGCACTACCAGCCAGCCCATGGCAATATACAGGGCCACATGCAGAGCCCCCATCTTCCCCCAAATCAAGAGGGTGAACAGGATGCCTACAAAGGCAATGCCCCAAACCAAAGCAAGTATTGCAAATGCCTTGGATGTACCGACATACATCAGCATCGGGGTATAGGTGCCTGCTATCAGGAAGTAGATGTTGCTATGGTCCAAGATCCTGCATAGCCTTTTCCCATCGCCATAGGGAAGCGAGTGATAGAGACTCGACGCCCCATAGAGCAAGATCATGGTCAGGCCCCAGATAAGCATCCCTATCTTCATGGACAGGGTAGGAAGCAAGGGGAGTCTGAACAGAATACCAACGAAGGCAACGATAGCCAAAGCTGTCCCCACAAGGTGGGTGATGGCATTTTCCTTTTCTGCCTTGGGATCGTCATAGGTGTGAAGGGTGATGTGGCGTTCAAGCCAACTCTGTTGGGTTTTCTGTTGCATACTTAGGTACTCCTTGAAAAAACCATACATCGGAGGCTTGAAAGCAACAAGCGTTTATGGGACATATTTACGACTAGTCAGGGTTTACTATGAAAAAAACTGCCCACAGTGATATTGTAGGCAGGTTGTATGATACTCAACAAGAACGTGTATGTTAGAGGATATGGTCCAGAAAGAGTTTGGTCCGCTCACTCTTGGGGTTGGTAAACATCTCGTGGGGGGTAGCAATTTCAACTATCTCCCCATCATCCATAAATACCACCTTGTCCGCGGCCGCCTTGGCAAAGCCCATCTCGTGGGTGACCAGCAGCATGGTCATGCCGCTTTTTGCAAGGCTGAGTATGACATCAAGGACTTCCTTGATCATCTCAGGGTCAAGGGCACTTGTAGGCTCGTCAAAGAGCATCACCTTAGGATCCATGGCAAGAGCCCGTGCTATGGCGACTCTCTGTTGCTGTCCGCCGGAGAGCTGGTTAGGGTACACCTTCTCTTTCTCCTCAAGGCCGACCATCTTCAACAGCTTCCGGCCCTTTCCCTCGGCTTCCTTCTTGGTCATCTTCTTGACCTTGAGGGGAGCAAGGGTGATGTTCTCCAAGGCTGTTAGGTGTGGAAAGAGGTTGAAGGACTGGAATACCATCCCCACTTCCTCCCTGATCTTTCGCAAGTCCACCTTGGGGTCTACCACATCATCCTCATCGATGAAGATATGTCCCCCCGTAGGGATTTCCAGCTTGTTGATGCTTCTGAGCAGAGTGCTTTTTCCGCTTCCTGAAGGCCCTATGATGACCACCACCTCGCCGTGTTCCACGGTGAGGGAGGCATTGCGTACAGCCTTGACGACATCTTTATTCGTATGATAGTCCTTGGTGAGGTTTTCTATGCGTATCCTAGCCATTCTTATGCAACCTTTCCTCGAGCATCCCTACGAGGCGTGAGAGTATGAGCGTGATAATCAGGTATACCAGTGCGACGATAAGCATCGTCTCCAGGGAGAGGAAGGTGCGGGAGATGTACTCCCTACCTTTTCTCAGGATGTCGCTGAGTGCAATTGCTGATACCAGTGAAGAGTCCTTGAGCATGGAGATGAACTCATTACCAACTGCGGGTAGGATGACCTTGACCGTCTGTGGCAGAATGACATACCTGAAGGCCTGGCCCCTGCTGAGTCCCACTGCAATGGCCGCTTCCATCTGACCACGGGGAATAGCCTGGATGCCCGCTCTCACTATCTCACCCATGTACGCACCGAAACATATGGAGAGTGCGACAACAGCTGCTACCATTCCTTGGATTCTGAAGAACCTTCCCATGGCGTAGTAGATGAAAATCAATTGGACCAGGAGCGGGATACCGCGGATAAGCTCCACATAGACACCGCTGACCATATTGACCCAGCGCTTTTTGCTCACTGAGCCAAGTCCTGCAAGAGTTCCAATGACGATAGCCCCCAGTATGGCGAAGATGGTCGCCTGGAAAGTTACCGGAGCACCTTGTATGACAACCATAAAGATGCCCCTGTAGGGGTCTGGCTTGAAGATTACAAGACCCGAAAGGAGGATGAGAGCGAAAAAGAAGGTAATCCTCCAGGAGTTCAGGACGTGCCCGTCCCCTTTGCGTGGTATAAGCACACCGTCTGTCATCTGGATGATGGGGGTTTTTTTCTTAATGTCGGTAGGGACTACCGATACCATTCTTTGCTTTGCCGTATGCATCAACTGGTCGTCATATGTTTTTTCTTTTTTATCCATGGTTACTCACTAATCATAATGATTTTATATTGTTGTAGTACTACATAATTATGCATGCATTGTCAATACAGTTGAATAAATATTCAAGTGATAGGGAGATATTCGACTTTGGCATGTAAGAAAATTCATAAGGTTAGGGTAAGGAAAGGCCGCCTTCAGAAGGCGGCTTTTCCCGATTAATCTACTCTTGTATGTATTACAGGATGTTCCACTTCTTCTGCAGTTCAGCCATCTTGCCGGAAGCTACGATCTTAGCCATTCCCTCGTTGACCAGGCTGATCAGAGCTGTATTATCCTTGAGTATTGCAATGGCAATTGGCTCAGGGTCACCGAGGTCACTAGCAGATCCGCTGACCTGCAGCTTGCTGGCATAGTTGGGATTGGATAGGACATACTCGCTTGCGACGACAGAGTCTGTTACCACTGCATCGAGATTGCCGTTGAGCATATCCTCTACGGCAAAGCCAATCTCATCGTAGGCCTTGATGACCGTCTTCATGCTGGGATTGTCCACAAGGTATGCCTCAAGGAAGATATGGCCGGTAGTCCCGAGCTGCACTCCTACCTTCTTGTTCTTCAGCGTAGCTGTGGAGGTAATGTCTGTAGAGGATTTGGGTGCCAGGATTGCCTGGGTGATGGTCATGATGGGAGTGGAGAAGCCCATGATCTTTTTCCGCTCGTCAGTTACCGAGACACCTGAAGCGACAGCATCATAGGCTCCGTTGGAAAGGCCTGCAAAGATCCCGTCCCAAGCGACGTTCTGAATGGTTATATTCACGTTCTGGACCTTGGCGATCTCGTTTACCAGATCGATCTCAAAGCCGACTATGTCCCCGTTCTCATCGACAAACTCCAGTGGGGGCCAGGCACAGTTTGCAGCAAATATATAGGATGGGATACCTGCATCTTCTTTTGTCCCTGCACTGAAGAGGGGGACCAACGATACCAAAAGTATGACAAGAGCGATGGTAGTAAGTTTTTTCATGGTGTAATCTCCTAATGTGATATACGAATTAATGCATAGATATGCATCAAATGTCAATATATTTAGAATAAATATACATGGAAAAAGGTGCACCCGCTAGTATATGCATAAAACGGATGAATCTATTGCGTCTATACTAAGGGATGAAAAATCTGAAGATATCTGGGCTATCCCTAGGCTTCTGAGGCGTCTGTTTGCACCAGAAATTTGCAGTTAGTCTAGATTGGTTATGTTCACCGTAATGGTTCCTTCATAGTCACCGCTAACATTGGAAGCCACATCAACTGATTTGATACCGCTAATCCTGATATCCTTGGAGTTGGTGATCCCAGGAAGCAACTCGGTCCAGTCCAGAGGAAAAGCTTTGGTCACCTCGTCATCTCCAAGAAAGAGCTTATAGTCGATGGGGCGGCCAATTCCTTGGCTGGGAAACAGCTGGAAGGAAGAGTCACTGCTGGTGTCGGTGAAGATCAGTGTTATTTCATACTCATCGCCACTGACACCATTGATCACCTCTACGTGTGCTTGTGTTACGGTGACCTTGTTTGTTCCATAGGCTGATTCCAAGGTGAAACTAGTCAAGGAGTCAACAATGTTGAAGAAGACGGAAGGGAGCACCGGTACATCCCCGTAATAAAATCCAGGAGAACCAGGATTTTCAGGGTTTGTATAACCACAGGGGGAGATGATCGGGGTATTGTTCGGTCCGTCATTACCATTGGTGACCACATACGACCCCTCTGCTTCATTTACTATATCACCGCTTGTATATGTTCCTACATTGGTGTTCGGCGAATCAGCCACAGCCACACTGAAAATGGGATTGAAGTTGGAGGGAAGCGAAAACGGAGAGTCCAATTTGAAATACTGGGCTTTTCTCCATCCACTTTGTGCATTGGGATTGGTAGAGTTTGTGTTGACAAAGTACAGCTCAACGTAGAACGGGTTCTGTGTTACTGTATTTGCTTTCCATTCAATGATGGGCCTAACATTGTTATAGAGCACCTGCAACACAGGCGTTCCTCCATAACCGTTGGGATAGGCTACGCTGATGATGTAAAAGTCATTGGTATTTAAGGCAAACGGTCCATTGGTATAATCCTTCATAAGTCCGGTAAGGTGGGTGGCATCACTGGCCTCTCCAATATCTACAAAGGAAGGAGAGTAGATTACCCCGGTTGTTGAAGTTATGATGAATGTTCCTAGTTTAGCACCTAAAACGGAGGAATGGGAGAAGGGCCCGGGAGAGATATTGAGGGTTATGGAGCTCTCTGGAATATAGTCGGCAGAGACGGAGCCAAAGGCATGCCAAGGCAGGGCAATCAGTAATACGAGCGTTATGAATAGGATGAAATTAATTTTTATCGCCATAAAACGTTCCTTTTGTCCTTTTCTTGATCACGTGTGGATGTCACCTCTACTAAGGATAATCATATGACCTGTTGTAAGGTAAAGCAAGTATCGGGTAGGGGTGGGAATGAATCCCTAAAACAGCGAGTAATTACCCTTTCACCCACGGGCTTATCAGTGAACAGGTGGATGTCAAGCTTTTCAACTCTTAAGAATGCAGAGGATTCCAACCAACAACAACCCTGATTCACTTCAGCAAATCTAGAAAATTGTCCTCTCCTGAGAATGCATAAAAAAGAGGAACCGAAGTTCCCCTTTTCAATGTTCTATACTTTCACAGCAAATTCCACTTCTTCTTCAAGGCATCTAAGGAACCATCAGAAGAGGCTATCTCCAGACCCTTGTTGACCAGGGCTAGCAGTTTGTCATCACCCTTCCTGACTGCAATTGCAATATCTTCCTTGGTGAATGGCTCGCCAGCTACTGAGAGACGGCTCTTGTAGTTTTTGTTGGCAAGAACGAAGTCACTGGCGATGAGCGAGTCACAGACAGCTGCGTCCACATTGCCATTGAGCATGTCCTCGATAGCAAGGCCAATGTCATCATAGGCACGTTTTTCTACAGGGTAGTCATCCAGGGCGAAGTCTCCGGTTGTACCGATCTGCACACCGATCTTCTTGCCTGCAAGGTCGTCGATGCCCTTGATCTTTTCACTGTCCTGGGTGCGGATGATGACAATCTGTCCGGCCTCAAGAATTGTGGTGGAGAAAGCCATGACAGCCTTTCTCTCTTCGGTGACGGTGACCCCTGAGGCAACACCATCATAGGCTCCGTTGGCAAGGCCTGCGAAAATGGTGTCCCAAGGGATGTTCTTTACGACCATGGATGCTCCAGCCTTCTGGGCAATGAGGGGGATGAGCTCCACTTCAAAGCCGGTGAGCACCCCGTTGTCGACAAACTCGAGTGGAGGCCAGGTGGCGTCAGAGGCAAATACATACGTTTTGGCTGTCTCTTCTTTCGCTCCACCGGAAAACAGGGGAATCGAAAGTGCGAACAAGAGAACCAATAAGATGACAGATATTTTTTTCATAGCGATTACTCCTTAAACTAGGTAGGAGAATGATGGATACATAAGCAAAAAGAGTCAAGTATACATAAAAGACTAAACAGCCAGCATCGTCTGCATGGCTACAATATACTGGGTGGTTGTCAGGCCAATGACCAGGCCAAGGAAGGTGCCTCCGAGCACCTGGCTGAAAGAGTGACCAAGCATTGTCTTGAGATTCTCAGGATTGAACTGACCCTCGCGGTGGATGTCGCTAAGCAGACGGCTCCATTCGTTGATGACCTCTGCCTGTTTGCCTGCAGCACGCCGGATGCCCATTGCATCATGGATGACAATCGATGCAAACGTAAAGGCTATGGCAAAATATACGGTACCCACACCTTCGGTTAGGGCAATGCTGGTCGTAAGGGCAATTACCCCTGCCGTATGGCTTGATGGCATGCCTCCTGTACTGACCATGAGTCGCAAGTCGAACTGGCGTTCAAAGATAACATTGATGAAGGGCTTGAGCATCTGCGCAACGAAAACAGAGAGTGCCGCTGCGATAAATGGCGCATTTTGAAGAATGTCATTGTTCATAGTCCAAATGTATCCATTATTCGTTTTTTACGCAACAACGCTTCTTGCCTTAGGATGGCAAAACTTGCTATACATTGCCTTATAGGGGAGACTGGGATGGAGTTCACCAAAGAAAAAGTTGATACGATACAGTTTTGGGTGCTCAATGTGGCCTCCTTCGTTGCTCAACTCACCATTGCTATGGTGAATCTGGCTATGGTCTATCATCTTCGGAGTTTTTTCCTTCTCTCTGCAGATAAAATCGGCATTGCTGCGTCAATAAGCACAGGCTCTTATCTGTTGTTCTGCATCCTCCTTTCTCCCTACACCGGACATTTCAGGCCTAGGAACCTGGTGGAGATTTCACTCTTGGGGATGGCTGCGTCGGTAGGGTTCTTTGCCTCAACTGCAAACCTTGGCGTGGCCTATGTCTGCTTGGCATTCTATGGTGCATGGATGAGCCTGCTCTGGCCGCAGATCGAGGGGTGGTTCTCCCGAGGCAAGGAAGGCTCCCAACTCAGCCGCGTTTCCAACGCCTTCAATTTTTCCTGGTCTAGTGGAGTGGGAGTTTCCTCTTTTGTCGCCGGTCTTCTCGTCGAGCGATCGACCACCCTGCCGTTCTTTGTCTCCATAGCACTGTTCCTGCTGGTATTCCTGATGATTGCAACCAGCAGTGCCCTTGTTCCTGGCATACGGGCAATGAAGAGCGAGAAAGAGGAAAACCGAACTTCAGACAAGATTGATGAGAGCACTCCACTACGGTTCTACTGCTGGATCGGGGTGATAATCCTCTATACCGGTATGAGTGTCATTCTCACCATCTTCCCTCTCTACGCCCAGGATGTCCTGCTGATCAGCGAAAGCTTCACCGGATTGTTGTTGCTTTTCCGAGGAGTGGCAACTTGTATCAGTTTCCTCTTGCTTGGCAAGTTTGGCTTCTGGCACTTCAAGAAAAGGTATATCTTTTTGGTGCAGGCACTCTTTGCACTCTCGTGCCTACTGCTCACCGGTTTTTCCAGTATGCTTGCCTATGGCCTGTTCTTTTTCCTTTTTGGCATTCTGTTTGCCACAGCTTACGCCCAGAGCATGTTCCATGGGGCTAGTGGAAGTATCAACCGCTCCCAACGCATGATAGTACATGAGGTGTTGCTTACCGTAGGAACCATAATCGGCGCAGTGTTGGGAGGGTACCTCTATGAGACTTTCTCCTTCTCCCTTGTCCTCTTGGCCATTGGAATAGGTACCTTGGTTGTGGTCTTTTTTGAACTGAGTGTTGCCTTTGCCAGTACCAAGAGAGCAGTCATTGCTTAAGAGGTTTCCATACCTGCCTTCTATAGGTTACACTACGAGAAATTAGAACAAAGGAGCACATATGGGCAAGACACTTACCGAGAAAATTCTTTCAGCTCACCTGATGGAGGGCTCCTTGGAGAAAGGGACTCCAATTGGCATCCGCATTGACCAGACACTTACCCAAGATGCGACAGGGACCATGGCCTATCTCCAATTCGAGGCAATGGGACTTCCCAGGGTAAAGAATGAACTTGCTGTCAGCTATGTGGATCACAACACAATACAGGTTGGCTTTGAAAATGCCGATGACCACCGTTATCTGCAGAGCGTTGCAGCAAGCAAGGGAGTGATATACTCCCGTCCTGGCAACGGTATCTGTCATCAGGTGCACCTAGAGAGATTTGGTAAGCCTGGTTCTACGCTTTTGGGCAGTGACAGCCATACACCCACCGGTGGTGGGCTCTGTATGATAGCCATTGGATCCGGTGGCCTTGATGTGGCTGTGGCCATGGCAGGGAGGCCTTTCCATCTCATTGCCCCCAAGGTTATCGAGATACGTCTAAAGGGTAGACTCCGGGCGTGGGTATCAGCTAAGGATGTCATCCTTGCGGTGTTGGAACACTTCACCACCAAGGGTAATGTAAACTGCATATTTGAATATACAGGTCCGGGTGTCTCTACTCTCGAAGTACCCGAACGTTCAACCATCTGCAATATGGGGGCGGAGGCAGGGGTGACCACCTCCCTGTTCCCCTCTGATGAGAACACCCTCCGCTTCCTAAAAGGGCATTCTAGGGTAGAGGACTATACCCCTCTTGCCCCTGACGCTGACGCT
This sequence comes from Sphaerochaeta sp., assembly GCA_016342655.1. Classification (GTDB taxonomy): domain Bacteria; phylum Spirochaetota; class Spirochaetia; order Sphaerochaetales; family Sphaerochaetaceae; genus Sphaerochaeta. Next base: position 76,588 of record JAEINL010000006.1, on the reverse strand, counting down.
TCGTATGACGATCTTTTTGAGATCGACCTCTCCTCCCTTGAGCCAAGGGTCGCCCAGCCGCACTCTCCGGACAATATCGTTCTGGTAAAGGACATAGCAGGCAAGAAGGTGGACCAGGTGCTCATTGGCTCCTGCACAAATAGCAGTTATGTCGACATGAAGAAGGTCGCCGACCTTCTCGATGGGAACGTGGTACATCCTTCTGTCAGCCTGGGCATAGCCCCTGGAAGCCGTGAGGTTTTCATGATGCTTGCCAATGACGGTTCTCTAGCAAAGCTCATCAAAAGTGGAGCTCGAATTCTGGAGAGTGCCTGCGGTTTCTGTATAGGCAATCACCAGAGTCCGGGATCTGAAGGGGTCTCTCTGAGGACCAACAACCGTAACTTCGAGGGCCGTAGCGGCACCAAGAGTGCCCAAGTCTATCTGGTCAGTGTGGAAGTTGCCGTCCTCGGTGCCCTCACAGGCAAGATAACCGATCCTCTCTCAGATCACGGATTTCCCTATCCTACGTGTTCGGTTCCTGAGAAGTTCCTTGTCGATGACTCCCTGTTGATCTTCCCTCCTGAGGATGGGAGCTCTGTTGAGATCATCCGTGGGCCAAATATCGGCGATCCTCCCAAGAATACCCCGCTGAAAGAAAATCTCACCGGCGTGGTGACCATCAAGGTGGGGGACAAGATAACCACCGACCACATCATGCCTGCAGGAGCCCGGCTCAAGTACCGTTCAAACATCGTGGAGTACTCCAAGTATGTCTTTGAACCGGTTGACCCGAGCTTTGCCTCACGCTGCCAGGAGAACCAGAAGCAGGGTAGGGCTAACTTCATTGTTGCAGGTTCTTCCTATGGCCAGGGTAGCAGTCGCGAACACGCCGCCATATGCCCGATGTATCTTGGAGTCCAGGCGGTCATCGCACTCTCCATAGAACGTATCCACCAGAACAACCTCTGCAACTTCGGCATTATCCCTCTGACCTTTAGGGACAAGGACGACTATGCAAAGCTGGAAATGGGTGATGAGCTTGTCCTGGAAGATATTCGCTCGCAAATAGGAAAAAGTGAAGTGCAATTGTTGAATAAGACAAGGGGCATAGCCATCCCCCTTTCTTGTGATATCACCTCTGAGCAACACTCGATGTTGCTTGCAGGAGGGTTGCTCAATGTCCTGAAGGAGAAAATCTGATGCAAGAAGAAACCATAACCCTGCAAGGCAGTGCCCTGCAGGTTCCCTCCCATCCCATCATTCCTTTTATTGAGGGCGATGGGGTAGGTCCTGAAATTACTGCTGTCATGAGAAGCATTGTCGATTCTGCCGTAACGAAAGCCTACAAGGCAGATCGTAGCATTGTTTGGAAAGAGGTTCTTGCCGGGCAGAAGGCAAAGGACAAAACTGGATACTACCTCCCTGATGAGACCCTTGATGCTATCAGGGAGTATCGTGTTGCAATTAAGGGGCCTTTGACCACACCTGTGGGTAAGGGTATCCGAAGCTTGAACGTAACCCTTAGGCAGAATCTGGATCTGTTTGTATGTCTCCGTCCAATACACTATTTCAGAGGAGTCCCTTCCCCGGTAAAATACCCTGAGAAGGTCGATATGGTCGTATTCAGGGAGAATACTGAGGACATTTATGCCGGTATCGAATGGGAAGCTGGAAGCGCTGAGGTGGAGAAGGTCATTGATTTTCTCCAGACTGAGATGGGTGTCACCAACATCAGGTTTCCCCAGACCAGCGCCATAGGCATCAAACCTGTCTCCCGTGAAGGAAGCGAACGTCTGATCCGCAGCGCCATAGCCTATGCCTTGGAGAACAAGCGTAGGAGCGTCACCCTCGTACATAAGGGAAACATCATGAAGTTCACCGAGGGGGGGTTCCTAAAATGGGGCTATGAGCTTGCAGAGCGGGAGTTTGGGGCAAAGAAGGATAAGAATGGCACGCTTTCGATTGAGCGTGAGGGAATGGAGGCTCTGGTTATCCAGGACTGCATCTGTGATGCTTTCCTGCAGAATATCCTGCTCACCCCTGATCGCTATGATGTAATCGCAACGCTGAACCTCAACGGGGACTATGTCTCCGATGCTCTGGCTGCGGCAGTGGGTGGTATTGGTATCGCCCCGGGGGCGAACATTAACTTCAACAGCAAGTTTGCCATCTTTGAGGCTACCCATGGGACAGCCCCTGACATTGCAGGTAAGGATATCGTAAACCCCCTTTCGCTGGTCCTGTCCTCAGAGATGTTGCTCAGGTACTTGGGATGGGATGCTGCTGCTGACAAGATTTTTCTTGCAGTGGAGAGAGCCATTGCCAGTGGTAAGGTAACAGCAGACTTTCACCGGATGATGGAGCTAGAGAACCTTCCTTGTGAAAAGTTAGGCACCAAGGCGTTTGGAGAGCTTCTCGTCTCCCTACTCTAGGACGAACTGATCAAAACTCGTTAGCTGGCCATGGGTTTCTCCCATGGCCGCTGTTGTCTCTATGTCTGCACCTAGGCTTGCTATGGCATAGATTCTTCCAATGCCGGCTCTTGCCGCACTGAGGATGCCACTTTTCGTATCTTCAAATACCACACAGGACGGACCATCTACCTTCAAGGCGGAGAGCGTATCAAGATAGATGGCAGGATCAGGTTTGCCCTTGCGTTTGTTGTCATCGGTGATGATCAGGGAGTCAGGAAAATAGGTGTTGAGGGAGAACCATTTCTTGTACCATGCCATGTTGTCCGGCCCTGCACTGGTTGCAATTGCCAGCCTGATGCCCTTCTTGTGTGCATCTTCGAATAATTTGACAGCCCCAGGGGCGAGGGTAAGGGGCATCGATCTTTGGCACATCTCGATATAGAGCTGTTCCTTTTCCTCTGATATTTCCCTTATCTGGTTTGGAGTAAGGCCCTTGCCGACAAGAAAGGCTATGGTCTCGCTGTTGGTCCTTCCGTTGAGAAGGTGCATCTCTTCTTTCGTATAGGGGTGTTTGGCATATTTTTCGGCAATGGCGGCCCACGCCTTCTGGTGATACAGCGTATCCCAGAAGAGCGTGCCATTGAAATCAAAGATTAGGGCCTTAACGGTCTTCAAAAGGTAAGACATCTCTTGCAAGGAGGCCGGAATAGACCTGGCGAGGGCGCCCGATCTTCTGATACGGGTCATGTCTCCACTCCAACCAGTGGGCGATCCAACCAGGGAGCCTTCCCATGGCAAAGAGAACCGTAAACATCGATTCGGGAATTCCCATGGCATGGAAGATGATCCCGGTGTAGAAGTCTATGTTAGGATAGAGATTCCTTTCGATGAAATAAGGGTCACTCAGTGCGACCCGTTCCAGTTCAAGGGCTATCTGCAGGAGGGGATCATCCTTGCTATCGGCACCGAGCACATCTTCACAGAGTCTCTTGGCAATCTTTGCTCTGGGGTCATAGGTCTTGTAGACACGGTGCCCGAAGCCTGAGAGACGGAAGGGATTGTCCTTGTCCTTGGCCATCTGTATGACCTTTTCGATGCTCAGTCCATCGTTGTGGATGGTGGTAAGCATCTCAAGGACCGCTTGGTTTGCACCACCATGCTTACTTCCCCAAAGGGCGCAACAGCCTGCAGCCACCGAAGCATAGAGGTTCGCCTCACTGCTTCCTACAAGCCTTACGGCACTGGTGGAGCAGTTTTGCTCATGGTCGGCATGCAGGATGAGCAGGATGTTCAGGGCCTTCACATGCAAGGGGTTGGGTTCATAGGCGTTTATCGGCGTCCAGAACATCATATTCAGGAAGTTTTCACAGTAGGAGAACTTGTAGGAAGGGTCCTTGAAGTCCAGTCCGTTCATCTGGCGGTAGCTGAAGGCTGCGATGGTACGCATCTTGGAAAGCAATCTACTGATGGTAAGGTCAACGTTCTCCTCAGGGTCCACATCGGCTATTTCAGGATAGAAGGCCGAAAGGGAAGCTATCATGGCAGATAGGATGGACATGGGGTGAGCATCCTGGGGGAAGTTACGGAAAAAGTTTTGCATATCGATATGCAACAGCGAGTGCCTGTTGAGCATCTCTGCATACTTGTGTCGTTCTGGCAGGTCAGGAAGCTCTCCCTTGATGAGAAGGTGGGCTACTTCGACAAAATCACAATGTTCAACAAGATCTTCAATATCATAGCCACGATACCTGAGGACACCTTTCTCCCCATCGACAAAGCAGATAGAGCTCATGCATGAGCCTGTGTTCATAAAGCCAGGGTCGTAGGTGATGAACCCTGTTTCGTTGCGCAGTTTGGTGATATCAAGGGATTTATCCCCCATATTGTCCGTGATAACAGTCATTGGCACCTCACGGTCTCCTATGATCAGTCTTGCTCCTTCTTTGTTGATGTCCATTCTACGTCTCCTATTAGGTGTCTGGTATTTTTTGGTTGCGGTGTTGTCTTTTGGATGATCAATATGCAAACAATGCGGGTTCAAGTGTGTTTAGGTTGGGCAGGAGTCACTTCTACTCAGGTCAAGCCCATCTCGCATTTCCTAGAATCATAATATGTTTGTACTGTACCCTATTTTTACTGTAGTGAAAATATGGTGTCAAGAGAATCTTCTTCTGAGGGTATAGGGCAGATCCCATCCCGCTTTTCTTTCTTCTCGTCTGTCTGTATACTCTATGGGACAGGAGGCCCCTAATGCTGAAGATTATGATGCCTTTAGAGGAAGAAATTGTTGATATTGCCGATTTCTTCAAAGTATTCGGAGACCCTACCCGTTTGAAGATCCTTTTCCTTTTGGAAAGAGGGGAACGTGGGGTTAACTCCATCAGTGAAGAGTTGGGTATGCAGCAAAGTACCATAAGCCAGCAGCTGAAGTTGCTTCGGGCAAGGCGTCTGGTGCGTTTTAGAAAGGATGGCCGAAACGTCCTCTACCGTCTCAATGATGAACATATCCATGCCATCCTCGCCTTGGGAATCGAACACTACAGTGAACTGCTATGAACTATACCCTCCTTACCTTCAGTCCTACCGGCCAGAGCAAGGCTTGCGCCCTTGCTGTGGCAAAGGCTACAAAACAAGAGTTTATCGAAGTCGATGTGACCCACTTCCTCCAAAGGAAAAAGCCCTTGGCATTCTTTAATACCACCCTCATCGTTGCGTTCCCCGTATATGGGGGAAGGGTACCGCGTCTCTTTGCCGAGTATATCAAAGAGCAGGTCACTTGCACAAACTGCAACGCCTTGGCTATCGCCAGTTTTGGCAACCGTGCATTCGAGGATGCCTTGGTTGAGATGGAGGACCTTTTGCTGGCAAAAGGTATGCCGCTCATAGGGGCAGCCTCGATAGGGTGCCAACACAGCTATTCTGACAAGGTGGGTTCCAAGCGTCCTGACATTGAGGACTTTCAGATTCTTGACCGCCTTGCAGTCTACCTCAATGGTAAGACCAAGACTGTCCATCCTCCTGGGAACAGGCCGTACAAGAGCTCTATGCTCATTGCAGACCCTCCTTATATGCCCACTATCAAGGGTAAGGGAGGTACTCCCAACAGCCATTGCTATGCAGTCTGTCCCACCGGTAGCCTTGCCAAGGGAGATCCCAGCCTTTGTATCCACTGTTGTGCCTGCATTCAGGTTTCCAACAACGAGCTGGTCATGGATTCTCCCAAGTTTGTCAATGTAACCAAACATTTGGAAGAGACCTGCCAAAAACGGGTGGATAGTGCTCTCTACCTTCCTTAGTTCCTTCCTAATACAGCTGTTTGCCGTGTTCCTTGTAGTGTTCAAACAGCATAAGGCAGTCCTTTTTGTCCTCAGCGTGTAAGGTGAGAACCGCATCATCGGTACATCCTTCTTCTATGAAGTCATCTCGAAAGCCAATCTTCTTTGCGACAGTAAGGGCCTTCCTTGATGTTTGCCCTTTCTGCCGCTTTCAGAAGTATCTCTGGTGTTTCCCTGTGTACTCTCCAAAAAAAATGCTATCAGACAACCCAGGGAAAACACACACCCTGTAGAGTGTCTATCCCCTCTGCGAGTGAGCCATCAGACGGATGGCGTTGATGTTGATGAACCCCTTACAGTCTACCGGCTCATAGCCGCCAGCCTTGTCCATCGATCCCAGAGCCTCATTATAGAGGGAGAGGGGACTGCTGACTCCTGCAAAGATGACATTGCCCTTATAGAGGACCACCTTGCTTGTTCCCGTCACTTTCTGCTGGCTCTGCTCGAAAGCTGCGCTGAGCATCTCAAATTCAGGGGCAAACCAGTAGCCGTTATAGATGAGGGTAGCATACTTGGGCATCAGGGAGTCACGCAGGTGCATGACCTCCTTGTCCATGGTGATGCCTTCAAGGTTGCGATGGGCTTTCCAGAGTATCTCACAGCCCGGAGTCTCGTACACCCCTCGGCTCTTGATCCCGATATAGCGGTTCTCCACCATATCAACACGACCGATTGCATTGTCATGGCCGACCTTGTTCAGATACATCACCATTTCCAAAGGATCTGTGACAACGGTTCCGTCATCTTCGTTTGTCACTGAGAGGGGGATGCCATCCTTAAACTCAAAACTCAGCGTTGTCTCCTTGTCAGCGGCCTTCTGGGGGCTTAGGGTGATACTGAACACATCTTCTGCACACCTGAGTGAGGGATCCTCAAGGACGCCTGCCTCATGGCTGATATGGATGAGATTCTCATCCTCGCTGAAAGGTTTCTTTGTGGAAGCCTTTATGGAGATACCATATTTCTTGGCATATGCGATCATATCAGAGCGCCCCTCAAACTCTGAGAGCCACTCGGGATCTTTCCAGGGGGAGATGATCTTTACCTCAGGCATATGCATGTAGTAGCCGAACTCAAACCTGACCTGGTCATTTCCCTTGCCTGTTGCCCCATGGGCCACATAGACAGTGCCTTCCTTCCTTGCAATCTCAATCTGACGCTTGGCTATGATAGGACGGGCAAGGGAGGTGCCCAGCATATAGGTGCCTTCGTAGATTGCATTGGCTTTGAGAGCAGGAAATACATAGTCAGTGACAAGCTCCTTGCGCAGGTCTTCGATATAGACTTTACTGGCCCCTGTCGCAAAGGCTTTCTTTTCTATTGCATCAAAATCCTCATTCTGCCCGACGTTGGCCACATAGGCGATGACATCAAAGCCCTTGTTGCTGAGCCATTTGAGGATTACTGAAGTATCGAGGCCACCACTGTAAGCCAGAATCACTTTCTCTTTGTTCATAGTATAAAATCTCCCTAGTATGTGTAATAAATATAAGAGAAGTGTACTGAAATATGTAAAAATATTCAAGCAAGTATGTATAAATATTCTATATAAGCAGAAATACCATCAATCTAAGACAAATTTATAGCATCTATGCATATTAATTCATAACGAATAAGCTAATTAGAAAATGGTCTAAATAGTTCTTGTCTTTCGTCAATTCTCCCTGTATACTGCACCAGGAGATGAGGATACATGATAGAATTCAGACAGGTAAGCAAATGCTACGATCCCAATAAGCCCAATGCGGTGGATAGTTTGAGCCTCACAATCGAAAGTGCTCAGATATTCGGCTTCCTCGGTCCCAATGGGGCGGGGAAGAGCACAACCATCAAGATGCTGGTAGGGATGCTTTTTCCCGATAGTGGATCCATCTTTGTCGAGGGAAAAGAGGTCGGCAAGGATAGCCTTGCGATCAAGAGGATCATCGGATATGTCGGTGATGAGCCTCTCTTCTATGAAAAAATGACTGGACTCAGGCATCTGAACTTTATTGCCGATATGTATGAACTTTCCCAGGAGAATCGAAAAGAACGTATTGGAGAGCTTTCAGCCATGTTTGAGATGGATCATGCCCTTGATGATGAGATCTCTTCCTACTCCCACGGGATGAAGCAGAAGCTTGGCATTATGGCTGCCCTGATGCATGAGAGCCGCCTGCTCATTCTTGATGAGCCTATGGTCGGCCTCGATCCCAAGGCTGCCTTTCTCTTGAAAAAGACCATGAGGGCCCATGCAGACAAAGGTAATACCGTATTCTTCTCTACCCATGGCATGGAGGTCGCCCAGGATGTCTGTGACCGTATCGGTATCATAGGAAAGGGCAGCCTGCTCTTTGAAGGGACCGTACAGGAACTCTCGGAAAAGAGAGGCAAAGGAAATCTGGAACAGCTCTTCCTGGAACTTACCGAAGAGGTTCCTCTCTGATGCGTGCCAATGTAGTCTGTATGCTGGTCCGTGCTTTCTTGGATGGCGTCAGACCCCTGCAAACCTATTTTTCCCGTCTCTCCGTCTCCAAGGACTCCAAGAAGGGCAAGATTCTTCAGATAGTGCTCGCTGCCCTCTTGGTCTTTAGCTTGGGTATGTTTGAGGTGATGATCGCCTTTAACTTTTACACGTATCAGACCTTGGGGACACTCATCGACATTCCCTATCTTGGAATGTTCCTAGCCACCCTTGTAGGGTTTTTCTTTCTCTTCCTCCTTGGATCCATCGGGCTCTCCTCCATCATTTACCGAGGCAAGGACATCACGTTGGTCTCTACGCTTCCCGTTCGTGAACAGGAGCTACTGATCAGCCGCCTTCTCATAGCATACATTCTCTATTTTCCTCTCTACGTAGGAATTCTCCTTCCTGCCATAGTGGTAGCGACTCTCTTGGAAGGCGTGAGTGTCCTATTTATCTTAGGAAGCCTTGCCCTAGTATTATTGGGGCCTCTGCTTCCCCTCTCCTTGGCCTTGTTTGTTACTACCTCCCTAGTGAGGCTCTCTAAGGGAAGACGCTTCAGGATGTTTGAACAGCTGTTTTCCTTCGTGGTAGTATTGGGTTTCTCCCTGGTCATGATCACAGCCTTCAGCAGAAATATGGAGGAGGGTTCAACCTTCCTCGTTGACTACCAATCGATGATGGCATCAGTAGGGACCACCTTCAAGACCCTTGCTGCGGTGTTTCCTTTCTTTATGGCGCAGGCTGGCATGCTGTGGTCTTGGACTGCGTTTGCCCTGCAAGTCCTGTTGTTGTTGGTGTTCTCTTCGCTGATATGTATGATCGTTGGCAGAGGGTATGGACACTCCCTTTCGTTGGTTGCCTCGTCCCAAAGCGTGACAAGAAAAAAAGGCAGACAGGGGAGACATGAATCATACAAGACGATGGGCAAAACCATGACACTCATGGCTCGTGAGCTTGAGGTTATCAGAAGTCAATCGGTCTTTATGATAGAGGTCGTGGGGGAGCTGCTCATACCTTTGATCTTGCTTGGTGTCTATGCCCTTACCGGGGTGTTGGGTGAGATACAGGGAGTGGCTACGAGCGTAGCCTCTTCACCCTATCTCCCGTATGGCCTTGTCCTAGCCGTACTGCTCATTTCCAGCATCTCCATGCTCAGCAGCACCAGTGTAAGCCGCCAAGGTCCCCAATTTGCCCTTGATAAGGTTCTTCCTCTCAAACCAAGTGAATTCGTCAAGGCAAAACTGGTTTTGCACCTCTTGCTGGTTGGTGGAACGGACCTGGTATACCTTGTTCTTGCCCTGTTGTTCTTCAGGCTCTCTTTAGTGCATCTCCTTTGGATGATGCCTTTAATCGTGTTGGCGTTGTTCAGCATTGCTGCCTTTGGCCTTGCCATAGACTACAAACGGCCCATGCTCAACTGGAGTATTCCCCAGCAGGCTATGAAGAGCAATATGAATGGGTTGCTGGGTATGCTCTCTTCTTTGGGCGTGTTCCTTGTGGATGGCATTGCCCTCTTCTCCCCGATACTCCTTTTCTCTTCACCTGTGATAGGCATTGGTCTCTCTCTCCTAGTGGCAACAGGCCTTTGCCTTCTTTCCTGGAAGGTGGTGGTCCGTCATGCCTCTTCAGCCTTTTCGAGATAGGTGAGGCAACGCTCCAAGGCGGAATGCAGGTCAGAATAGGTCTCGAAGGGATATTTTGTGTCTTCTCCACTCCAGTCTATGATGAGACCTAGTTCAGCTTCCTCTAGCATAGGAATGTCAGTAGGTCCGTCACCTATGGCAATTGTATGGACATAGTTTTTCTTGAGAGTGGCAAATGCCGCACGTTTTTCTTCAGGATTTCCTATGGTGCAAACAATATCTGGTTTTGACCCCTTGTTGAAATGCAGGCTTTTCCCACTGACCTGGAAGAAGTGATGGTCTATTTTATGCAGGGAAAGAAAGGCGCGGATGATATTTTCTGTACCACAGCTGAGAATGGCCAGGTCTGCCTTGGTGGAGAGATCCTTGAGCAAGGAGTATTGTTTGGGATCCACCAGGTTGAAGAGCTCTTTAGCTACCTCTTCTATCTGGGAGTGCGTACATCCGCTCAGCAAGTCATGGTAGCGCCGGTTGAACTCCCCAAGAGCCATCTCCCCTTGTCTGTCCTTCAGGACCATGCGTTTGGCACGGACACGATTGAGATGTCCACGCACCCTGGCTGTGGAAAGGATAAGCCTCTGCTCGCTGTCGTAGGGGTAGAGAGGATAGAAGGTGCCGTCAAAGTCAAAGGTTATGAGGAATTTTTTTTGCATGATTTTAGTCTAGCAAAGAGCGCAAAAAAAAGGAAGGGACTATTGGATAATCCCTTCCTTTCAAGAAATTTATTCCCCAACGAAGCGAGAGTAGCACAAGCATTACCATGCTTCCATTACCGAGCGAGTGCCGGGAAAGCAAGGTGAGATACCCCGCCCCTTGGGGCGGAAAAGGAGGCAACGTCTCCTCTTTCCAGGGCTTGCCCTGGGGTATTGATACCTTTCATTGGCTTATTTTCCCAAGGTCTCACCATAGATTCGATTGAAGTACTGCATGTTAGTACTGAGTATCTTATCTAGGGAAGGAATGGTTTTCTTATAGGATTCCAGGGTTCTCCACAGGTCGAAGAATTCAGGGTCTGTCTCATAGGATTTTGCATAGATGGTCGCAGCCTTAGCATCGGCGATACCCTTGATGGTCTCACTTTTGGCATATGCCTCAGAAAGAATTACCTTTTCCTCGTTCTCGGTCTTACCTTGCCATTGGGCAAGCTGACCACGACCGTAGGAGCGGTAGGCTTCTGCAATCTGGTTCCTTTCCTTGATCATCCTCTGGTAGACACTCTCTGTGAGGTCATCACTATAGCGAATCTGCCTGACAACAATATCAATGAGCTCGATACCAAAGGCATCGGTGAATTTATTGGCCTGGTCGAACATCATCTGGCTCAAGCCGTCACGTCCGATGCTGATGGTCTCCTGCTTAGTATAGGTAACCGTTAGGTTGCGCAAGGTCTCTGCATCCTCAGGACTGTCAAGTGCCTGCACCTGTTCCTCTACCTTGATGTTGTTAATCTTGTTTGTATTCCTGACCGACTCATTGAGGAAGTTCTCACTGATGATGGTTCTGATCGAGGAGTCAAGCACGTCATTCAACCTAGATAGACCATTGCTGACCGTATTGACGGTCTCATAGTATTTGGCAGCGTCTGCAATCTTCCAACGGGCGGTGGTGTCAACCCAGATGAACTGGTTCTCTTTGGTAGGTATGCGCTGTGCAGCCCCATCCCAGGAGATGATCTTATTTGGATATATCACTACGTTGTCTACAAGGGGCATCTTGAACTTCAGCCCTGCATTCTTTTCAGTATTGACTATCTTACCAAAGCGGGTGAGTACTGACTGCTGGCCTTCATACAGGATGTAGAAAGGTCCGAGCAGGACAAATACGATAAGAAAGACTGCCACTATTACCAGTGTTGTTATGAGTTTTTTATTGGTTTTCATTTTTCACCCCCAAGCATCTGGATAGGCAGGAAGTTGGAAAGGTTCTTGTCCACCAAGGTAACAGAGCCACCTTCGACAGGATTGATGATCGCTTCCATGGTCTCTATATAGAGTCTTGTACGGGTAATCTCCTCGTTCTGCTTGTATACTTCAAGGACACTGTTAAAACGGGCAACATCACCTTCTGCCTGGTTTACACGTTCTGCCGCATATCCTTGGGCAACCTGGATAACCTTGTTCGCTTCACCCTTTGCTGAAGGGATGATTTTGTTATAGTTCTGTTTCCCTTCGTTGATGAGGCGGTTCATGTCCTGAATTGCCTTGTTGACATCTTCAAAAGCATCCTGCACAGCCCCTACTGGTGGAACGATGTTCTGCAGCTTGACTGTCACAACCCTTACCCCAAGGCCATAGTTGTCAAATACCTTCTGCATCTCTTCCTGGGCTTCAACCTCTATCTTTGTTCGTTCACTTGTCATGACCGAAAGGATGGGAAGATCTCCAACGAGCTTGTTCATTACGCTCTGGCTGATATCCCTTATGGTTGTCTCCCTTGATTCGACATTGAACATCCACTTTACAGGATCTTCAATCTTGTACTGCACGATCCACTCGACATCGATGATGTTGAGATCGCCTGTGAGCATGATAGATTCACTTGAATAGTCTGAGCTTGCAAACAAGGATCCCTTGGAGGGACTTGCTCGATAGCCGAATGTCATTGTCTGGACTACTTGGGTTGGTACATTGTAACTAGCTTCAATGCCCAGGGGAATCTTAGTCTGAAGTCCAGGTCCTACGGTACGGCTAAACTTGCCGAAGCGAAGTACAACCGCTTGTTCGGTCTGGTCAACAACAAAAAAGCTGCTGAGAACCAGCATGACCAACACGATGGCAACGATGATCCAAATAACCAGCTTAGGGCTGATATTGTTCGTTTTTCGTGCAGGCCTCTGTGGCTGCTGCATGGTATCCATGATTTCTCCTTGATGTGTCGGATAGACACATCTATAATGTACTTACTCCAAGAGGTATCGTCAAGGTCAGAATATGGATTCTAATGCATGGTTTGGCATTGAAATTAAGTTGTAAGCGGTCTATTATGTCCCTTATGAAAAAGAGACTCGTAACATCCGCTTTACCGTATGTAAACAACATTCCGCATCTGGGCAATCTCACCCAAGTGCTTTCAGCCGACGTTTTTGCCCGGTTCTGTCGCTCCAAGGGGTATGAGACCCTCTACATTTGCGGCACTGATGAGTATGGGACTGCCACTGAGACCAAGGCCCTCAAGGAAGGGGTGACACCCCAAGAGCTTTGTGACCATTTTAATGCGATCCACAGAGAGATTTATCAGTGGTTTGATATCAAGTTCGATCATTTCGGCAGGACAAGCACTCCTGAGCAGACTCGCATTGTGCAGGAGATCTTTGCCAAGGTCGATGCTGCCGGATATATCAACGAGCACGAAAATGAACAGTTGTACTGCCCCAAGTGCGAGCGCTTTCTTGCCGACCGTTTTGTTGAAGGCACCTGCCCCCATTGTGGAAGCACAGGTGCGCGAGGCGACCAGTGCGATGCATGTCAGACCCTTCTCGACCCGATAGAACTGTTGGACAGTCGCTGTGGTGTCTGCGGGACAAAGCCAGTCGCCAAGAGGACCCGTCATCTCTATGTAGACCTTCCCAAGGCCCTTCCCCTATTGGAAGCCTGGATGCAGGAGGCTAGTGTGGAGGGTTTCTGGGCAAACAATGCCATTCAGGTCACCAAGTCCTGGATAAGGGACGGCCTGAAGGAACGCTGCATCACTCGGGACTTGAAGTGGGGGATTCCCGTACCGAAGCCCGGTTTTGAGAACAAGGTATTTTATGTCTGGTTCGATGCACCTATCGGGTATGTCTCCATAACCGCCAACGGAACCCCTGATTGGAAAAGGTGGTGGCACGAGCCCGAAAGTACAGAACTCTTCCAATTCATCGGCAAGGACAATATTCCTTTCCATACGGTAATCTTCCCCTCATGCCAGCTGGCTACCGGGGACAAGTGGACCATGCTCCATCATATGAGCAGTACTGAGTATCTCAACTATGAGGGTGGCAAGTTCAGTAAGAGCCTGGGCATAGGGATATTTGGAAACGATGTGCAGGATACCGGCATCCCTGTTGATGCCTGGCGCTTCTATATGTTCTATAATCGTCCTGAAAAGAGTGATGTCACCTTTACCTGGTCAGATTTCCAAGAGAAAATTAACGGTGAGCTTATAGGAAACCTCTCCAACTTGGTTAACCGTACCCTTACCTTCATCAGAAGGTTCTATGATGGAAAGCTCTGTCAAGCAGAGATTGACACAACCCTTAAAGAACAAATTCTGGAGAAGGAAAAGGCTATTGATGCGTATTTGGAACGGGCGGAAGAGCGCGATGCCCTCAGGCAGATCATCGCCCTTTCCTCGGTCGGAAACAAGGCTTTCCAGGATGGAGAGCCTTGGAAGATGAGAACAGAGAACCCTGAGAAGGCAGCCTCCCTGTTGAGGACTTTGGTCTATCTCATTCGCGACCTTGGCATCATGATAGAGCCATATATGCCCAGTACGAGTGTAAAGATTCTTTCTTTCTTGGGAAGCGAGGGCGCACGTTGGAGTGATTTGGGCTCTTTCAGTGGAGTTGAGGAGGTAGGGGAAACCTCGCTTCTTTTCAGTAAACTCGAAGACAGCCTGATAGCAGATTTACGTACCCGTTTTGCAGGTTCGCAGGAAGAGCGGGCTGAGAAGGGGCAAGCTGCTTCAAAAATAAAGCATACTACCGTATCGGAGAAGGAAATGAATACAGAAGAAACGCAACAGAGTATCTCAGAACAGTTCAACCGGAGGGTTATCCTTAAGGTTGCCCGCATCACCGATGTGGAGAAGCACCCCAAAGGGGACAAGCTGTTCATTCTCACCCTCGATTGTAAGGAAGAGGAGAGCCGTACCATTGTCAGCTCCATCGTTCCTTATTACACCGCTGAAGAGTTGTTGGGGCAGAATATCGTGTTAGTCAGCAACCTCAAGCCGGCAAATTTCCGTGGCGTGAAAAGCCGTGGGATGCTGCTCGCTGCCAGCGATCCAGATGCAGAGGAACATACTACCTGTGAGGTGATATTTGCCCCCCAGTTTGAGGTTGGTACCATCTTGCAACCAGAAGGGTTTGAGACCCCAAACGAAGCTCTATCGTATGTGAAAGCTGACCATTTCTTTGCAATGCCAATAGTTACAGAAGATGGAATAGTAAAGGTCGATGGAAAAGCACTCGGGGCAGAAGGCAAGAGCCTAACTTCAAAAAAATATCTTAACGGTCCTGTAGGCTGATTCCAAACTGGAAAAAGCGTAAAAGATAGGGGCCATTTGGCCCCTTTTTGTTTGCAAGTCATGGTAAGATGGAGACACTATGAAATTGATTCCGATGGATTACAAGAAAATGCCTTCCAGTAACTCCCCTTTGCAGAGCAGTTACTGGGCTGCCGTAAAGCACGGCTCAGGATGGAAACCCTACGCCTTTACCATAGAGATGGAGGGGTGGACCTCGTATGTGCTCGTGTTGGTGAAGCATCTTTTTCTGTTTTCTTGCATTGCCTATATACCCTTCGGACCAGATGTATTTCACAATCCTCTGCATTCCGTATCAGATTTTTTAGTCAACATTTCAAAGGAACTGAAAAAGGCCCTGCCCAGAAGTGTGTTTTCCATCAGGTATGACCTTCCATGGGACGAGGTGAAAGACCCGAATGTCATGTACCTTACCGGGGGGCGGTTCCGTACGGCAAAAGAGAGTGTACAGCCCGATGGGACAGTACGAATAGCCTTACAATGGGGTTATAATGCGGTGACACTTGGCTACCGTGACCGTGCCAAGCGCGCTCTTCGAAAAAGCACGTTGTTGTATCAGGTGTCTTTGTGGAATGGGCAGGCTTCTCCTTTCAAGCGTTGGTATGAGACGTACCTCGAAACTGCACATCGGGATGGATTTTCCCCGAGATCAGAAAAATATCTGAGGGGTTTGCTCTCTCTCGACGGCAAGGTGCATGGGGATGTTGAGTGCAAGCTTATCCTGGCCAAAGAAGGTCCCCTCATTGTGGGTGGGCTGATTATGCTGATGACAGGTTCTGAGGCCGTATATCTTTATGGCGCAACCCTGCGTCAGGATGGTATCTCATGTTCCTATATCCTGCAGGACTATGCAATTCGAATGGCTTGTGAACATGGGTGCCGGTTCTATGACATGCATGGGATTCCCGGCCCGAAGGGCAGGGGAGAGCATCTTGCCAGCCTTGAGCTGTTCAAGCTTTCCTTTGGGGGGCAGAGCTACTATCGTACACCGACCACTGACTATGTCCTACATTTCTTCCGATGGAAAACCTATTCGTTGATGGAGCACTTCCGCTACAGGATGAACCGAAAGACTAAACCTCTAGAAGGAACCCAAGAGTAGGCGGTAATAAGATTTGGGGGGTATACGCTTAGCTCCTCCTCAATCTGCATCAGTTTCCAAACCCCAGTCATAGCCTTCCATTATATCGAATTCAGTAGTGGGACTAGTAATAAGCGCCTGTTCAAGAAGTTTTAGGGAAACAAGCCCTCGACTACGTGAAGTACACCGATTGAAACGGAAAGTAAACTCTTCAAGATAAGATTGCGGATGTCCCTGAGCTACAAATCCCTAGTGAGTGCCTAGAATCCACCGCTTCTAAAGACTTGCGATCTGATGGATCCCCGGCATGGAAACATGGGCAGGATTATCAGAAGAAGACATGACTGTTACTTCATGTGAGTATCCAAGTTCCATCAATTTGTTATACCTCAGGAGGAGCTAAGCGGATACCCCCCTAAGATTTTTTGCATCAAATAGCTGAAACAGGAAAGACCTGACCAGTTGAATGAAAGAAATACAGAATAGTTCTCTCATGTCTTTGTGCAAACAGTTGACAGGGAAATACAAATATCCCCATAGTCCACCTATGAATATTGATAAAAATGACAACTTGACTGCCCAGCAATGGCAACGTGTGCTGGACTTCTCCCGTACGAAGGAGACCCCCTTCCAAGTGATTCTTTCCGAAGTGATTGAGGAAAAGTACCATGAACTTGAAAAGAATCTGCCCTTCGCCAATATTTATTATGCGGTGAAAGCCAACCCGGCTCCAGAAGTGATTTCGCTGCTTGCCCGTTTAGGCTCCAATTTCGACGTTGCTTCGGTCTATGAGCTGCGCCGTCTCCAGGAACTGGGGGTAAGCGCAGAGCGGATGAGCTGTGGCAATACGATAAAAAAGTTCGAGCATATCAAGGAATTCTATCAGGCAGGTATCCGCCTTTTTGTGACCGACAGCGAACTTGACCTCAGGAACATTGCAATGGCAGCACCTGGGTCCAAGGTCCTGGTACGGCTGATGGCAGAAGGTGGACTGACAGCCGATTGGCCTTTGTCACGTAAATTCGGTTGTAACCCTGACCTTGCAGGCGATTTACTGGTATTGGCTAGAAAGCTGGGCTTGGAACCCTATGGGCTCTCGTTTCATGTGGGGTCGCAACAACGTGATATCACCGCCTGGGATACAGCACTCTCAAAGGTTAGCTACTTGTTCTCCTGGCTCAAGGAAAATGAGGACCTTGAACTGAAGTGCATCAACATGGGAGGCGGATTTCCCGCGGTCTACCAAGAACGAACCCACTCTGTCGATGTCTATGCCCAGGAAATACTGCGTTACCTCCAAGAGGACTATGGGGATGAACTGCCACAGATCATCATAGAACCGGGTCGATCCCTTGTAGGCGACAGCGGTGTACTGGTTTCGGAAATCGTGCTGATCTCCCGCAAATCCCGCACTGCCTTGGAACGTTGGATATATCAGGATTGTGGCAAGTTTGGGGGTCTGATGGAAACGCTTGGCGAAGCGATCAAGTATCCCATAGTGTGTGAACGTACAGGACCTGCGGAACGGGTTATTCTTGCCGGCCCCTCCTGCGACAGTATGGATACGATGTATGAGGAGTATATGTACGAGCTTCCCTTAAGCCTTGCAGTTGGAGACCGTTTGTATTGGTTGTCCACCGGAGCCTATACCAGTAGCTATTCATCTGTTGAATTCAATGGGTTCCCCCCTCTGGAAACCTTCGTCATATGAGAGGTGCCTTCCGATGAAGAGGCTAAGATACAAACCTTCGTATCCTGGATACGTATGTCGCTGAGATAGACAGGACTTCCGAATTCGAGTGTAGCGTGGGTATGTCTTCTGCGACAGGGAGGTCCTTAGTATGGCTTTATGCCTCTAGAAGGAGTCCTACCAAGTTTTTGAACTGGTTTCCCCGGTCAAACTCGTTGTTGAACATCTCAAAGGAAGCACATCCTGGTGAGAGAAGCACTACCTGTGGAAGGTCTGGAAGGTCCTTGGCTTTCTGTGTCGCGGAGCTATAGCTTGTTAGGGTGGCATCATCCATAGAAGAGAATGGCCCAAAGTAGGGGATCTTGTGTTCATCAAGCAAGGGTATGAGCTTGTCCCTGGTAAAGGAGCCGTCTAGCAGTGAGATGCTCGAAGCGGCTTGCAGCACATCGAGCATCGCATCTGCCTTGAGGTTTTTGTCAGTGCCTCCACAGATAAGGTGGCAAGCCATATTCCTGAATCGTGCATAGGTAAAGTGGGCCGCTTCTGGTATGGTAGCTGCACTGTCATTGATGAAAAGTATGGTATCGAGCAGACCTACCTGCTCAATCCTATGAGGCACACCTGCAAAACTTCCCAAAGCCTTCAGAACCGATTTCCACTTGAAGCCTAAGGATAGGAGGATTGCATAGGCACTCTTAAGGTGTGGCATCTCCTCAACTTCCTTGGCACAGGTCCTGTCGATACCCCGTACATGTTTGCTGTCGAGTTTTGTCTGTTTTCGTATCCGTTTGATCAGTGCATCGGGCACAACAGCCATTTTTGTGGAAGGGGAGAAGAGATCCAACTTGTCTTCAAGGTAGTTTTCGATGCTTTCATAGGAGTTCAGATGATCGGGGTAGAAGTTAGTCAGTGCACACACCTCCAAGGGAGGGAACTCCTCATGCATAGCCGTGATGGTATCACGAACAAGCCAAGAGGAGAATTCGCATACCAAAAAGTCCGGCAGCTTCTTGTTCTCGTCATGTCTTTTCTCCCATTCGCGAAGAATAGAAAATGCACTTATCCCCATGTTGCCGCATTGCATGGCCTCATAGCCGAACTTTTCCAAAGCATGGGCGACTGCAGCGCTGGTGGTTGTCTTACCTTTGGTACCGGTAATGGCAATAATCTTGGTTTCAGTGCACCACGGCGAGGAGAAAAGCCAGGCAAAGTCATTGACGACCGTCTTCGCAAAAGATAGCAAGGGGTGGTTTGGGGGGATGGCAGGATTCTTCACAACGATATCAGCCCAGAGAAAATCTTCCTTGCGATGCTCTCCTGCTATGCAGGTAGCCCCACGTTGTGTTAGGGCCTCCATCTCGGCGCCAAGGTCACACGTTCCCTTCAAATCGGTGATCCGTACCTCAGAACCATGGTCAAGAAAGTAGGTGGCTGCGGAATAACCGCCTCCATTTATACCCAACCCAAAGATCAGAACCTTCATGCACACTCCTTATTCACTATCCCTATTCAATAAATATAACAGCTTTATAGCAATAAGGTATCATATATTAGGCACTTTTGTCCTAGGTTCTCCTAGGAAATCTCTCTGGAAACAAATTGATTCTCTCTACCCCTTGACGTTAGCAACTCATCTTTGCATAATGACACGGTAATTACAAAAACATCGGAATTGGCTTGCCAATAACCCAACCGGTGGATTAAGGAGCTCTACAGTGCCTTGTGGAAGAAAAAGAAAAAGACATAAGATTGCTACTCATAAGAGAAAGAAAAAACTCAGAAAGAATAGACATAAGAACAAGAAGTAACCTTCTTTCAATCTTATTCAACTGCTATGTGCAGTTCACAAACACAAAAACCGCCGGTCGCTCCGGTGGTTTTTTGTGTTTGAACGTAAAAATTGACTAGTCCATTTTCTTCACTGTCTTTGCCAATATCTGATTGGTATGATCAAAAGGGTAGTGGTGTCCTTTTGATTTGTAATCTGTGCCCTAAGAATTATCTGTTTCTTTCCTCTTCCCTGTGGTACTATAATGACATATGACAGGGGAGGCACCGATGGGAAAAGCCTCGTTCCCAGAACAATGGCTTCAGGTATTTGCTAAATTCTCTCTCGGCTTCTTTGTTGTTGAACTGGGATCAGACAACAAGGTATTGTATAGAGGCGGAAAGGCTTCCACATATTTTGGGTACCCTGTTGAAGAGTTTATTAAGAAGATAGAGGGCTCATTCGCTGATTTTGTCCCGGAATCTGAACAACCTCGTGTAGCCAAGGCCATACATGAAGCGAAAGAAGCTAAAGCTGATATAGATTTGCGGTTTCCCCTAATTTGTCTTGACCGCTCAGTCTGCTTGGTTCATATTTCTGGTACCTATCTCTATTCACACCAAGAAATACCAACCTATCTGTTTATGATTTCAGAAGAGAATCAGGGAATTCCTCTCTTCGAAAGGAATCTTGGATGCTTCAAATTGTGTTTTTCTGTTGCTACAGGAGCTCTTGTCGAGGCCAATCTGCAGGGGCGTGTAGCGTTTAGGGTCCATGAATTCTCCAATTTGTACGATGCCATAGCCAATTTTGCCACACAGTATGTCCATCCACAGGACCGGAGAGCTTTCGTCGCCTTCGCAGACTTGAAGACTTTGTCCTCTTCAATCTCTTCCAAGGGAGATCACATGGAGATCCCTTTCAGGCGAATGAGCTATAACGAAGTGTTTACAGGATACAGATGGGCCCTGTTGTCCTACACGTTGGAAGAGGGGAGTGAGGGGCAGGGGATGGCCTGTGATTTGTCCATTCAGGATTCAGACTACATTGCCAGCAAACTCGCTGAAAAGACCTTGCAGACACAACTTGACCCTTTGACAGGAATCTTGAACCGTACGGCACTTGAAACGCACGTAACCCAGCAGATAGCTCTCTGCTCTTACAAGCATACTATAGGGGCTTTCTTTATGCTTGATATTGATTACTTCAAGTGGGTGAATGATACCTTTGGCCATGACCATGGAGATGCTGTGCTGCGTCAGGTAACGAATAGCCTCAGAGGAGTCTTCCGTCCTTCCGACATCATTGCCCGCCCCGGAGGCGATGAGTTTGCTGTCTTTATCACAGATATCCCCTCTGTTGAACTGGCCATGAAAAAGGCAGAGAACATCTGCAATGCAATGCGCTCGCTTGGGATGCCAGAGGACGATATGCACTTGAGTTGTAGTGTTGGGGTATCTATCTTTCCTGACCACGGTACCTCATTTGAAGAACTCTACCACACTGCAGACCTTGCCCTATACCAGGCAAAAAGGGAGGGCAAGGACCGGTATTGTCTGTACGGGGAAGGTTCGGTCCCCCATCGAACGCACAAACCAATAAACCGGGAATGGTTGTTCTCTCAGATGGGAGAAGAGATATACCTCTGTAATGTTGATACCTCTGAACTGCTCTTCGTCAATGATTCTATGCTCAAGAGGCTTGGCCTAACAGCTCTCCCTGAGAAGGGATGTTGCTATGAGGTGTTGCACGGGCGAAATACCCCTTGTGCGGATTGCATTAACCTGCATGCTTCAAAAGAAAAAGTCAGGAATCATATTCGTAAGGAACCTGAGAGCAATACGGTGTTTTTGGTTCGGGAGAAGGCCTTGCTCTTGAATGGATGGAGGGTCAAACTCTCAATTTCCACTCCTCTTCTCCCTGCTTGGATAGATTCTCTGCGAGAATATTTCAGTTCTGATTCCTCTGAACGTTCACCACGGCTCTAACATGATGATTTTCTGTTGGCAGGATAAACTATACTCCTCAAGGTACTGTCAAGAATTTGCAAGAGCTTGTCTTGAGAGAGGATATCCTTCACTGCTTTGTTGACTGTAGACTCGAAAATATGCTAGTGTACTGAGAACCTCTTTATCCGCTAGTTAGGCGGATCATTCAGTCCGTAAGGAGGAACCATGAGAAATTATGAGTTCACAATCATCTTCGATGCAAACGAAGATAAAACACAGGGTGGCTTGGAACTAGTCACCAGCATTTTTGAAAAAGCTGGTGTAGAGATTACCAAGCAGGAAGATATGGGCGTTAAGTACCTCGCCTACGATATCAAAAAACAGGAAAAAGGCCACTATGTCTACTTCGAAATGAAGGCAGACCCTTCCTCTATCCTCGGATTCGAGAAGGAATTCTTGCTTAGCACCTCCATTTTGAAGTTTCTGTTTGTCAACACAGAAAAATAAATCTAAAAGAATTGGAGCATAAGCATGGCAAATGACTTGAACGTGATCGCATTGGTTGGCCGTCTTACTCGGGAAAGCGAACTTCGTTATTCCAGTGGCGGTATGGCTATCTGTAGTTTTTCTCTCGCTGTTAACCGTAGAAAGAGGACGGCTGACAACAGGTGGGAGGATGAAGCCAACTTCTTCAATTGCACCATGTTTGGAAAGAGCGCCGAAGGCCTGAACCAGTATCTGGAGAAGGGCAGACAGGTATCTATCCAAGGTGAATTGAGGCAGAGCCGCTGGGAACAGGATGGACAGAGTCGTTCCCGCGTTGAGATCGTAGTCAATTCCTTGCAGCTTCTAGCCAGCTCTGGTGGTGATCGCTCAGAAGGCCGTCGTAACGACAGCCAGGCGAAACCCCAAGGATCATACGCCCCAAGAACGCAAGCTCCCCCCCCCATGCCTGATATGGACATCGGCGGACCGGAGCAGTTCGATGACGACCAGATCCCATTTTAATATCTGCGTAGAGCAGAAACTAGTTTTTAAGGAGAAATATTCATGCGTGATGACGATAGAGATTCCAAGGATTCCGATAGCAGAGGTGGTAGAGACAGGCGCTCAAGTGGCGGTGGTGGACGTAGACCAAGCTTCAGAAAGAAAGTCTGTAAGTTCTGTACCCAGAACCTCATCCCTGATTACAAGAATCCTGAAATGCTTCGCAGATACATTACCGAGAGGGGCAAGATCCTTCCTGCTCGCATAACCGGCTGTTGTGCAAAGCACCAGAGAAGCGTTACTAACGAGATCAAGAAGGCCCGCGTACTCGCATACCTTCCATTTGAGAAGAAGTAAGCTTTGTTAGACGGCATGAATCAGAGTGAAAAACAGTTGATGGGTAAAGTGGCCATGGTGGCAGGAGTGAGTTTCGTGCTCTCCCGGTTCATGCTTGGCAATTTCCTGTTTACCATCCCCCTCATGGTTCTGGCGCCAAAGTTTTCCGACCGCAGACATGCACTGATCCCCGTAGCGGCTGTAGCGCTGCTTACGCTGATCGTCTCCCTGTTCCAAGCGCGTGGAGCGCTTTCAGAGAGTGCAGGAAGATTGCTGTTGTGCATTGGATTGTTCATTCCGCTTGTATTGTTGGTCGCTTCTGCTGTTTGGATTTATTTGGACGATCAACGGACATTTGTACGCTATCTTGCATCCTGCGCCTTTGGCATGATTGCATCGATAGGGTTAGTTATCTGGCTTTCCAGTGGGTCTGAGACAGTTCTAGAGGTCGATTCGATAATGCTCGAGTCCTTCGGTGCCCTGTTTGGACAGTTGGATGGTCGCTCCGGGACTCTCTCAATGAGAGATCTGGAGAGGGTTTACCGCTTGTCGGTGATGGTCAGTGGATCTGTTCTTGTTCCCTTCTGTATGGGACTGGTAGGATTTGCTTCCTTCATGGCTATGAGTTATCTAGGACGATCAGATGATGGCTTTTCAAAACGTGTCACCAGTTGGTTCGTTCCGTATGATACCCTTTGGGTATTTCTCGGATCATGGACAGTGGTCCTGTTTCTGATGGTCTTCAAGGCTCCTTATGTGGGACGTGCTCTGGCATTGAATGTTGCCTTGGGCTCCTGTGTACTCTATGCTGTACAAGGTATGGCCATCATAATGCACTTTGTGCGTCGCAAGGGCCTTCCCATTAGTGGTGGACGCTTGATGATGAGCCTGTTTCTGATAGCTTTTTTGGTACCTGGTTTGAACATATTGGTTGTCTTCCTGCTACCCCTGCTAGGGGTCTTGGAGACTTGGATAGTATTTAGAAAAGACGTGTAAGGAGTTTTCATATGAAAATCATTCTCAATCAGGATGTCGTTAACCTCGGAGAAGAGGGAGACGTTGTAATTGTAAAGGATGGGTATGCCCGTAACTTCCTGTTACCCACCAAAGCGGCTGTATTGTTCAATAAGACAAACATGTCTTTGTTTGCCGCTCGTGAAAGAGCTATTTCAAAACGCAAGAATGAAAAGCGTACCCTGGCTTCAGACTTGAAGTCCAAGCTGGACGAGACGACCATTACCTTGGTCCTTTCTGCAGGCGAGAGTGGCAAGCTTTTTGGTTCGGTCACCTCAGCGATAGTCCAGGAAGAGCTGGCAAAGTTGGGATTTGTAGTCGAGCGTAAACGAATTGAAGTCTCTTCCCACACCATCAAGATGGTCGGTACCTACCCGGTGCGTATCCGTCTGTATGAGGACGAGAGTGCTGAAATCTCTGTGGTTGTTGAGAGCGAAAGCCAGGTGAAGGCCCGTGAGGTCGCTGCCGCCAGGGTCGCTGCTGAAGAGGCTAAGGTCGCTGCGAGGGCTGCTGCTGAAGAAGTAAGGGCTACTGTTATCGCTGATGCCGCCAAGGCTGCTGAAAAGGCCGCTAAGCTTGCAGAGAAAACTGCTGCTGAAGCACTGGAAGCAACCAAGGATGTTGAAGTTGCTACAATAGCTGAAGAAGTTGCCAAGGAGACCGAGTAGTAGCATGGCGTCGAATAGCATGCTAGGACGCGTTCCCCCTCAAAACGAAGAGGCTGAACGCGCAGTATTGGGTGCAATCCTGCTCAATGACAAGGTCCTTGTAGAAGTGACCGACTTTTTGGGCAAGGATGATTTTTACCGGGTTGCACACCAGGAGCTGTTCGGTGCCATTGTTGCATTTCGTCAGGAGAGTTCAGAAACCCTAGACCTGATCACCTTGAGTTCCTATCTCAAGGCTCATGATCTTGTTGACAAGTGTGGCGGACTCTCCTACATCTCCACCCTCACCAGTGATGTTCCCACCACTACCAATGCTGCCTACTATGCCAAGATTCTCAAGGCATTAGCACAGAGGCGCAAGCTGTTGCTTTTCTCCTCGAAGCTCAAGGATAATGCCTACGACGAATCGCAGGATATCCAGAAGGTCATCGATGAGGGTGAGCAAGCACTCTCCAAACTTAACAATGAGACTGCAGGCAGTGACAATTACTACAGTATCAAGGATCTGATAACCACAACCATCAGTGATATTGAGGAGAGAAGCACCACAGGAATAAAGAACGGCTTTGAATCTGCTTTCGCCCCTCTGGACTCCATTACCGGAGGATTCAAGAAACAGGAGTTCATCATCGTGGGTGCTCGTCCTTCCATCGGAAAGACGGCTTTTGCCCTCTCCATTGCCTTGAACATGATTGTTAAGAAAAAGTACCGGGTAGGGTTCTTTTCCCTTGAGATGAGTGCATCTTCTCTGATGGAGCGCCTGTTGACCGGACACAGTCGGGTCGACTTTTCACATATCCGTAAGGCAACGCTGAAACACAGTGAGATGAATGCCATCATCGATGCCTCAGGCTCCCTGTATGATGCTGAGTTCTACATACAGGATACCCCAAACATGAAGCTGATGGAGTTGCGTGCCCAGGCAAGACGCATGAAACTCGAGCACGATATCCAGATTATCTTTGTTGACTATATCGGCCTCATTGATGCAGAAGCCGATGCACGCATCCCCCGTCATGAACAGATTTCCATCATTTCCCGCTCTCTGAAGCAACTCGCCCGTGAGCTTGATATTCCAGTAGTCTGCCTCAGCCAGGTAGGCAGGCAGGCTGATGGGGTGGAGCCTAAGCTCTCTGACCTGCGTGACAGCGGTTCGATCGAGCAGGATGCCGATGTGGTTATCCTGTTGCATCGTGAGGTGGGAAAAAACAGAACTGACGATGAAGACGAACGTCGCAAGAACAACGTTCAGGAGACCAAGATTATCATGGCTAAGAACCGAAACGGTGAGACTGGTGTATTCTCTTTGGCCTTTGTCAGCAATATTGTCAGATTTGAAGAGATGGAGTACAGCCACAAGTATGTTTCTGGGAACAATCCTAACGCCTGATAGAAAGAAAGTGGAGCATATCCGCAAATCCTAGAAACACAAAGATACAAAAAACAGTAACAATGCCGACCAATTGGAGAATCCAATAGGTCCTTGGCTGTATGTGCCTTCCTGTAATCCATTCGAAGAGGGAAGTGAGTACCTGCCCTCCATCAAAAGCGGGCAGCGGAAGCAGATTTGCAATACCTAGGGAGATGCTCACCACCCCCAAAAGATACCACAGCGCCCTGAATCCGCTGGCCGTGTCGTTCTCCAACCCTAACGCAGTGATATCGCCAATCATAAGGGCAGCCCTTGCAGCCCCTGTAAACTCCTGCCGTACGTCCTGACTCTTCCCCCCAATCAGAAGGATGAGTGAAGAGAGAGTATCCTTGGTCATCCTTGCGGTTGTCTCCCAACCCTTGAGGAGGCTGAATGTAGGGGCCTTTATTGATCTGTTCTCAGAAGCTAGTGCAAAATTCCACTCGCCTTTTCCTTGTGCATTCAAATCGGGGCGAAAAGAGACAGATATCTCTTGAGAACCTCTGAGAACTAGCAGGTCAGAACTCTCAGTATCGGCTTCGAGTGCTGCAAGGAGAGCAAGGTCGTTGGTGATTCTTATACCATTTGCACGGAGGATACGGTCTCCCTTTTTGAGGCCTGCATCGTCTTCGGGGGTAGATGGGCGGACACTGCCTACGAGGGGCTCGCGGATGACAGAGATACCGTAACGGATGCCCTGCCCAGTATTCTCTCCCTCGATAGGGAGGGTAAAGACCTCCCCCGAGCGTTCTACCGTGAACAACTGTATTCCCGCACTATCAGCGAGAAGTCTTTCCAATTCTTCCCAGTCCCGTATTTTTGTTCCATTCAACTCAAGTACCTTGTCCCCTGTTAGCAGACCTTGCTCATAGGCTGGACTGGTCGCTTGGGAAAAGAGGGTGGGGTAGTCGTTGATGGTTGCAATGACAGGCTCAGTGGACAGAACCTTGTAAGGAATGGCTGCCAGAACCGAATAGAGCAAAATGGCAAACACAAGATTCAACAGAGGGCCACAGAGATACGTGACTATCCTCTTTGCAGGATGTACGGAGAAGAGGGAGCCCTGTTCTATATGGGTGAAATCCTTGTCCTTCTGTAAGAGGGCTTGGCTAAGGTCATCAGATCCCTTGAGCCTGCAGTAACCTCCGAAGGGAAGGATGCTGATCCTAAAATCTGTCCCCTTATGTTCGATTCCCCAAAGCTTCGGTCCCAGACCGAAGGAAAAGACTTCCACATCAATGTTGCAGGCTTTTGCTGCCCAAAGATGCCCCAGTTCGTGAATGACAACCACCAGACCTATACCCAACAGCCCGATGAGGTACTTGCTGATGAGTGTCAGTAGGCTGTTCATAGATAGCTTCTTGTCAGCTCTCTGGCTTCCCTATCAAGGGCGAGGGTCTCTGCAAACGAAGAGGGAGCACGGTCCCAGCTCTTTTCCAGGGTCTTTTCAATGGCTCGTATCATCTGGGGATAGGTGCATCTGCCATCGAGGAAGGTATACACGGCAACCTCGTCGGCAGCGTTGAAGGCTAGGGCCGCACTGCCTTTCCTCTTTAGGATGGAGAAGGCCAAAGCGAGGAGGGGGAACCGTTGGTAATCGGGTTTCTCAAAGGTGAGACTGAGTTTGGTGAAGTCCAGTGGCCGAACCAGATTCTTACCGTTATCAACAAGTGCATTGACAATCGGAAGAGTCATATCGGGCATTCCCATCTGTGCGTAGACTGCCCCATCGCAGGTGCGGATCATGGAATGGACGATTGACTGGGGGTGGATGACCACCTCAATCTTTTCTGCTGGAAGACCGAACAGGTAGGAAGCTTCGATGACCTCAAGAGCCTTATTTGCCAAAGTGGCGCTGTCAACTGAGATTTTCTTGCCCATTTTCCAAGTGGGGTGGGCGAGGGCCTGCTCCACGGTAATATGAGCGAATTGATCTGCAGGGAGGTTCCTGAAAGGACCTCCACTGCCAGTGAGGATAAGGGATTCGATGTGTTCTGGAGATTGACCCTGTACCAGTTCTGCAAGGGCGCTATGTTCGCTGTCCACAGCGATAATCTTGCTATTGTGTGCTTTTGCAAAGTCAAAAAGATAAGAGCCTCCACATACTATGCTCTCCTTGTTGGCCAAGGCTAGATCGAAGCCCTGTTGTAGGGAAAGCACCGAAGCCTCAAGCCCTGCAAAGCCTGCGATGCCATTGAGCACAATGTCTGCCTCGAGGGTTGAAAGCATATCAGAGAGACTGTTAAATACGGAAAGGCCGGAATGCTTTGAGGGTTTGCTACCGGTAAGGCAAATCGAAGGGCAACAGAGCTCCCTTGCAAGAGAGACCAGAGCTTCCTCATTGCTATGGGCCGATAGTCCTACCACAGAAATGGCCATCTTCTTGTCACGGATTGCCTGAATTGCAGTAGTCCCGATGCTACCTGTACAGCCTAGGATGACAACCCTTTTTTCCATAGCCTAGAATAGCTTTAGCAACAACCAGAACACAGGAGCACTGGCTAGCATGGAGTCTATGGAATCCAACAGCCCCCCTCTTCCGGGGATGATGTGCCCACTGTCTTTTACGTTTGCTGCACGTTTGTATGCGCTTTCTATGAGATCGCCTATGTTGGCACTGACGCTGGTCAAAAAACCAAGCAACAGTGCCTGGGGAATACTTACCATCTCTCGTACCCCTGGGTAGAGGAGGCAAAAGACAACTGCAAGGGCGACTGTACTCAGCGTCCCCCCGACAAAGCCAGCTACACTTTTGTTGGGGCTGACCCGTATGATGCCCTTGTTGTTTTTTCCCAAAGACATGCCAAACAGAAAAGCGAACACGTCATTGCCAAAAACAAGCAGGAAAAAAAGCAAAAGAAAGACTGATGCATGGCTCAGGGCGGTCAGGCGCATGATGAAGGTCAGTAGGAGTCCGGGGTAGATGAGCAACAAGCTTGCCCCGCCTATGCGTGAAAATGTCTTGGCATAAGCATCCTTGGGGCCGGAGGTGAGTTCAGTAGTATATATTGCCAGAGCCATGACAACTAAGGTCAGCTCAAGTAACGGTAACTGGGGGAAAAATGCTATTTCCAGCCATTGGGAGAAGGGTAGCAGAGCAGCTATCCACGAAGGGAAGTTGATACGAGCGCCCTCAGCCTTGAAGTAGAGCTCCTTGAGCTCTGCAGTGGCAAGGGCAGTGGTAAGCATAGCGACTAGGGCAAGGACAAGAAACCCATAGTAGGGTAAAAAGAAGATGATAGAAAAAAGTGCTGGCACTGCAATGACTGTAGTTAGTATCCTTTGACCCAGTGAACTCATTCTACCCCCCCAAACTTACGTACCCTCTGTGAGTAGTCCTTGCAGATTGTCCGGACATCTTCTGCCTTCCAGTCTGGCCAGAACTTTTCATAAAATCCAAGCTCAGCATAGGCACTGTCCCACAACAAGAAGTTACTCAAGCGCCGTTCGTTTGCGCTACGTACTATCATATCGACAGGGGGTACATGGGGCAAGTCCAAATGTGAACGAATATCATTCTCAGTCAGATTCTTTTGGGGACCTTCAGCAAGACAGCGGTTGACTGCCCTGCAGATCTCATTCTGTCCGCCATAATTTATGGCAAGGATGCATGTGATGTTGGTGTTGTTCTCAGTTGCCTTGACAGTAGATTCAATAACTTCTTGTACGTCCTTAGGAAGACCGTCGAGGTCTCCACAGACAAGAATCCGTATCCCCTGTTTGTTATAGAATCCAAGCTCTCCATGGAGCTTAGCAACTAAGAGATGCATGAGGTAGGATACCTCCTGCTTGCTTCGTTTCCAGTTTTCCGTGGAGAACACATAAAAGGTTACAAACCCGATGCCAAGCACCGAGGCTTCCTTGATAACTCTCTTGAGTGCCTTGAGGCCCTCTAGATGGCCTGCAGTCCGGGGAAGGGCACGTTTCTGTGCCCATCTCCCATTCCCATCCATAATGATGCCAAGGTGCGTGGGTGCAATGGGTGTAGCTTCCATCTAGATCTCCATGATCTCCTTCTCTTTCGCATCAGATAGTGTTCCTACCTCTATGCTAAAGGAGTCTGTCAGTTTTTGGATTTCCGCCTCTGCATCCTTTTGTTGGTCTTCGCTAATATCACCGGACTTTTGCATCTTTTTCAGCTCATCCATAGCTTCACGACGTACATTTCGGATAGCGACCTTGGTCTGCTCTGCAGTAGACTTTGCAGTCTTTACCAAGGTCTTCCTTCTCTCCTCATTCAAAGGGGGGAAGTTGAGGCGAATCAGCTTTCCGTCATTATTTGGAGGCAGACCTAAGTCGCTCTTCAGAATGGCCTTCTCTATGGATGAGAGGACACTCTTGTCCCATGGCTGGATTACGATCATTCTGGCTTCAGGGACACTGATCGTTGCAACCTGGTTGATAGGAGTCTCGTTACCGTAGTATTCGACACGAATCTTATCTAAGAGGGAAACGGAAGCACGTCCGGTTCTCAATGAGGAAAAGTCCTTTTCAAGACTTTCAAGACTTTTTTTCATTTTGCTTTCGCAAGTTTCTAATACCTGTAGCATACAAATCTCCAATAGGACAACCGCTCACAGCTGTGAGCGGTTGGAATGAATCGATGAACGTTAGGCTTCGCAGGAAGCAGAACCGGCAAGGATATAGGTGAAGTTCGAGATTTCAATCTTCCCTCCGGCAGTCTTGCTGACTTCCTTGGCTTTCTGTTCCACAGAGACAGAGTCGTCCTTGACAAATTTCTGCTGGAGGAAACAAATTTCTGCAAGGTGCTTGCTGAGCTTGCCCTTGACGATTCCCTCAACAACCTTTGCCGGCTTGTCAAGCAGTGCTGCCTGGGCGGTAAAGATTTCAGTCTGGTCTGCTACATAGGCAGGATCGACCGAAGAGGAGGTGAAGTAGGAAGGAGTGAAAGCAGCGACGTGCAGAGCACAGTCATTTGCAAATTCCTTGACGACCTCATCATTGGCGAGAGATGCTTTGTCGGTCTTGAATGTTACCACAACACCGAGAGAACCTTCGCCATGGACATAGCTGGAGGCAAATTCATTCTCACCAAGGGGGAGGACGACGACCTGTTTGAGGGTCATGTTCTCCTTGATGACAGTGATCAGTTCATTGACCATGCCATTCAGCTCGTCATTGATCTCAGTGTAGCCTTTTTCGACTACTACTGTGCAGACATTCTCTCCAAGTTCAGCAAACTGGGCATTACCAGCAACAAAGTCGGTCTCGCAGGAGATCTGGACGATGACAGCCTTGTCATCGGTCACTCTCACAAAGACACGACCGTTGTTGGTCGCCCTGTCCTGTCTCTTGGCGATGGCGGCTAGACCCATCTCCTTGAGGAACTTGTTGGCAGCATCGAAGTCACCATCGGACTTCATCAGTGCCTTCTTACAGTCCATCATGCCTGCGCCGGTGGCGTCACGCAATCTTTTTACATCTTCAGCTGTTACAGCCATGCTTTGCTCCTTAGTCCTCGTAGAGGGTCTCTTCGTCGACGGTGATTGCACTCTTGTCGTCAGCGACCTCTTCTTCTACAACGGTCTCAACAACCTTAACTTTCTCCTCTTCAAACTTGGAGAATTCAGCACCCTCTTCAGAGGAGAAGACAACCTCTTCCTCAACTTCCTCTACCGCTACCTCTTCGACAGTCTCTTCTTCATTTCCGAGAGTCTCGATGATCTGGATACCGGCTTCGTTGTCAGCATCAATTACTGCATTGGCAATGATCTCGGCAAAGAGGCTGATGGCGCGGATAGCGTCATCGTTTCCAGGGATGGGGTAGGTGATGTCTGTGGGGTCGCAGTTTGTGTCTACGACAGCAATTACTGGGATACCAAGGCGTTTGGCCTCTGTTACAGCAATAGCTTCCTTCTTGGTGTCAATGATGAAGATTGCTCCGGGGAGATCCTTCATGTCCTTGATACCGCCAAGGTTCTTCTCAAGCTTAATCTTCTGCTTGGTAAGTAGGGAGACCTCTTTCTTGGTGAGGGATTCAAAGGTGCCATCATTTTCCATCTTCTCAATTTTCTTGAGGGTAGAGATGGACTTCTTGATGGTAGAGAAGTTGGTCAGCATACCACCGAGCCAACGGTTGTTGATGTAGGGCATTCCACAGCGCTTAGCCTCGGCTTCAATAGCCTGCTGAGCCTGTTTCTTGGTGCCGACAAACAGAACAGTCTTGCCCTGTTTAACAACTGCACGCACTGCATCATATGCTTCGACGATACAAGCAGAGGTTTTCTGCAAGTCGATGATATGGATTCCATTTCTCTGGCTGAAAATAAAACGAGCCATCTTTGGATTCCATCTTTTGGTCTGGTGGCCGAAATGCACGCCTGATTCTAGCAGGCTTTTCATGGTTACTACGGACATAATTCTCCTGTCTGACGACACAGCTGTACTACGTATACGTACAAAAAAGTGTGCGTCACCCTTCATCTATTACTCACCCTCGCAAGGGCGGATATTCTGCGCCATCACTAACGGGCACAGTTAAAAATAGTATTTCAGAAATCTGTAAAAGTGGCAACCCTATTACCGTTGCAATATCACCTTCTACATGCTTGACGAGCTCTTTCCCTTTCTCCTGAATCCTGTAGGAGCCGGCAGCACCCTTCCATTCGCCAAGGTCGAGATACTCCTCAATAGCATTTTCATCCAAAGCTTTGAAGAAGACCTGAGCCTCATCAAAGCCATCATAGACAGCGTTGTTGAACCACATGGCCCACCCGGAGTGTACAACCTGGCCTTTGTCACTGAACATGCGCAGGTGCGTTTTGGCCTCCTCACGGTTGGCAGGCTTGCCGATGAGCAAGTTGTCACAGGAGACGAGGGTATCGCATGTGATGACAACGCCCTCATACTCTCTGTGCACCTTCATATATTCCTCTAGCTTGCGTTTTGCCAAAAGGTGGACAGCCTTAGCAGGATCTGTTTCCTGGTGACTCTCGTCACAATGGGTGGGCTCTGTGGTAACCTGGATACCCAGGTCTTCCAACAGCTTTTTGCGTGCCACTGACTGGGAAGCCAGTACCACGCTCGTAAAGAAATCATTCAGTCTTGCCAAGTGAGGCCTCCAGGCTCTCTGCCTCTTCATTGAGCAGGAGCCAGGTCTCCTCACTCACTTTCAGTCTATTCTCAAGTTCGGTTTTTTGCACGACCAGGGTCTTTATCTTAGTCGCATCGCTATAATTCTCTTCCAAGGCCATGCTGTGATCAAGGGAGCTCAGTTTTGCTTCCAGCTTCTCGTGTTTCTTGAGGAGCTCCTCACTTTGGCGTCTCAAGGTGACCAGACGGTTTTTCTGCCGGTTCGCTTCCTTATAGGAAAGGACCGAATCCGGAAGATTCTCACCTTTCTGATCCTTGTTCCTATTCTGGTTCTCTTCCTCCACTTTCTCCTTCTCTTCGAGCTTGTAGGAGAAGTAGGAGTAGTCACCATCGAAGAATTCGGGGGGGGCTGTATCGGTAAGGTAGAGGATCCTCGTTGCAATATGCTCGATGAAGTGTGCATCATGGCTGACAAAGACCATGGTTCCGTCATAGTGCTCAAGGGCTTTGAGCAACATCTGCTTTGCATTGATATCCAGGTGGTTGGTCGGTTCGTCCAATATGAGCAGATTTACCGGGTGAAGTAAGATCTTCAGAAGCGCAAGGCGGCTTCGCTCCCCCCCGCTGAGTACGGAGACGCTCTTGAATACATCATCACCGCTGAAGAGGAAGGAGCCTAGGTAGTTTCGCAGTTTCGGTATGTCAGCAGTTGCGGCTACGCTACTGACTTCTTCAAGGACTGTCAGACTGGGGTCGAGCGTCTTTTCTGTGTCCTGGGCAAAATATCCTATGCTGACCCCGCTGCCTTGGCGTATTACCCCCTCATAGGTTGGGTCTTCCCCACAGAGCATTCTCAAGAGGGTACTCTTGCCCGAGCCGTTCTTACCGGTCACTGCAAGCCTTTCGCCGCGGTTGACCTGAAAGGAGAAGTCATCAAACACTACCTGATTGTCATATTGCTTCTTCAGGTTCTCTACCATGAGGACATCAGTTCCACTATGGGGGGCGGGGGGGAAGGTGAAGGAGAGCTGTTTCAGATGGGAAGGGACTTGCACTATCTCCATCTTCTCTATCTGCTTGATCCTGCTCTGCACCTGTTTGCTCTTAGTGGCCTTGTAGCGAAACTTATCGATGAACTGCCCTGTCTTCTCCAGCTTTTCCTGCTGTTGCCTATATGCAGCTTCAAGCTGTGCAATCTCAAGCTCTCTCTGCTCGAGATACTTGCTGTAGTTTCCACTGTAACGGGTGAGCTTGCCACCGAAGAGCTCGAATACCTCATTGACACTATCATCCAGAAAAGCCTGGTCATGGGAAACCATCATGATACCCCCTGGGTAAACCTTCAGATAGTTCTTCAGCCAGTACCTAGCCTCGATATCGAGATAGTTGGTCGGCTCATCGAGCAACATGATCGTCGGTTGTTCAACCAACACTTTAGCAAGGGCGATACGCATCTGCCACCCCCCAGAAAATTCCAGGCACTGACGGTCGAAGTCGGATGCTAGGAATCCTAACCCTGAGAGTATCTGCTCAATCTTCTCCTTGCGTGAAAAGTACCCTTCTTCCAGCAATCCGTCTTGGATGGCAGAAAGGCGGACCAGAAGAGGATAGGTGTTCCCCTCCTCGGAAGAGAGGGCAAGCTCCTGTTCCAGATGTTTCTTTTCTGCAAGCATCTCATCAAAGCGTTGATAGCCACGTTCCACTTCAGAGTATACGCTTCCCTCTTCAAAGAGGATGTCACTTTGGGGAAGGTAGGAGATGCGAAGGTCCCGTGTCTTGCTAAGATTTGTGCTGTCCGCAGCCATCTGTCCGCTGAGAACCTTAAGCAGCGTGGATTTGCCGCTTCCATTGCCTCCGGCCAGTGCGCTACGGCTTTTTTCTGTCAGGATAAACGACACATCGTCAAGAATATCCCTGTCTGCAAATGCAAGATGCATGCTTTGGACCTGCAACGTTGCCACTATACTGCCCCTTTATGTAGACGGGTGTTGAAAAGCCCGTTATTTGACGTTATGATTACCTTAACACAAGCATGTGTTCTAGGACAATCCACCCAACTCCAGGAGGTTTACAGTGCTATGCCTTACCCTTACCGGCTCTACCCTTGAGGAGAACCGGAACCTGGTGGAACAAAACAGAGCGTGGATTTCCCTCGCCGAACTCCGTCTTGACCATCTCAATGCGGATGAACAGAAGATTGCCTCGTCCTTTCCCTCGACGGTGGACCTGCCAATAATCCTGACCTTCCGTCGAAAGAGTGATGGGGGTGCGTGCACGCTCAGTGAAAAGGAGCGGTTGCAGATTCTCTATGAAACAGCAAAGGGCGACTTTGCCTATGTTGACATTGAAGAAGATGTGAAGAAGAGCGACCTCAAGTTCAAGGACCCTTTGTTTGAACAGAAAGTCGACCTTGAGCGATCACTCAGAGATCGTGGGGTCAGAATCATCAGGTCATTGCACGATTTCACCTGTGTCCCTGCAGACATTTACGGTAGGATTTCCAAGCTTGCCTCCAAAGGCGACATACCCAAGGTGGCTGTCACACCCAAGAGCATGATGGACATCATTTCCCTTTTCAGGGTGCAATCCGAGCTCTCCGCAATTCAGGATAAGATACTAATCGGGATGGGGGATTTCGGCATCTGTACGCGCCTCCTCTACAAGAAGTGCGGCTCGATGCTCACCTTTTGCTCCGATACTGAAGCAGCTTTAGGTCATCTCTCTGCAAGGGTGATGAGTGAGCTCTACCGCGCTGACAAGGTGGATGAGAAGACCC
This sequence comes from Sphaerochaeta sp., assembly GCA_016342655.1. Classification (GTDB taxonomy): domain Bacteria; phylum Spirochaetota; class Spirochaetia; order Sphaerochaetales; family Sphaerochaetaceae; genus Sphaerochaeta. Next base: position 40,791 of record JAEINL010000006.1, on the reverse strand, counting down.
ACGTGTTCGGTATCATAGGCAACCCTGTCTATCATACTGCCTCTCCCAAGATCCATAACCCGGGTTTTGAGGCAATACACTACAATGCAATCTATGTGCCATTCCTTGTTGATTCTGTACGTGCATTCTTCAAACTTGCAGAGATGCTGCAGATCCACGGTTTCTCGGTGACTGTACCCCACAAGAGAAATGTACAACCCTATCTTGGCAGGATAACGCGTGAGGTTAAGCAGATAGGGGCATGCAACACGGTGACCAGGGTTCAGAACATGTGGAAAGGTACCAATACCGACTACTATGGATTTCTTGCTCCCATCGCACAGGAAATTTCCCATGAGCTCATACGGACAGCACTTGTCATAGGGGCGGGTGGTGCAAGCAGGGCAGTGGTCTGGGCTTTGCACAATCATGGCGTCAAGGTGACGATCCTGAACAGGAGTCTGGAAAAGGCCCGTCATCTGGCGGATGAGACCATGAGCAACTACGATACCTTGGAAAATTGCAACCTCTACAGCAACAGTGTCGACCTGGTCGTACAGACAACCAGTGTGGGGATGGAGCCCCTCTGCGATGAGGATCCTGTCCCTACCTTTGCCTTCTCCGGATCTGAAATCGTCTATGAGTTGGTATACCAGCCAAAGGAGACCCCCTTCTTCAAGAGGGCCACACAAGCCGGATGCCGCGTCATAGGAGGATCTGAGATGCTATTTGAGCAGGGCAAGCTCCAGTTTGAGGCATTCAGCGGATACCACTATCCCCACTGGATAAACCCGGATATCTAGACCAGGTGGTAACGAAGCTGTCTCACTAGGAATATCTTGCTGACAGGGATGATCTTCACCTCCATGTCAGGCATGACTGCGGCTTTCAGCAGTGCTTCTTTCTGTGCGGTATAGGCGACCTCCAGAGCCTGGACGATCAGTTCCTGCTCTGGGAGCATCAGCTGAAGAGCTATGTTATGCTTGCCGACAGCATTGCGGCAGAGCCCCACCTTCCCCTGATAGTCGAACCCGCCGGCTTCAATGACCCCATTTACTACTTGGGCTACGATTTGGTCTTCTACAAGGATCATCTTCGCCTTGAATCGCTGTTCAAGGTCAGAGCGTTCTGCCTTGGTAAGCTTCATCGTCTCGATTGCCAGATGCAGGGTTTTGTCAAGCATAGCAGGTTCTCTGTCTTGCTTGCAGGGTATCTCTATTGGCACTGGTGGAAGCTTGCTCACCTGTACGAGCTTTTCAAAGAGAGGGTTGTCCGGTTCTGCAGTCACTTCCAGGCGTTCGCCTGTCCGTTTGGCAGGAAGCAGAACCCCGCTTTGTACCAGAATGTTGCGCCATGTCGGCTCGGTCGACCGTTTCATCAGGAAGGTGTTCTCAGTAATGGTAGCAATAATGTGGTCTTGTATGCTCTCAAGCTGGGTAAGCAGTCTTGTAACTCGATCTTCAGTGACCAATACGATTCCATCATAAATGGTTATCTGCTGATAGCGCTCATACGTGATGGCAAGCATCTTTAGAAGGGATGCGCTCATCAGAGGGTAGCTGTTCTTTTCCAAATAGGTGTGGATCTGGGACCAGGGGAGGTTGCTGTCCAGACCTCGGGTGAAACTCTGGGGGGTGACCTGGTAACTGGTCTGCCGGTCCAGGACTGTCAGGTCAGAGAAGCGATAGAGGATGTCCGATCCCGGGCAGCTACCGCTGTAGCTTATGGTGTTGTCCGAATCGATGACCAGTGTTGACCTGGACGCATCCTCTTCTATCTGGTTTGCATGCCACATGTCGTTCACTCTGAGCACCCCTAAGGTACTCAGAGTGTCAAGTAAGGATGAGTCGTACGTAAGGCCTGTCTTGAGGGAGAGGACCTTGAGCAATAGCGTAAGTGAAGCTGTGTCGCATGAGCCGACCTTGTCCAACAAGGCCATCAGTTCGTTTGAAAAAGCCAATGCCTGGATTCGTTCCTTTTCCATAAGAAAGGGTTCTGCTATGAGCAGGCACAGCAACTGGCGGTCACTGAGGGCGAGCAATTGGTGGGCTTTTTCGAAGTTGACCGATACTCGCTTCTCAACAGTTATGACGCATTGCCTGCCCAAGGCCTCCCCGAGGAGGGAAAAGAGTAACTTCAATTGTTCAGGGCTGTAGGAAGGGAAGAGCGAGCTATACTCGTCCTTATAGGCGAGCCTTTGTTCCCTGTCCATCACATTCAGGTAGGCACGGACAAACTCCGTTGAGCAGTACGCCCCACTTTGCGGTACATCTGGGCCATCTCCCAGTAGGGGCTTGAGGGAGCATTGAAGGCGTACCTTCTGTTCAAACAGAGGGTTGAAGATCAATGAACCACCGTCATTGAGCAAGATCATGCGTTCCTGCAGGTTTGAGACCCTGCGTACCAACTTGCCATAGCTCCATTTGCCTTCAAGAAGGCTGATGATATTCTTCCCTGTGAGGGGTCCCCCAATGTGTACCAGACTCAGTATGATCTGGTCCATCTCGTCTATGAGGGAGAGGATTTTTTCCTCTATCTCAGGTTGGGAGAAAAAATTGCACAATTTTGTTGTCAGGGCAGGCTTATGGAACGGGGTTTTGATCAAGCCCAGGTAGTTACGAGCAAGATAGAAATAATTCTCTTCTGAATATCTGTTTAGTAATGTCTTGAAAGTTTCTTTTGCATGTTCGGTCAATGGGGCCACACCTCAATTTCATAGGAGTATCCCTGCTCCGCAAGGAACTTCTGTCGGTTTGCCGCAAACTCCTCTTCGTTGGAGTAGCGTGTAACAATGGAATAGAAAAAGCTAGCCCTGTCTTTGGGACGGAGTATCCTGCCCAATCTTTGAGCCTCCTCACTGCGGGACCCAAATGTTCCAGAGACCTGGATGGCTACTGAGGCATCGGGTAGGTCGATGGCAAAGTTTGCCACCTTGCTGACCACCAGAATGTTGATCTTACCCTCCTTGAAGAGACGATAGAGTTCTTCACGCTTTGTATTCGGAGTGCTGCCAGTGATGAGGGGCAGGCCGAATAAGGCCGCTATGGTCTCCAGTTGGGAGATATATTGCCCGATGATGAGGATGAAGTCATCGGGATGGCGTTCTACCAGGGCCTTGACCACATCAAGCTTCAACGGGTTTTCACTTGCCATGCGGAACTTCTCGCGCTTGTTGCCCACGGCATAGGGTATTTCCATTTCGGTAGGAAGGTCGACACGAACCTCATGGCAGAAGGCTTCTGCAATGAAGCCCTGCTGCTGCAGCTCGTTCCAGGGGACATCAAAGCGTTTGGGCCCGACTAGGGAGAACACCTCATCCTCACGTCCGTCCTCACGGACTAGCGTGGCTGTCAGACCGACGCGGTAGACTGCCTGGAGTTCTGCGGTGATCTTGAATACAGGAGCGGGCAACATGTGCACCTCATCGTAGATGATCAGGCCCCATTCACCCTTGGTCAGGAGTTCCAGGTGAGGAAACGGACCTTCCTTGTCAGGGCGGTAGGTGAGTACCTGGTAGGTACATACTGTCACTTCCCTAGGATTCTTGCTCTCACCGGTGTATTCACCGATCTGTTCACGCTTCAGGGTTGTCTTGTCCAGAATTTCATCGCGCCACTGGTGGACTGCCGCTATGTTGGTTGTCACAATGAGTGTCTTGGTCTGCAGGAGGGACATGATCTGCATCCCCACCACAGTTTTTCCTGAGCCGCAGGGCAGTACGATTGTCCCGTAACCGCATCCCGGCCCAAGGTCGCCAAGCAGAGCCTGGGCTGCCTGTCTCTGGTATGCCCTGACTCCAAATTTATACCCTCCCTGGGTCTTCTCCCGCAGGGCCATGGGTACGCTGATGCCCTTTTCCAGGGGGATTCGGTCATCGACAGGATAGCCGAGCTTGATGAGCTGTAGCTTGATCTCCCCACGGTGGTATTTCTCTATGAGAAAGGATTGCTCGTCATTGGGGACCAGCATCTTTGCAATATTCTTGCGGGCGGCCATCTCTGCCTTTATTCTCGCACTATCGATAGAGATTAGGTAATACATCGGGTCTTCGCTTGCGCTTAAGACCACCTTGCCAAAACGAGAGGCTATGTCGTTGACATAGAAGAGCACACTCTCACTGACAGGAAAGCGCGACCAGAACTGGATCCGCTCGGTAATGTAATCGCTCTTCACCCCACTCGATGCGGCGTTCCACAAGGAGATGGCACTTAGGGAGTAGGTATGCACATGCTCCGGGCTCTTTATCAGTTCGCAGAATTTTATCAGATCAGAGCGACACGCTTCGCTATCCTGGTGGTGCACATCAAGGAGCATGGTCCTGTCACTTTGGACTATAAGGGGTTTGTCTCTCATCGTTGCCTTCCAAAGGCGGTATACCAGAGATCCAGCAGTGTGATGGCCACCATAGCCTCGACCACCACCACAGCCCTAGGACAGATACAGGGGTCGTGCCGTCCCTCTATGACCAGATCTGTAGTGGTGTTTTCCTTGTCCACTGTTTTTTGGCTCTGGCCTATGGAAGCGGTAGGTCTCACTGCTGCCTGCAGGATAATCTCCTGGCCGCTTGATATGCCTCCGAGGATACCCCCGCTGTGGTTGGAGAGAAAGCCTTCGCTCGTTCTCTGGTCGTTGAAGGCACTGCCTCGCATGGTAGCGCAGGCGAAGCCGTCACCGAACTGGATACCTTTTATCGCACCGATGCTCATCACCGCATGGGAGAGCAGGGCTTGCAGCTTGCCGAACACTGGTTCGCCAAGGCCTGCCTTCAGGCCGGTGATACGGCATTCTATGATGCCCCCGATGCTGTCCTTCTCTGAACGCACTTTCTCTATGAGGGCGGCCATGGCGTGAGAAGCCTCCCTGTCAGGGCACGTGAGGGCATTGTCAGCTTCATCCCAGTTTCTTTTTGTGGCAATGATCGGTCCAACCTGCACCGTCCCTGCAAAGATGGCTATGCCCTGTCGGGCAAGTATCTGCTTTGCCACAGCCCCTGATGCGACCCGGGCGCTGGTCTCCCTTCCTGAGGACCTTCCCCCACCGCGAATGTCACGCACCCCGAACTTCTTGAAGAAGGTCCAGTCTGCATGACCTGGGCGGAAAAGGTCCTTGAGGTTCGAGTAGTCGTATGATTTTTGGTTGGTGTTGTATAAGACCATGGCAAGGGGCGTGCCTGTGGTAAGACCCTCATACATGCCCGAGAGGATGACCAACTCATCCTGTTCATTTCTCTCAGTTCCTAGGGGGTTTGCCCCAGGCCTACGCCGTTTCATCTCGGCCTGTATTGAGTCGAGGTCCAGTCTGAAGCCTGACTCAAGGCCATCGATGATGACACCCAGCCCTTCTCCGTGTGATTCCCCGAATGTGGTGACGGTAAAAGCCGATCCAAAACTATTGTGACCCATGTAGCAACTCCTCGGTAAGTCTGGAAAATAGATATTCAGCGCTTTCGTTGATATCCGTATAAGCAGACAATTCTATCACAATATCAGATAACTTTCCATAGAGGGCATCCCGACTCATATAGAGCTCTGAAAATGATCCTTCAATGTTGAGGGAATCGAGAAAGGGGGGGACACCGCTTGCGAGGATGCGTTTGAGCAGGGCCTTCTCTTCAACTCTGAGATAGATTACCTTCCCCTCTGCCTTGATTAGGGTTTTGAGGCGCTCGTTGTCACAAGCTCCCCCTCCCAGGCTGATGATGGTATTTTCAGGCTTGGTTGCAAGGAAAGCTTCCAGCGAGGAGGCTTCCTGTGCCATGAAAGCCTCTTTACCCTCGCTTCTGTACAACTGACGAATGGAAGTCAGTTCAGGACGGTCTTTGAGGATGAGCTCATCGTTGTCGATGCAACGATACCCTGCCTTGTGTGCAACCAGTCTGCCCAGAGTGGTCTTGCCACTGTGCTTTATACCACAGAAAAAAAGTATAGCCACCGTCAGGACCTGTCGAACAGATCGGTCCACTCACCGCTGTAGGCTAGCAAGACAGGCTTTCTGGCAGGTGTATTGCCATAATAGGTGCGCTGTCTTTTTTGTTTCCGTTCCAGGGTGATGCGTTCAGCCTTCTTCTGGTAGCGTGCTTCGTAGAGGTTCTTGCGAACCTGTTCAATGTTGTGGTTTACCTTGACCGTCTTCTTAAGGGCAAAGTGGAAGGTCACTATCATGGCGTACCAGAATAAGGCGAGCAGCAGTGGTTGGAAATCCATATAGGTATAGGCTTTGACTATGGTGGTCCCCACAGAAGCGATCGTATAGAGGTTGATGGCATTAGGCCAGAGTAGGAAGAGGGTGACTATGAGAGGTACTACCCAGTATGCACCTTGTCGGGAAAAGAGAAATCTGAGGCAGGCTGCAAATGCCAGAAAGTTTAAAAGTAGACAAACAAGGGGTAGTCCATACGTTTCGATCATGATGCCTCCGCTTTCCAAGTGTGTCCTCCTATGATACCATAGCTACACTATTTGGGGAATAACTATGGAAATGGCAAAAGACCTATATCTAGAACAGTTACAACAGCGCAAGAACAGGCGGAAGGGCGATGTGCGCGGCGCCTATTACCGCGACACCACAGCGATAATCCACTCGTCTCCCTTCAGGCGGCTCAAGCATAAGACCCAGGTCTTCTTTGCCCCGAGCAATGACCATATCTGCACCCGTATGGAGCACTGTCTCCATGTCGCTTCCATTGCATCCACCATCTGCCGCGGGCTCGACCTTGATACCGAGCTGGCATGGGCCATCGGAATGGGCCATGACCTTGGACATACCCCATTCGGGCACACAGGGGAGAAAATCATTTCCAATCTTATGCAGAAAGAGGGCTTTGCTCCCTTCGAACATGAATTGAACAGCTTGCGGGTCGTAGACTTCCTCGCTGAGCATGGCAAGGGCCTGAACCTGACCTATGCTGTCAGAGACGGTATAGCGTGCCATAACGGCGAGCATCTGGTGCAATCGATACAGCCAACCTTCGAGATAAAGCACCTTGATGACCTGCGATCACGAAAGGGGCTCATCCCAACCACCAGCGAGGCGGCGGTGGTGCGCTTCAGTGACTCCATCGCCTATATCGGGCGAGACTTTGAGGACGCCACCCGGCTAAATATCATCAAGGCAGGGCAGCTTCCTGCCCTGGTTGCCCAGCGCCTCGGCAATACGAACGCACAGATGATAGACACCCTGGTAAATGATGTCATCGAGCATTCGAACGATAAGGATGGCATATGTTTCAGTGACCACTGTTTTGAGGCCATAGAGGCAATGATAGCATTCAACTATGCCAACATCTACAAAAGTCCGTTACTGGAGGGGTATGAGCGGTACTTTACCCGTCTGATTACCCTGATCGTCGATTATCTGAAGATGCTCAGGGAAACTTGTGCTTTTGAAGAGGAGCTGTATGCCTCAGAGAAGAATATGCTTGCAATGGGTTTCTTCCACCATCTGCAGGATATGCAGGAGAGCTACCTCAAGCACGATGGCAACCTTGACCGTCTCATCTATGATTATGTTGCCGGGATGAGCGACAATTTCGCCCTTGATTGCGCCAACGAAATCCTTAAGCCCGAGCATCTCAACGATTCGATCGAGCTCTCACTTACCGGCAAGTGGTTTGATGCCCGGTGACTACTGCAGCTCCTTGCCCATCTGCTGTATCTCGGCTATGAACTGACCTAGGTCATCGAAGGCCTTGTACACTGCTGCGAAGCGGACATAGGCGACCAGATTGACCTCCTTGAGTTGCTTGAGTGTCTCATCCCCGATATCAGAGGAGGTTATCTCGCGCTTGCTTCCCACCTTGAGCATGATGGCATCCTCAATGTTGTGCAGCAGCGTCTCCACCCTGTTTTCACTAATGTCCAGCTTGTCTGTGCAGGTACGTATACCCCGGCCTATCTTATGCAGGTCAAAGCGTTCGCGTCTGCCGTCCCGCTTGATGACCATCAGAGGCTTGTCCTCAATATGCTCGTAGCTGGTAAAACGGTACCCACAGGTGTTGCACTCCCTTCTTCTTCGTATGGCTGTTCCGCTGGCATTCTGGCGAGATTCCAGGACTTTGTCATTCATTTCTTCACAATGGGGACACCTCATGACGTTCCTCCTGAAAATAGTATACCTATAAAATGGTTGGTTTTCAACATCTAGTGGTATTTCAGTGATTTCCAATGAAATTACGAGAGGGATAAACACTAGGCACTGTCAAGAATTATGAATGCTAGTAATTATTTTGGTAACGATTAGTGTATTTTATTGCACAAATACGCACGATGTTGTTGTAATTATCTGTGAATTGTGACTATAATAACATAAGACAAGGAGTACACAATGGCAGAGTCTGTTAGCAGTTGCGTCAAACAAATCGTGGACAAGTCCCCCTTCATACATGAGATGCTTATCAACGGCATCCTTTCCTTCAGCAATTATGCACAGGCTATCCATACCGAGGTGGAGAAAGCCTATGGCAGGGAAGTGAAGAGCTCGGCTATCGTCATGGCCTTGAGACGCTATGGGGAAGAGCTGAAGATGCGTACCATGAAGGAAGAGCATAGCAATGTCGAGTACGGCATCGTGATGAAGACCAATATCTTCGACCTGAACCTGGTCAGACGGGACAGTTTCATCAGCAAGCTCGGCTCCCTCTATGGACAGGTTTCCACTGAAAAGGGTGATTTTTTGAACATCACCATAGGAAGCCATGAGGTCTCCCTCGCAGTCAGTGAGAAGTATCGGGATTTGGTAACTGATCTTGCCAAGGAAGAGGAGGTTCTCAATGAGATGGAGGCCCTGGTCGCCCTCTCCCTGGTTTTTACAGGAAATTTCCTGCAGACACCAGGGGTGGTCTACGAGGCTGTACGCCGTCTTGCCTGGGAACAGATCAATGTCATAGAGATTGTCTCCACCATGAATGAGCTGACGTTTGTCATCAAGAGAGAGGACTCCATGAAGGCCTTTGATGTCCTGCAGGGTTTTCTCGGTGCAAAGTAGGACGATCACCCTAATTACAGGTGCGTATAACAGCGGAAAGACCACGGCCTTACTCGCCTACCTTAAGGAAAAAGACTTTCTTGAGAACTATCTTTGTGGTTTTGTCTCCCTTGCCAAGGCAGAAAAAACCTGCTATAGACTGAAGGATCTCTTTTCAGGGATCGAACGGGTGGCGCTCAGCGAGCAATACATGAGCGAAGGGCGTAAGATGGGCAGGTTCTTTGTCGATGATGCTGTCTTTGCCTGGGCAAACGCCCAGATCGTCGAACATCTGGGTTCTGCAAAGCTTGCCGTCTTCGATGAATTGGGAAGGTTTGAGCTGGAGGGTAAGGGCTTTGACCCATCCTTCAGAAGCGCGCTTGAGGCCACAGGTTTGGATATTGTGGCTACTGTGCGACAGACCTTTCTTCTAGAGGTCATAGATTACTATGCACTGGATACGTACACCCTGAGCATACGTCAGGTGTGACTACAGCCGAGGATGGACGACGATGAATGAACTCTTATGGTTTTTGCTCTTGGTTTTGGATTTTGTAGCGATCATGCTTGCTTTTAGGCTTTGGGGAAAGCTGGGCCTCTACATCTGGATTCCCATCAGCATCATCCTTGCAAATATCCAGGTCACCAAGAACGTGGTGATATTTGGCATTGAGGCCACCCTTGGCAACATTGTCTATGCAACCAGCTTCCTGGTCACCGACATTCTCAGTGAGATCTATGGAAAGAAGGAGTCGGCCAGGGCCGTCAAGTTCGGCTTCTTTGCCCTGCTTTCGATGACGATTCTCATGCAGGTGGCTCTTCTGTTCGAACCCTCATCCTCAGATATTGCACATCCGGCACTCTCTACCATTTTCGGTCTCATGCCCCGCATCGCCATCGGCTCGTTGGTAGCATACCTGCTCAGCAACACCCACGACATATGGGCCTTTGCCTTCTGGAAGGAAAGGAAGCCGGGTAGGGGATACCTCTGGCTGAGAAATAACTTCAGCACCTTTGTCAGCCAGCTCATTGATACGCTGGTCTTTACCTTCATCGCCTTCTGGGGGGTATACCCCACTTCTGTATTGGTCCAGATACTAATCAGTACCTTTGTCCTGAAGTGGGTTGTTGCTATCTTCGATACCCCCTGTATCTATCTTGCCAGGGACTGGTATGAAAAGGGGAAGATCCCTACCCCTTCGATGTAGCGGGAAGGACTCTTGCCAGTTCTAGGCGACACGGCTCATTTCCTGCATAGAACGAGGGGGAAAAGGGCTTTCTCTCTAGGACAAACCTATCGTCATAGACAAAGGTCGTCCCATCGACATACTGGATATCCATCCCACAGGAAAGCAGCACCGCATGGCTTGCCGCTATGTCCCAGACATAACAGCTCTGGTTCACACACCCTTGGATGTGTGAATAGAGGACAGGTGCGAGCATATGCAGGATGCTGCTGCCGAAGATCCGTATCTTGCCATGGAAGTTGGTGAAGTCCATAAGTCGCTGTCCACTCGATCCCATGGTAATCTGCCTTGGTCGATCCTTATCCCCTGTAAGGGTCCAAGGTTCACCATTTATACGCAGGGCTGCTCCTGGGTCGAGACGAACAAACAGGGACTCCTGGCCAATTCCCCACCTGGGGGCAGAGATGTAGGCCCCAACAGGCTTGCGATCCTTGTCAAGGATGCCTAGGGCGACAGCCCAGGAGGGCAGGCCTTGGGAGTAGACATCGGTTCCGTCTATGGGGTCCAGGACAAAGGTGTAGGGTGCATCAGGATTAAAGGCAGTGAGGGTTTCCTCACTGATGATGTTCGCTTCGGGAAAGAGGGAACTGACTACTGATAGGATCCTCCTGGAGATGGAGAGGTCTGTCTCTGTGATGACTGAACCGTCAGTCTTGTAGGACCGGTGGATCTCTCTTTGCTGTTCTTTGGCATAGAGTCCGGCGTCCTCTACAGCCTTTGCGAGTATATCAAGTTTATTCCTTTCAAGTTGTATTTCCATTCTATTGCATAACCTTCTTGCTCATGATAGGGTAATGGCGCTTATGCAAATGCCTATCGCCACGATCGTTCAATCGTATATCAAAAGCAGTCCTGCCTACAAGGCGTATGCCTCAGGAGTCTCATCTCTCTCTGTCCAGGGCCTTGAAGGGTATCCCCTGGCTCTCTTTTTGCGTCTGCTCAGCCGACGCGAAAAGAAGCGTATCTGGGTGATATGCCCCACAGAAGAGAGTGCCCTTGCCCTGCTGAAGGACAACGGCCTACGCGTCGATACCAAGAGTGTCATGCAGACGCCTTTGAGCAAGGAGGAGGTGAAGACCATCTACCTCCCCAGCCATGGAAGGAAGCTCTACTCGACTTTTACCGGCGATGACATCGAATATTCACAGTTGAAAAGGCTTTCCTCGATCAAGGATTGCGCTCATGGCATCATCGTCACCCATCTGAGGCCCTTTGTCAGCCAGGTGGTCTCCCCCAAGGCCCTTGGGGATGCCGAACTGTCTATTCGGACCAATTCCCCGTTCGACCCTATCAGACTTGCAGAGGAGCTCGGAGGGGCTGGATATATCAATACTGTGGCAACCAGTGCCCCCGGGGAGTTCTCCGTACGGGGGGAGGTTATGGATATCTTCCCCTATGAGAGCGACAGCCCCTACCGAATCTATGCAGACTGGGACACGGTAGGCAAGATCAGTATCTTCAACCCTGTAAATCAGGAGACCATAGCGAAGGTGAGTAGCTTCTCGCTGTCCTTGGTCGAGGCTTCCAGCGCCAAACTGCTTACCTCTTCCATCGAGGAGTATTTTTCCAAGGATGATTTCTTCTGTTTTGTCGGCGACCAAAGGTTAGCCACCAGTTATCACAGCCTCACCCTCGAGGCAAAGGCCCTCTACCGTGAGGCGTTCCTGGAAGATCGTAATGCACTGAAGCCCGACCAGCTCCTTTTTGATTTTCCCGCTTTCCAGAAGCGTGTGCCCAAGGCTATGACGCTGGTGGACATCTCTGGGCAAAAGAATGGTGTCTATTCATATGATATTGGTGGGCCTCGCTCCTATTTTGGCAACTTCGTCCTGCTTAAGGAAGAGTTGCAGAGCCTGCATAAGGATGGATGGCAGGTAACTGTCTTTACCGAGAATCTGCTGCAGAGGCAGCGTCTTATGCAGATGCTCAGTGATTTTCCTGCCCTCCAGTGGGAGACTCAGGAAATATCAGGTGGCTTCTCCATCCCCAGTGAGAAAGTCATTGCCATCTGTGAACATGAGATCTTCGGTCGCCGCCGTCAGGTGGTCAAGACGCTGCAACATACCCAGTCCTCTCCATTGGACTCTTTTGTCGACCTCAATGAAGGCGACTATGTCGTCCATGTGAACTACGGGGTGGGCCAGTTCGTCAAGATCGACCGTGTCTCAAGCTTTGACCGTGAACGGGACTTCATCAAGATAGAGTACTCCGACAGTGAGATGCTCTATGTTCCCATCGAGCAGGCTAACCTGGTCCAGCGCTACATAGGTAGTGAAAAGGGTGCACCCCGAAAGGATACACTTGGGGGGCAGGGCTGGGAGAACAAGAAGAAGAAAGCCCGAAAGAGTGCTGAGGACCTGGCAAAGCATCTTATCGCCCTCTATGCCAAACGTAAGAACAGCATAGGATACTCTTTCCCCAAGGATACCGACTGGCAACTGCAGTTCGAGGCCTCCTTTCCTTTCGATGAGACAGCTGACCAGCTTAGCTGTGTCGAGGACATCAAGGAAGATATGGAGAAACCGATGGTCATGGACCGTCTGATATGTGGGGACGTCGGCTATGGGAAGACTGAGATAGCCTTCCGTGCCGCCTTCAAGGCTGTCATGGGTGGCAAGCAGGTAGCCTTCCTTGCTCCTACGACCATCCTAGCAGAACAGCACTATGACAACTTCCTCAAGCGAGTGGGTTCCTTTCCCATCAGATGTGCCCACCTGTCAAGAATCGTGCCCAAGAAAGAGCAGAAAAAGACTCTGCTTGCCGTTGCCGAAGGCAAGGTGGACATACTCTTCGGTACCCATAGGATCTTGCAGAAGGATATTCTCTACCGCGACCTAGGATTGCTTGTCGTAGATGAGGAACAGCGCTTTGGGGTGAAGGACAAGGAGCGCATCAAGACGGTGCGAACGAGCATCGACTCGCTCTCCTTGAGCGCAACCCCTATTCCCAGGACACTGTACATGTCGCTGTTGAAGATTCGTGACATGTCACTGCTTACCACCCCTCCCATAGCCAGGATGCCCATCAAGACAATTATTGATGAGTATGATGAGTATGTCATCTACCGTGCCATCCGCGAGGAGGTGGCTCGTGGAGGGCAGGTCTTTTATCTGCACAACAGGATTGAGACCCTCGAGAATGTGGTTTCCCAGCTTTCACAGAACCTGCCTGAACTTATCATAGAAAGTGCCCATGGTCAGATGGACAGCTCAAAGCTTGAGGATACGATGCGTCGTTTTGTACACCAGGGTATCCAGGTTCTGGTATCGACGACCATCATTGAAAACGGAATTGACATCCCCAATGTGAATACGATCATCATCGATCGGGCAGACCGCTATGGTCTGAGCCAGCTTTATCAGCTGCGAGGCAGGGTGGGGCGTAATGACCGCCAGGCCTATGCCTACCTCTTCTATCCACAGGGGAGCGCTCTCAGTGAGATAGCGGTCAAACGTCTGAAGATCATCAGCGAGAGTACCGAACTGGGATCAGGCTTCAAGGTTGCCATGAAGGATATGGAGATCAGGGGAACGGGCAATCTGCTGGGAAGGGAGCAGAGCGGACAGCTCGCTTCGGTAGGGCTGGACATGTACATCAGGATCCTTGATGAGGCTATCGCAGACTTGCAGAAGGGAGGTGAGCGAGAAGAGGAGAAGGAAGTATTCCTCGAACTCGATTATACAGGCTTCATTCCCGACTCTTATATCAAGGCACCCCAGGTCAAGTTCGATATTTACCGCAAGATAGCCTCCATATCTGACGAGAAAAGCCTGCAGCAGCTCAACAGTGAGCTGGCAGATAGATTCGGACCTCTCCCGGAAGAGGTTGCGAACCTACTGTATATCGCTGAGATCAAGATACTCTGTCGCAAACTCTCCATTGTGCATCTGACGGACCGCAGGGGCACCGTCACCTTGGAGTTCGGAAGGGTAGCCAAGCTGAATGTAGAGAAGGTGATGGCCCTTATAGCCCTGAGCAACAAGCGCGTCACCCTTGATCCCAGACGGATGAATTTCATGTATGTCAAGATTGATGCAGTCTCCTTGCGTGACAAGGCGCTGTTCCTCATGGAACAGTTGCAGCGACTGTTGTAGGAGATTCGATGGATACCATTTTTGATGAGATCCCTTCCCTCGCAAAGGTGGAGGATCGTGAATTTGGCGCCCCTAGGGCTATTAAGAGCTTCGTACTGCGATCAGCAGGGCTCAAACCTTTCCAAATTGAGGCCTTACGCCAGTATTATCCGACCCATGCCCTAGAGTTTCAGAGAGAGGCCCTTGATTTCAAAGAGGTTTTCGGCAACGACAAGCCTGTAATTATTGAGATTGGATTTGGGATGGGCACCTCGTCCCATAGGATCGCCAAGGATCGCACAGACTACAACTACCTCGGGTTGGAGGTATTCCTCTCAGGTTTTGCCAAGCTGTTGAGCCTCATCGGCAAGGATGACCTGCCTAACATACGCATTATGCGCTTTGATGCAGTTGAGGTTCTTACCCATATGATTGTAGAAGGCTCGGTTGCAGGCTTCCATATCTTCTTTCCCGATCCCTGGCCAAAGAAGAAACAACAAAAGAGAAGGCTCATTCAGGTGCCGTTGGCAATGCTGCTTGCAAGCAAGCTACAAAAGGGTGGGTACATCTACTGTGTCACTGATTGGGAAGAATATGCCCACCAGATGCTGAACGTGTTTGCACAGGTACCCTCCCTTACCAACCCGTATGGGGGCTTTGCCCCTCCGAAGGAATGGCGGCCGACTACCAGTTTTGAGCAGAAGGGCCTTGCCCAGGAGTTTCCCATCAATGAGGTGTGGGTGGAGAGGCAGTAGCTGAGGCGAAAGGCTGACTGCCTCAGAACAACTTCTCCAGGCTTCTCTTCGTCTCTTCATCAGTGCAAAGCGCCTGCATCACCTTTGGCCAGAACTCAGCATACTCAAAGAACGCTTCAACTTTTTCTCCTAAAGCCAGGCCTCTGTTGATGACCTCTTCGGCAGAAAGGAACCAAGGCTCCTTCTCTATTTCCTTCGGCCTTTCGGAAAGGGTTTTTCTTGCCTCTTCCTGAAGGTTGGCCTTTAGGAAATTCCCAGGGTAAGGACCCAGTTGTTCCGCTCTGACGGCAGTGATTCCTTCTTTGGTTACACTCTTTTCTATCTTTGCCTTCTCATAGAGAAATCTCATCACATCTTCCTGTAGCTTGTTTGTCTCCTTACAAGCAGGAGGGTAGTGATCGATCATCAAGGTCTTGTCACACTTCCATTGGAAGCCAGCCATCATTGAGTTGATCATATAATCAATGTCCTCACCCCGACGAACATACGGGTCAAAAGGTACATGCATGAATAACGTACGGGAAAACACCATGTTCCCTCCCAATACGATGGACGTATCGGTTATGGTCTCTTGTGACTGCTCTATCTTCCTGTACACATCATTCTGATATGATTGCTTCATCTGAAACAGGCTAGGATGTAGTATAGTGGCGAAACGATCATGTACCAGCGTTTTCCCACCCTCATAACGGTACCTGCCTGCAATGCCGTGCAGACCAGGCTTGAGCACATGTTGGAGTACCTTGGAAGGGTAGTCTCTCTCAACCAATTCATCGTCATCGATGGCTGCAATAACCTCTGCACCCAATATTGCAGGTATTGCCAACTGGCAATTCCTAATGGAAGCATATCCAGCGAGGGTAAGGTAGTCTTTGGGGAACCCCAGAGCAACAAGTCTCTTTTGCACCTCTTTCAGTTTCTTGGCATGGAAATGGCCAATGTGCAGTCTGTCCGCATACTTCCTGATGATCCGGTCAACTGAATCAATGACCTCTTCTTCCAAGGAAGGGTGTACTGCAGAGCTCAGCACCAGAACCCTGAAATCCTTCGGATTATCGGTGCAGGCAAGGCTTTCCAGTGAGGCAGACAGTGTATCATCACCATCGAGGAAGGTCGGGTGGTCAAATACCAGATCGTCAGGATGGGGTTTTCTTGTGGTCTTTCCCTGCCAGTAAGTCGGTATCACTACATATAGCTCGTTCATATATCCTCCACGCAATTGGTTCTTCTCAGTAGTCAATTTTCCCTGATCCTGTTCTGATGTGCGATCATCTGGGAATTTCATTCCCCAACGAAGCGAGAGTAGCGGAAGCATGCTTCCATTACCGAGCGAGTGGCGGGAAAGCAAGGTGAGATACCCCGCCCCTTGGGGCGGAAAAGGAGGCAACGCCTCCTGGGTCCAGGGCTTGCCCTGGGGTATTGATACCTTTCATTATCCTTGTTTCTTCAGGTGTATTGCCAATAACGAAGGCACGCATCTTGGACATCCGGCAGGGTTTGTAATGGACGGTGAAGGCTTTGTAAGCAAGCACGAAGCTTCCTTGTCCTTCTTGCACCCCAGTACTGAGGACGCCCCTCCGTCGAGATTGAGCAGGAAGTCCAAGGGAGCATTGTTCATCTCCTGTGCCAGGTGTATGGCAAGTGAAGCGGCATCACTGAATGTGATTCCCTTCGACCTGCTGTTTCTTCCCGATACAGACATCACCATAATCTTGGTGCCACAAGTGCCGATGACCGAACGTGGCTGTACTCCAGCACTGTCCAAAGCTGTCTCTTGAGTCAGCAAGGAAGAGGGGATGAACCACCCCTCCTTTTCCAGTTGGGCTTGAGTATCTTCCTGTGTTGCGACCAGGTTTTTTCTGCCCTTAACCAACAGATTGAATCCACCCGCTAACCAGGCTACCTCACTCTTTTCTATTGGCAGGTCTTTCCACTCTACAGCCCAAGCCACCGTATCCACCTGCTCGATTCTTTCTTCGGTGGTTACCACCACTCCAAAAGGAGGGACCATTACAGGGCCCTCTGAAGCATCCCACAAATAGTCATGGATGAAGGTCAGACACCAACGGCCTTCTCCCACTGCCCTGGTATCGGTAGGGAAGTGAATCTCGCTGGGGGTCTTTTGTTGTGATACACTAGTATTTTCTTGTCCTTGTGTGTCTCTTACCTCAGAAACATGTTCCTTGTTGAACTCGAAGGTCTTTTTCCCATTAAGGGAAAGGGTGATGGAAGTCCACTCTCCTTCACAGGCAAACAACGTCCCATCCTTGCCATACCCCAAAAGTGCTTTGTTGTATAGGGGAACCGATTCATACAATCCATCACCTTGGGGTATGGCTAGGTAATCCAACATGAAGTCATCCCACACAAGTCTCCTCTTGTCCTGCTTTGCGTACCAGCTTTTGAGATTTTCGGTAAAGTAGTAGTTGAAGCTGGTGAAAAATCCCCCATCAGGATAGGAAAGGGAGAGTGGGGAGTGTTTACCAGCAAAGAAGACAGGGTTCATCAGTATCTGGTCTTTGTCAAAGGATGCAGATGCAACATGCACTGTATTGCTGGCCTCTCTTTCTGTCCGTATCCACGTATTGTCTTCTTGCTTCTTGTAAAACCCATTTTCCAGAGTTAGTAGTTGCTCTCTTTTTGCCTGCTCTACCCATGGGGGGGTCGTCACTATTTCAGCAAGGTCAGCCTCAACTCCATTTGATGGGATGTGTGTCAGGTACCGGTACTCACGCAAAGTCTTGGTGTTTTCCACATCGGTATGGAGAAGTTTCTCATAGTGTGATTGCTCTGGGGTAGTTGAGGGACTGTTGTCAGGGATGTTGTCATGCAACACCACTGAAGCGAACCACTCCCTCCGGTCCAAATATGCGTGGACAGCAATTCCTGCACTCAAGAAAGCCAAGGTATACCAGACATCAGAACAGAGGATGACCCTTTCTTTGCCCATGCTTCTCATCCTCTGGCCTTGTAGTTCGGTTGGATTGGGCATAAGTTCCACTGGATAGTGTCGTATGGAAGGTGCCAGGGCCTTGTGTGTCTCTGGTATGCATACAATGACAGTAGTGTTTCTGTCTCCAGGTATGTGGTCTTCTCCTGTATGGATTTCGTATTGTGCAACTAGGATGGATACCTGCTCATCAAGAGGGCACTCATCATAGATGTCTGGGAAGACAAAGACCCTAGGGCCCTGATACGTTCTTGTCCTTTCTCCCCCATGGGTATTTGTCGGGTCAGCGAATGACGAGCTTCTCCAGTGAAGCCTAGCTTCTGGTATATACTGTTTTCTCTCTTCTCTGAGTAGCTGCACCAACTCCCCGGGAGAGAGCCTGTCCCAGGTTTCACCGTCTGCAGTGCAGATTGTTCTAATTCTGTTCTCCCAGGCTTCGTTTTTTGGAAACTGCTCGGCGATGTGGTCGATAATGACCTCTCGCTCAGGGGCCTGGTCGAATTGGAGGATAAACTCACCAGAGACAAGACGGCGGTACCATTTTGTACCCTGGTAGCTGGAATAGGAGCAGGGCAAGCTGTTACTCATTCCTTTATACCTCCTGCCATCAAGCCACCGATTATTCTTTTCTGAAGGAGGAGGACGAGTGTGATGAGGGGAATTACAATTACCACGGCCGCTGCCATGATGGTGCCCCAAGGCATGTAGTTATTTGATTCATACATCTTCAGTCCTACAGTTACCGTCTTAATCCTGATGGGGTTAAGCACCAAGGCAAAGAGATACTCGTTCCAAATCTGGATAAAGGCTAGGATGCCTACGGTAAAGACCCCAGGACCAAGAAGGGGTATGACTATTCTGGTGAAGGCCTGTGCAGGAGAGGCCCCGTCTATCTCGGCTGCCTCTTCCAGTTCCTTGGGAACTGCATGCAGATAGGGGGTCAGAAACCAAATTACTATCGTAAGGGTAAAGAGCACATTTACAATGATGAGGCCCATGAAGCTGTTCAGCAGTCCCATCGCCCTGATGATAGTGTATATGGGACTGATGATGACAATGGGTGGTAACAGCGAGATGGACATGACTAGGATCAGAAAAGGGGTCTTTCCCTTGATGGGAGTCCTTGCTATAGCATACGCTGCCATGCTCCCAAGTGCCAAGGAGAATGTGGTTGCAAAGGTTGCAATGATAAAGCTGTTGCCCAGGTAGGTGAGCAGGGGTCTTGTCGTGAAGGCTTTGTAATAGTTATCTGCCGTATATTGGCGAGGGAACCACGTGAGGGCAAAGATATCCTTCTCCATCTTGAAGGAGTTGAGTATCTGCCAGAAGAAAGGGAATCCTATGGTAAGGATAAAAAAGAGGGCAAAGAGGTAGAATAGTGTCTTGTATAGTGTAGTTTCTTTGTTCATGCTTTGCTCCTTTTCCCGCCGTCGATCTTGCCTCTGATGACATCAGTGAACAAGAGTGCTATCAGACAGGTTACGATCAGCGTAAAGGTTGCAAGTGTCGATCCATAGCCATAGTTGCCTGCATCAAAGTAGGTACGCATGGTGTACATGGTAAGCGATTCTGTCGCATACCCAGGTCCTCCATTTGTCAGGGCCACTATGACGGTGTAGACCTTAAAGGATGAGATGAGACGAAATAGGATAGCCGTAGCCAACACTGGCTTGAGTAGCGGTAGGGTGAGGGAGAAATAGCGACGAATGGGCCCTGCCCCATCGATCGCGGCTGCCTCATACAGGGTGGTGGGTATGGTCTGCAGACCTGCCAGTACGAGAAGTGAGACATAGGGGGCAGTTTTCCATATGTCGGACATGACCAGGACGAGGCGGGCTGTACTGTCCTGGCTGAGCCAAGGTAAGAAGCTGTCTATTATGCCTAATGTGGAGAGTATCTGATTGAAGACTCCGTACTGGTCATGCACCATGAACTTCCACATAAAGCCACTTACTATGGTGGGGATAGCCCAAGGGATAAGGACTACAACACGAAGAGCTCCCCGTCCTTTAAAGGGAAGATTCATCAGTTGGGCAAAAATCAGGCCAAGGATTACCTCTATGCCGACGGTAAGCAGGGTAAAAAGCAAGGTAAAGAATAGGGCGTTGAAGAATCTGCTGTCACCTAGCATGTGGGCGTAGTTGTCCAGACCGATAAAGGTCTTGACTGGTCCTGTCTGCAGTCTGAAGCGATAGAGGCTCAACAGGATGGTCCTGAAAACTGGGTAGAT
Source organism: Sphaerochaeta sp. (assembly GCA_016342655.1). Classification (GTDB taxonomy): domain Bacteria; phylum Spirochaetota; class Spirochaetia; order Sphaerochaetales; family Sphaerochaetaceae; genus Sphaerochaeta. Next base: position 20,596 of record JAEINL010000006.1, on the reverse strand, counting down.
GGCAAATACAAGGAATATCAACAGGGTAGGCAGCATACAGAGGTAGCCGAACTGTTTTCGTGTGAGTGTCTTCATAGAATAGTTCTCTTTAAAAGGGTCCTTCCCTCTTATGCAAGAAGGAAGGACCGTTGACTTGGACGGAAGTTACTTTCCTACTTGTTCCATTACCTTCTGGGCATCAGCGAGAGCCTGGTCGGCACTCTTGCTGCCCTTCATGGCATTCTGCACTTCAGCAGAGAGAATCGAGGATATCTCAGCATAGTAAGGTGACTGTGGGCGGGGTACTGCAGTTTCCAATACCTGTGGAAAGTCGCTGTAGTACGGGTATTTCTCCAGGATGTCCTTGTCTGCATACAGTGCTGTTCTTGCAGGCATGAAGGAGTCATTGAGGGCGTGCAGTTTCTGTGCATATTCGCTTGCATAGAATTTCATGAATTTGATCGAAGCATCCTTATTCTTCGAGTTCTTGTTCAGGAAGAGCTGCCAGCCACCAAGGGTACTCTTGCCCATGGTACCTTGTGGTCCACGTGGGAGAGGTGCGACACCAAGTTTGCCCATTACCTGACTCTTGTCAGGGTCCTGTCCCATTGCGTATGCCTTGGGCCAGGCGCGCATGAAGACTTGCTTTCCCTGGAACATGGAAGAGCGGGCATCGCCACTGCCATAGGAGAGGACTCCTTCAGGCATGAGGTTGTTCTGGTATGCATCGGTCATCATCTGTAGGATCTGACGATTCTGGGAAGAGTCTATAAGGATGGTTCCATCCTTTCCGATGACCTCTCCTCCGTTTGAATAGAACCACTCAACAGCATTACAGGTAAGGCCTTCTCCGTTTGCCAGTGATCCGACCAAGGCATACATTCCACCGCCTTCATTCTTGTTGATCTCCTGTGCAGTTGCAAAGAGATCGGAGTAGGTCTTGGGGACATCCTTGCCGTACTTCTGGAGCAGGTCTTTCCTGTAGTAGAGTACCCCGGCATCTGTTCTGAATGGTATGCCCCAGAGGGTGCCTCTGTAGGTTGCCGCTTCAATGGTTCCAGGAAGGAAACCTGCTCGCTCAGCGACAGGGAACCATGTGTCCAAGGGTTCAATAAGCTGTGCTGATGCAAAGGTTGCAGTCCAGGTGACATCGGCATTGAAGAAGTCAATGGAACTGTCTCCGCTTTGCAATGCGATGAGCAGTGCTTGAAGCTTGTCATTGGTTGCTTCCGGGAGTTCCACAACCTCAATGGTGATGTTGGGATTTGTCTCGTTGAACTTCTCAATAATGGTTTTTTGAGTATTTCCCAGCGATGATGCATGGGCATACCAGTGCAGAGTGACAGATCCTTCTGGTAATGCTTCTTTGCTGCCTGCGGCAAACAAGGTAGTAGCTACGAGAAGAACAGTTACACATAAAGCAATTTTTTTCATCTTTTCCTCCTTGAGTATGTAAGTTTTTGCATACTCTGATGTATTTACAATACCACACAAGATAATGTATATCAAGTCTATGTTATACGCAAGTTCTTGCATTATTATAGAACATATGGTACCATATCCGTATGAATACCCTATTGGACCGAGTTACCACCCTTATCCGGGAACTGCGCCTTTTTCAGAAGCTTTCACAGACAACTGTGGCAGACGCTCTGCAGGTGCCACTGCGAACCTATCAGAGTTGGGAGAAGAGCTACTGCTCCAATATTGAGAACCTCAATGCCATTTGTGAGTTCTATTCATTGGAGTTTTCTGAGTTCCTTGGACTCTCTTCCTTGCCAAAGGAAGCCTTGGCGAGCCGGCTTGAGCATTCCCTCTCTTCTGAGAAGGTTTTTATCAATGAAATATTTGCAGGTTCCGGTTCCGAAGCATTCTCCCACGTAGCCCCAGTCAGTGGCATTGAGAATCTTATCAGGGACGCCTATTTCAGAGGTGAGCTTGATGGGAGGATTCGAAGCGCTGTTCGTGATGAGGCCATGGAACAAAGTGTGGCCGAAATTACGGGTCTGAATAGGGAGTGCGTCCAGGTAGTGGAGACCAGACCGGTAAAAATGCAGCTTCTCAAGGAGATGATCTTGGGTAGGTTTGGTTCCTTGTGGATAGAAACGTGGGCAAGAGACTCCGACAGATTCTCCCTTGGTGTCAGCAACGGGTATACCGTTGCCCGCATCCTGGATCACATGAAGCGGGGTAGCATAGGGAATCTGCAGCTCTTTCCCTTGAACTTCACCATGACCCCTGCTGACTTCTCCATAACAGCCACTTCATTGATATCATCCTATAGATACCGCAATGAAGGGCGGTGTTCAGAATCGAACCCGACATCAGAGGCTGAGGTGTTTGGAGCAATGCAGCTCGCTGATGCTGCATTGCTAGGAATAGGAACCTTTTCCAAGCAAGGGTTGTATACCCAGATGATCACAGCATCGATGGGTTCTTCCCAACTGGAGGGAATTCTCCATAGTGGTGCAATAGGGGATTTGAATTACTATCTATTGGATAAGGAGGGGGATGTCATTGACTGTCCCGCCCTTGTCTCTCCCATTGGAAGTGATAGTTCCTCATCGCTTATCAAGTCAATCAACCTCAAGCTGTTAGGGCAGAAGGCTGACCGTGGGTGCAAGATCATCATAGCCGCTGCAGGAGCGCATAAGGCTCCGTTGGTACGTCTGGCAATACAGAAGGGGTATGCAAACCATCTTTTGATAGACACTTCGCTGGCAGAGGCGATGCTGGGACTGTAAAGAATCCTTACCTATTTTTCCTTTCCTGCTAGTTGCCATCTCGTAGTCTTAATGTATGGCCTAAAGGTGAAAAACGGTATTCAGACCTGACCGTGGATGAGACTGTCCTCGGGACAGTGAAGATCAACTCTACAGCTTATCAAGTTGTTGGATGAACACCTCTTTATTCCATACATCTATGGAGAATTGCTCGCTGATTGGAATGATGCGAGAAGTATCTCCTGGGTTATTTCCCGCAAGGCCTGCATCTCTTCAATCTCAGAAGATACGGTATATGACTTCAGCCTCTGTTCGATTATTCGTATGCTCATGGGAACAGCTCCTTTCTTAATCCTTGGAGAAACCTGACTACCCGTCGGTTTGCATAATTGCCTTCCAATTCAAGAAAATCGGTCTCTGCAATCTCACGCAAGCTCTCTTCATCGATACGCAGGGATTCTCTAAGTGGCAAGCTTGAAGTCCACTCGTACCCATGTAGATACACATAATCAGCGAGTGCTTTTAAAGGTGTTGCTTGGAACCATACGTTTTCTGAAGCATCCTGCAGCCTCTGGACACCAGCGAACAGAGTTTTCTGGGGAACTTTCTCGTAGGTGAAATGCCCGATCGGTGTTATGAATTCTGTGGAAGTGCGGGATGTCACAGCGGTAACGGTCCTGACCGCTTCAGGGATCCAGCCACAGGTGCTTAGGGCTGTCTCAAGGCTGATATAGGAGAGACCGAGAATCATGAGTGAAACTGTGTATGGGTTTATCGTCCCCTTACGATACAGCGGAGCCAAGGTATAGAGGCCTCTCTTGATGTGGATGATGTCACCGTCGGCGATAGATCGCTTGACCAATGCATATCGGGTATCTGCAGAACCGGGGACAAGAGAGGAAATTTCCAGTGTTGTGAAAACGGGAACCGGTACAGTCTCGAGAATTCTTTTCACCAATCTGTTCATCCGATACTCTCCATATCAACCTAAATATATGATGAAACTGTCATAATATGACAGTTTCATCATATATACTTTGGTGAATACTTTCAAGGAGAAAATTGTACAAAAAGTATCCGAAGGGGTTGCAGGATGTACCCTGCGGGTAGTTTCCCTTATACAGCAACAACCTTTCCTTCATAAGGCTTCAAAGAAATACTGACCATTTCGTTCTTGTGAGCAAACTGCACAGAAATTTAACCAGACTCCTGTATTCCATGCTCCAGTTGAAAATGTGGTGAAATTCTTCTCGGCTATGAGAAAATCCATACAAAGCCAACAAGAGGGAAGGGAGCTTGCCGCCGCAAGCTCCCTTCCAAATTCAGTACAAATTCACTCTCAAGCAATCAGAAAAACAAATACAATTTCTGATTGTCCCCCATATGCCTACTCCTCATCCTCTAAGGAATCCTTGTAGGCCTGAATGACCTCATCGGAAAGCTTGCCGTGTAACGGCTCGTAGTGATCAAATTCAATCTCAAAGCTCCCCGTGCCACTGGTCATTGACTTGAGGTCAATGGCATAGTTCAACAGTTCTGACTGTGGAACCAAGGCCTTTACCAGTTGCAGATGTCCGATTTCCTCCTGTCCCAGAACTCTTCCCCGTTTGCTGGAGAGGTCTGAGAGAATGTCCCCAAGATATTCATTTTCAATGAATACACCAAGCTTCATAATTGGTTCAAGCAGCACAGGTGCTGCCTTGGCCATGGCAAGCTTCAACGCTCCCTTAGCCGCAAGCTTGAAAGCCATTTCACTGGAGTCAACAGGGTGTTCCTTACCATCGACAAGGGTGACACCCACATCAACAGCAGGATAGCCTGCCAAAAATCCGTCCAGCATCTGCTCATGCAGACCTTTCTCGATGCCTGGAATATAGCCCTTGCTGACCGATCCTCCCTTGATGGCGTTGGTAAAGCTATACTGTTCACCGCGTGCAATGGGCACAATCTCAATGAGGACCCTTGCATACTGGCCGTGTCCTCCGCTCTGCTTCTTGTGTGAGTATTCCACAACACCGCTTTTCTTGGTGATGGTCTCCCTATAGGCAACGCGGGGAAGCTTTGTCTGGATGGAAATCTTCTGCTTGTCCTTGATCTTGTTGAGGATCATATTGATATGCAGTTCTCCCATCCCGGAAACAACACTCTCCTTGGTCTCTTCGTTGAAGTGGATCATGAAGGTGAGGTCCTCTTCCTTGACCTTATGCAAGGCTTCGTTCATCTTCACTTCACTCTTCTTGTCGTCAGCGGAGATGGCCAGGGCATAGATGGGCTGTGGGAAGCCGACCTTCTTGAACTTGAACTTCGACTCGTGATCTTCCAGTAGGGTTGAGTTGGTGGCCGCGATGTTGCTCTTTGCTATGATGCCGATATCACCAGCAGCAAGGGAATCAACTTCAATAAGTTTCTTGCCTATCATCCTGTAGACCTTGCCTGACCGCTCTTTCTTGCCTAATGATGGATTGTACAGCTCTATGTCACCGGTAAGGGTGCCAGTCACTACCTTGAGGAAACTGAGCTTGCCGCTGAACTGGTCGAGTGTGGTCTTGAACACTACCGCACTCACAGGCCCCTCTTCTTTGATGGGGTAGGGCGTAACATTCCCTTCCTTGTCATATACCCATTCGTTTTTCCCCAAAGGTTTGGGGAAGTTATAGCGGATGAAGTTCAGCATGCTGGTGATGCCCAGACCAAGTTCTCCAGCACCGCAGAAAACTGGTACGACACGGTTCTGGTCGAGGCCTTCCCGAAGACCGCGCCTGATCTCATCCTTGTCCAGGGTTCCAACCTCGAAGTATCGCTCAATAAGGTCGTCAGCACCTTCTGCTGCATTCTCAATGAGGGAGGTTCGATATCCTTCGACATACTCATGCATGTCTTCAGGAATATCTATGGTTTTCTCCTTGCCGTCATCACCAAGCACATAGCACTGGTTTTCAATGAGGTTGATGACACCTTTGAACTCTTTTCCTGCACCCATGGGGATTACTACCGGAACGAAGGTTGTCTTGAATGTGTTTTTTAGGTTTTCCAATACCGCTGTATAGTCAGCACGGTCACGGTTCATCTTGTTTATGAACACAGCACGTGGTTTGTTTCTCTCATCAAGGTGACGCCATAGTTTGATGGTCTCAATCTGAACCCCATTGCGTCCGTCCACTACCATCAGGGCTGATTCGCACGAACGAAATCCGCAGATGGTCTCTCCGATAAATCCTGCTGTTCCCGGAGTGTCAAGAATATTGAGGGTCTTTCCTTCCCAATTGAGGGATACGAGGGAAGCGTGAATGGATATCTTGTTAGTAATCTCCTCTTCAGTAAAGTCACTGGTGGTTCTTCCACTTTCTACAGTTTCTGCCCGGGAAATCACCTTTGCATAGAACAACATCTGTTCCACTAAAGTAGTTTTCCCGGTTTCATTGTGGCCGATGATGGCAACATTCCTCAGGTCTGTGCTGACAACGCTCATAAGTCCTCCTTTGATCACCGTCAAGTACCCGGTGTCTACATAAAATGCATGAACCAATGGTAAGCCCCAGAACCTCATATGTCAAAAGAATTCTTTTTAACAACTGTTTCCAAGGGTTAATCCATGCAATTTTAGTATCTGTAAGAACATATATGGATGAAGAGAAAGGTAGTTTACCTGTGTATTCAGGCAAAGGTATCTACACAAGCTTGCCCACAGCTATGATTGCGCATAAAGAATGGGATGGTTTTTTGTAGGAGAAGTCTTGGAAGCCCTTACTTCTCCCTGAAAATGAAAGCATTGAAGGAATCTGCGATACGCTGTGGGTATTCCTTTTGATGGACGAACAGGTTGCTTATGAGCAGACCCACCCCAATGACATTGAGGGAGAACCCCGTTAGGGAGACCCCTATCGCCCAGTTGGGAGTCGCTTGGATGTCATCGAGGTTCAAGGGGAGAAAGGTCATGATCGTACCACTCCCGATCAGCATCCCCGCTATACCTACGCTGGTGTTCTGTCTTTTCTGTTTCCACCCTAGTTCTCGTATGAGAGAGAGGGTGTTCTCATCAAGATCAGGATGCTCTTCGGTAAGATATGCAAGGAACTCTGCTATATCAGAGCCCATGCCCCACTCTGTCTCCATAGTGTAGCTTACTCCGCGATAGGTAAAGCGGGGAGGGATATAGTCAAAGAGTTTTTTTGTCCTGCATGGAAATGTATATAGGGGGCAAGGGCAAATGCTAAAGGATTGCTGGTTATCCCTAGTTTCTCAATGGAGAGAACCTCAAGTGAAGAGAAGGAAACGATAGTTCCATTCTCTTCACGTATGCTAATCTTTCCCAGAGTTGAATATGCAGAAACCTCTCCTGTGAACACAGTCGCATCACAGAGAGTCACCACATCCAGGGCAAAGAGAGACAGTGAGGTGCAATAGAGGAGAATCAGTAGGGGTAGGAGCTTTTTCATAGGATAGGATCCTATCATGGAAATGTATGTTTACAAGAATAATTGGGTAACCCTTCAATTGAGTTGGTATGCGGTACAGGGAAAGAACGGGTCAGAAAACCCTGAATACCTACCGATAAAATATGCAGGCTTACCGCACAGCGATAAGCCTACATAATCCTTGTAGTATGATCTAGGGGATAGAGATGATTGTATACGTTACCTTGTAAAACTCACATTGGCATCGATGATGTGATTGATGTCTTGTTTGAGTTTGTAAGCGAACTGGTCCATGACCGTGACGTCATTGGGCAGTTTGTCTCCGTCTTCACAAAACAGGGTCCAGCAAGGGACGTCAAGAGCTGCGCTGATCTTCTCAATTGTTGAAAAGGAAGGGGCCTTCCTTGATGTCTCAATCTCAGTCACAAAAGATGTGGAAACACCAATCTTTTCAGCGAGTTGAGCCTGTGTCAAAGCAAGTTTTCGACGTCTTTCTTTCAAGTTTCTTGCGAAGATGTCCTGTAAGTTGTAAGTTCTAGCCATGTTGTACTCCTCTATCAGTAATCACTGTTCAGTCGATACTAAACGTGTTTAGTACTACTATATTTTTCACTAAGTCATTACATCACTAATATTTTAGACATGGAAATGCGTATTAGGCAAGGGGTCGCCCTGCCATTTTTAATGCTTTTAGACATTAATGCTGCTTCTGTGCATAATGATTGAACTCCATGGAGAACGTTCCCCTTCCCTGAGTTGCAGACCTGAGGACCGTCGAATAGCCAAAAAGCTGTGCCAGTGGAGCTTGTGCATGGATATATTCTCCGTTTGGTCTGCTTTCGATACTGTTCACCAAGCCGCTTCTGCTGGTGAGGCTGGAGATGGCTTCCCCAACAAAAAGGGAAGGTACTGCGATGGTGACCTTCATGATCGGTTCCATGAGAACTGGACTGGCCTGCTGTGCGACCTTATCAAAGCACATTGCAGCACAGGCTTCAAATGCAAACTCAGATGCGGTCAGTTCATTGTATTCGATTGAGGTAACCTCTACCTCAAGGTCACAGATCTCATAGCCCATCTGAATACCACTCTTGAAGGAGTTGGTAACCCCGCGTTTGACAGCCTCTGTGTATATCTCTGGGATGCCTCTTGTTTTTGCAGAACAGAGGTAGTTCGTTCCGCCTCCCCTGCTCAAAGGGCGTACTGTGAGGGCGACTGTTGCAGTGTTTTCCTTGCCAGCAAGGACTTTTGAGAAGTGCTCGCTGCCACTGGCAGAAACAAGGATTGACTCACGGTAGGTAACCTGCGGTTTTCCTACTCGTGCCTTGATCTTCATCTCCTTGGTGAGGCGGGTGACCAGCACATCGAGGTGAAGCTCTCCCATCCCACTGATGATAAGCTGTCCAGTTTCTGCATCGTCGCGATGGGTAAAGGTGGGGTCTTCCTGGCTAAGGATGGAAAGCGCCGAACGTAGCTTGTCCCCATCGCTGAGGGTGTTTGGTTCAATGGCTACAGAGATGACTGGGGTGGGGAAGTGCATTTCTTCAAGCAGAATTTGCGCCCCTTCGCTTCCAATGGTGTCCCCTGTCCTGCCTTCCTTGAAGCCCACTATCACCCCGATGTCCCCAGCTTCAAGCTCGCTGAGATCCTCTGGGCGGTTTGCATGCATGCGCATAATCCTGTTGATCCGTTCGCGCTTTTTCTTGGTGATGTTCATGATGGTAGTCCCTTTGCGTAAGGTCCCGTTGTACACCCGTACAAAGCAAAGAGGTCCGGCCTCCCTGTCCACCTGGATCTTGAAGATAAGGGCAAGAGGGGGTTTTTCCTTGTCGTAGATTACTTCAACGTTCTTGCCTGATTTCTGGTTTATGCCCACCAGGGGAGGGACTTCTGAAGGGGAGGGTAACAGCTCAATGACACCGTCAAGCAAGGACTGAACCCCAATGTCCTTCAAGGAGGATCCTACAAAGACAGGAAGAGCCTTTCTCTCAATGGTTGCCTTCTTCAAGGTTGCCATGATGAGTTCCAGAGGAATTTCCTCACCCTCAAAATAGAGTTCGGTGATTTCGTCGCTGAAGGAGGCTACGCTGTCTATGAGCCTTTCTCTCCACACAAGGGCCTCGTCTGCCATTGCAAGGGGGATCTCATTCTCCACGATGGTTTTTCCCTGGTCTCCGGCGTCATAGGTTATGAACTTCATGTTCATCAGGTTAATGATACCCTTGAATTGGTTCTCCGCACCCACAGGGAGAAAGAGGGGAATGGGATTTGCCCCGAGCTTTGAGCTCAGTTCCTTGAGGGCTTCCTCAAAGTTGGCCCCGAGGCGGTCCATCTTGTTGATGAAGGCGATTCGTGGGACACTGTAGGTATCGGCCTGCCTGTATACCGTCTCAGACTGGGGTTCGACACCGCCTACTGCACAAATGACCATGATCGCTCCGTCGAGAACCCTCAGCGAGCGTTCAACCTCGGCTGTGAAGTCCACATGTCCGGGGGTGTCGATTATATTGATCTGGTGGCCCTTCCAGAAACAGGTGGTGGCGGCGCTTGCGATGGTAATGCCCCTATCCTGTTCCTGTTCCATGAAGTCCATAGTAGCTTCACCATGATCGACTTCACCGATGCGATGGTTCTCCCCTGTATAGAAGAGGATTCTTTCAGTGGTGGTAGTCTTTCCAGCATCAATATGTGCCATTATTCCGATATTTCGTGTCAGTTTCTCATTCATAGGTATATCCTTCAGCAGTCTGCGGTAATATATCACATTTGGACAGGTTAATCAACGCGAAGGATCACCCAAAAGGATGCGCATGGAGTTCAGGATTGCTAGGAATGCGACCCCCACATCAGCAAAGACAGCCCACCACATGGAGGCAAGACCCAAGGCCCAAGGCCCCGAGCACCAGGGTGACCAGCTTCACCCCCAGGGCAAACGATATGTTCTGCACTACGATCCTCTTGGTCTTCCTGGCAATTCGCAAGGCCATCGGGATGGCGAGGATGTCGTCGGTCATGATCACAATGTCTGCGGCCTCAATGGCTGCATCACTGCCTGCACCCCCCATAGCGATACCCACCTTGGCCCTTGCCAGTGTCGGGGCATCGTTGATGCCGTCCCCTACAAAGGCTGTATGTTCTGACTCCCTTTCCAGCTTGGCAAAGGCCTGCACCTTCTGGGAGGGAAGCAACCCGCCTTGGAACTCATCCAGGCCTATCTGGCGTGCTATCTTTTCTGCAACTACCTGCATATCCCCACTGAGCATGACTGTGCGTCTGATGCCCAAGGCCTTCAGGTGTTCCAAGGCTTTCTTTGCATGGGGTTTTGGGGTGTCCTCAACAATGAATCGGGCTACAAATAAGCCGTCAACTGCCAAAAGGACAGAGCTCTCAGAGCTCTCTTGCCCCTCATCAAAGTAGGCAGGAAGGGCAATGCCTCTCTCTTGCAGGAGCCGGGTATTGCCGGCAACCAGGCTCTTTCCCTCAACGGTTCCCACAATACCTCTTCCAGGAAGTTCCGTTACCGATTGTGCATGGACTTTCCCCTCAGAGATTCCCTGATCAGAGAGCGCTTTTGCAATAGGGTGATTACTGCTCTTCTCCAGGATGGCGATGAGCCTTGTTGCTTCTGTCTCAGTAAAGGAGGTGCCTTCATTGAGAGAGACACCAACAAGGGAGAAATCACCTTTGGTAAGGGTCCCTGTCTTGTCAAAGACCATGACTTCGAGTTTGCTCAGCTCTTCAAGATAGTTGCCCCCTTTTACAAGGATCCCATACTTGGCACTTTTGCCGATACCTGCAAAGTAGGCTAGAGGAACAGATAGCACCAGAGCGCAGGGACAACTGATGACCAAAAACACCAGGGCACGATAGAGCCAGGTAGAGAAGTCACCTACAAAGAGGGTGGGGATGATGGCTATCATTGCGGCAAGAGCGACTACAAGGGGAGTGTAATAACGGGCGAAAGAGGTGATGAACTGCTCGGTGGGGGCCTTATGCGAGCTGGCATCCTCCACCAAGGCCATAATCTTGGTCACCGTACTTTCACTATAGACCTTGGTAACCTCAATATCGACAACAGAGCCAAGGTTAACCGAACCGCTGAGCACAGCAGAGCCAGCCTCTACGAAGCGAGGAACACTTTCGCCTGTGAGGCTTTTGGTGTCCAGAGAGGTACTGCCTTCCAGTAGGATCCCATCGAGTGGAATTTTCTCACCATTGAGAACGCGAAGTCGCGATCCCACAGCAACTTCTTCAGGGGCAACCTTCTTCACCACCGAATTGTCCTGTGAAACCAGACGGGCAAACTCACTTTTCAGGTTCATAGCTTCACTTATTGACCTTCTGGAGGTGTCGATTGCAGAGCTTTGGAAGTACTCCCCTATCTGGTAGAAGAGCATGACAGCAGAGCCTTCGCCGAACTCTCCGATGGCCATCGCTCCCAGACTGGCTATACTCATGAGGAAATTCTCGTCGAATATCCTTCCTTTGAGGATGTTCGACCCTGCCTTTAGGAGAACATCGTAGCCACTTACAAGGTAGGAGGCTATGAGGAAATACAGGGAGAATTGTGGGTTTCCCACAAGGAATCCCCCGAGAATCAACACGAGTGAGAAGACAAGCCTAGCAAGCTTGAGGTTTTTCCAAGGAGAAGATCTTTTTGCAGTCTTGAAATCTTCATTCACCAATGAGATGCCTGGCTCAGCCTTTTTTGCTGCTTCTGTCACGCTCTTCCAAAACGATTCACTCTCTGTCTCCCCTGTCTTGACGACGAGCTTCTTTCTCATGAAGTCCAGCGAGACACTAGAGACTCCATCCATCTGTGCTATGGAGCGTTCGACCTTGTTTGCGCATGAGGCACAATCCAAGCCTGCAACCTTCCACGTCCTTGAGCTCTTTTCTCCAAGGCTCTGTAATAGCAGGGTAGGGCTTACTGACTTTGCAACCTGCTCGATGTTTTCCCAGAACTGAGAATCTTGGTCTTGTTCACTCTCAATGGTGAGTCTTTTGGCCATGCTGTCAAGGCGTGCTTCCTTGACCCCCTTTTCCAAGGAAAGTTTGCGTTCGATTTCAGAGGTGCAGTGTGCACAGTCAAGATTTTCCAGATCCCATGTTCGTGTCATATGTACTGATTCTCCTATATATCATTATATGAATATATACAAATATATACTAGGATGATTATCCACCTTCGTCAAGTAAAAGGAGGAAATAGGTGATAAAGAACCAATATCTGGTCGATAGTCTTGATCGTCTCTTTGAAAACCTGACACCAGATGGACTGTATGGTATAGGAATTGAAGGTGTTAATGACGGGGAAGCCTACGATCAGAATCTGGATCATATTGAGCCATGGGCCAGATACTTTTTTATGGATCAAACAGACAAAAGGCAAAAAAACTGATATAAGAGGTAATGGTAAAAAAATTCTACAAGACACGAGTGTTGACTATTGCTCTGGCGCATAATATTCATGATATATATGCGGCTTTTTTTGCACCCCTTCTCCCTTTGCTAATTGCCAAGCTTAATATTCCTCTCTCTGCGGCAGCAATTCTTCAAGTGGTACGAAATGCTCCTACTCTTTTTAATCCTCTTTTAGCTCTTATAGCCGAAAAGAAGGGTGTGAAATATTTTATTATTATTACCCCGGGAGTGACTGCAATAGCCATGAGTCTAATCGGGCTGGCAAGCTCCTTTTCTATGTTGTTTTTTTTACTTTTTGTCTCGGGAATATCCTCGGCATTTTTTCATGTCCCCTCTCCGGTCATTGTCCGTGATTCCTCAGGGGAAAATGTGGGAACCGGTATGAGTTGGTATATGGTCGGAGGTGAACTGGCCCGTACCATCGGTCCCCTTGTTGCTACTGCTGCCGTATCATTCTGGTCACTTGAGGAGACCTGGAAATTGATGCCGCTGGGGATTGTTGCATCCCTGATCCTCTATTATAAACTGAGAGACTATACGCCGGTCCACACACATAGGCAGGAACCTTTAAAGGGAGATACAAAGAAGCTTCTCAAGGAATACCGATTCTTTTTTATGGCTCTAGCTGGATTTATTATGTTTAATTCCGCCATGAAAACTGCACTGGTATTGTATTTGCCCGTTTATTTGATAGGAAAGGGAGAATCCCTATGGTATTCAGGAGTCTCACTTTCTATCCTTCAGGGATTCGGAGTAGTGGGGACCTTTCTGGCCGGGCCTTTATCTGACAAAATAGGTAGAAAGCGAACACTGCTGTTGTCCTCAATGGGAACGGTTCTTTTTATGGGACTATTCAGTTTTTTCAACAGTATGGTCTTTCTTTCCTTTCTCGGATTCTTTATGTTTGCCAGCGGCCCGGTACTGCTTGCAACAGTACAGGATACGGATACGTCCATGCCCACATTCATGAACGGTATGTACATGTCTGTAAACTTTGGTGTCGGTTCCTTTATTGCCTTGGCAATCGGTTATATGGGAGATACCATCGGACTGGATCTTGTGTATAAAGTATGCAGTATTGTCGGCCTTGGACTTATACCTATGGCTATTATTATGTCATCAAGCCTTAAAGAAAAATAGATGACAGGTTGTGCAACAGCCTTTTCCTGTATGTTCTCCACTGCTTGAAACTGTTTGGCATAGAAACGTGCTGTCAGGACAGTTCTTATTGGAATGAAAGACAACAATAAAGGGCGTTTCTCCCAGCCCATCCGATGCTGAGGGTGCTGAAGACACTCCCTATTTTGAGGCTGATAATCCAGATCATGGCCCTGATTCGGTTTTCTTCAGTACCATTTCTTGTAGCCATTGCAAATAATTATCCTAGCCTTAATGGACATTTGTCCTCTTTGTTTTTACAATGGGGTTTCACCAACAATATGGAAGCGTTGAGTATTTTTAGGCCTTATATAGGGTAGGAAATATGAGTAAACTCGGGCAAAAGGAAGATTCTCAACCATAAAGAGTCCTATTTGAGGAGAATAAGCAGGTATGGAGAACCCTATATCTGAGTTTACTCTGTGTGTTCGTTGGCGTTGTCGCTGCCTTCGGATCCATTGGGTTTCAGATTCTCATTGATTTCTTCCACAACCTCCTGTTTTTTGGAACACTCTCCTTCAGGCATAACCCCTCTCTCTCCCCATGGGGGAAACTGATTATCCTGATCCCAGCTGTAGGTATTGCCCTGGCTAATTTCATCACAGAGAAATGGGCTCCCGAGGCAAAAGGCCATGGGGTTCCTGAGGTGATGGTCGCTGTTGCAAACAATAAGGGGAAGATCAGGCCAGTTGTTGCCCTGGTAAAAACCCTTGCATCGGCTCTTACCATCGGAAGCGGTGGTTCGGTAGGAAAGGCGGGTCCAATAGTCCAGATAGGTTCGTCCTTCGGATCGACTTTGGGCCAGCTCTTAGGGCTCAACGCCCGGGAAACCATCATTCTGGTAGGGGCAGGGGCAGCAGGGGGAATCAGCGCAATTTTCAACACCCCCATCGGCGGGGTGATGTTTGCCTTGGAGCTGATACTTTTTGAGTACAGCCTCATGACCATCATCCCCCTGGTCGTCTCCTCCATCGTCTCCTCTTTCATATCAACTATGATCCTGGGCACCCATCCTGCTTTTGTCATTCCCCAATTTATCATGGTCTCTTCCTTTGAACTGCTGAATTATGCCCTGTTGGGGTTGGCAGCAGGCTTGCTCTCCGTTGCCTTTATCCATTCGGTCTATCTTGTGGAGGACTTATTCAAAAAGATCAGGATCCCATCAGTCATCAAGGCCTTGGTAGGTGGAGCGCTCGTCGGCTGTATTGGCTTGATCTCCATGGAGGCTTTCGGTTCCTATTATGTCTATGGGTTGGGCTATGACTTCTTAGATGGCATTATGGCAAATGAGATACACTCCCTGGTTATGTTGTTCTCCCTCATTGTGCTGAAAATCCTTGCTAGTACCCTTACTCTAAATTCTGGGGGATCGGGAGGGATCTTTGCTCCCTCGTTCTTTCTGGGAGCAGCCCTTGGCGGTTCTGTGGGAATTGTGGCAAACATGCTCTTCCCTGGTTCCACAGGCCTTGTTGCCGCCTACGCGATAGTAGGGATGGCCTCTGTAATGGCAGGTGTCACCGGTGGAGTGCTTACCTCCATCATCATGATCTTTGAGATGACGAGAAACTACCAGATCATGCTTCCTCTCATGTTGGGCGTCATGTTGTCCCAATTTGTGACCAAGCTTTTGTACAAGGATACCATGTACACGAAAAAGCTTGCTAGAAGGGGAATTAACATACATTTTGACAAACGTATCTCAACCTTCAAGATGATTACCGTAGGGCAGATCATGCAGAAGGATATTGTTTCTTGCTCCTCCAGTTCCAGTGTGAAGGAGACACTTGAGCTTATGCACAAGCATAATTTTGGTGTGCTTCCTGTCATCGACTGTAAGGATGTGTTGGGAACTATAAGTTACAAGGAGCTCTACACGGCAAAGCCCGAGCAGAGTGAACGTATAGAGCCTCTGGTCAACAAGAAAAATATCACCATCCCCCTTACCTCCAATCTCTATCATGCCCTTGAGATGATGCAGGATAGTAAGGGTAATATCCTCATTGTAGTGAATAAAGAGGATATCATGGGACTGGTTACGGTAAAAAGATTGTTGTATAGTTCTATGGACAAGCGTAGAATAACCTAGAATCTGCACTGTCAAGGAGAGTGATTACCCATGTTGGAACAACTGAAACAGCAAGTATACGAGGCTAACCTGCAACTTCCCCAGTACAAACTGGTGACCTTTACCTGGGGCAATGTCTCGGCAGTCGACAGGCAAGCCCAGATGATGGTGATAAAGCCATCAGGGGTAACCTACGAATTCATGAAGCCCGAGGACATGGTCGTCATCGATCTCGTTAGTGGCGAAAAGGTAGAGGGGAAGTACAAACCCTCTTCCGATACCCCTACGCACCTTGCCCTCTATCGTGCCTTTCTAGACATTGGCGGGATTGTCCACACCCACAGCCGCTGGGCGACGATCTTCAGCCAAGCAGGCAAATCCATCCCCCCCTTGGGAACCACCCATGCCGATTATTTCTATGGAGAGATCCCCTGCACCAGGAAGATGAGCAAAAAGGAGATAACAGGATCCTATGAAGAGGAGACAGGAAATGTCATCATAGAGAGATTCTCCACCCTGGACCCAGTAGCTGTGCCTTCTGTGCTCGTGCACAGTCACGGACCCTTTTCTTGGGGTGTGGATGCGTCTGAAGCGGTGCATAATGCAGTTGTCCTGGAAGAGGTTGCCATGATGGCGTGGCATACGATGATGCTCAACAACCAACAGCAAGAGGATATGCAGAAGATTCTGCTGGACAAGCATTTCTTGAGAAAGCACGGCAAGGATGCCTATTATGGGCAAGTCTGAAAGCGATAATGGGCGTCAGAAAAAGCTTTCCCGTCGGGGTCTGCCCCATGGAGAATGGAAATTCAAGCAGTAGCCATTGTCCCAAGGGATACATCCGTTATGAAACGAATTTCATCCCTAGGAAAAACCCAAACAGATGGGCTTCTTTGGGTTTTACTTGAATATTTACAAACCTGTGGATATTAGGATTGCCTACCTGTTTGTGACAAAGAGAAGGATATTGTTGCGGATATTGCGAAAAGGGGAAGTCCGAATTTCAAAATTCACTTCCAGCAGAAAGGCAAGGGGTAACGATCATGGGTACATAATCAGCTTAACCTATGATTGAAGAATACCAGCATGCCAGAGTAATGGCTTAATATCCGAAGCAAGTAGTTCTAGCGTAGACGCTACAACTATCAAAGCCCAAAAAAACAATCAGTGGGATGTTACACAACCCGATTGCATTCCTCCCCACCAATAGTATAGTTGTATTCTATTGGCAAAAAGGTAAAGGGAACTATACTCACGTATCTTTATCGGAGTAGATACATGCACTTGTTTCGTGGTTTTGATGGATGTTCAATTCCCCTTACCTCCACTTGCAAAGTCGCTGCTTAGCAATGGTTTTTTTCGTTTTATGACATTTTTATGCTGTACAACAAGGTATTCTCTTGACTTGTTACTTTTTTATGATAAAATCATAACATATGAAACAAGATGAAGAATTCTCACAAACACAGCAACTGAGAAATCAGATACAGAATATGGAAAGGGGAACTATCTTCCTTTCCGATGTTTTTATATGTAAAGACAAAGCAGTGCTTCGTGTACTGTTGTCACGTTTCATTACAGAGGGATTGCTTGAGAGACTTGGCCCTGGAATCTACCTGTACCCAAGGTATTCGAAATTATTACAGAAGAATGTGACGCCATCCATTGATGATATTGTTCAAGCAATAGCATTCAAAGAAAAATCAAGAATAGCACCCTCTGGCTCCTATTCCATGTACAAGCTTGGACTATCAACGCAGGTTCCTACTGTGGCAGTATTCTTGACTGATGGTTCACCAAGAAAGATTATGCTAAAAGATGGTAGAACAATTGTATTTAAATCAACGACTGCAAAAAACCTGGCCTTTACAAACACGCTTATGCAATTGTTGGTTTCAAGTCTGAAAGAAATTGGGAAAACCAGCATCTCTTCTGATCAACTTTCCAAAATTCGGGCTATACTTGCAAAAGTGCATGGAGATGATTTTAAAGCCAATATACAGCTGGCCCCGGAGTGGATTCAAAAACTATTAGTACAGAATTAAGGAAGGTATGTACAATACTGAAAGTGCTCTTCTCGTCTCGATACCTCTTTAGCAATCCCCCTTGTTGTTGCTATTTCATAGAGAGCATGAAAATCTCTTCTGGCATATTTTGCATAGGAATGGATATGCGTATCCATGTCTGACACCTAGGGCCTAGGGATACCCAACATACACAAACAGGATGAAAGAGGCCCTAGGCCTTTTTTATCCTGTTTGTTGTTCTCCTTTGTACCGTATTTATTCAGGGTTACCCAAGGCCTACGTCCACTTGCTGTAGAGTTCTTCGATTTCAGCCATCGTCTCGGCATCACTGGGTTGGCGATTGGCAAACACCTTGTACTTTGCCTTGATATAGGCCAGAACCATGAGGGCTTCCTGGCGGTCACTCATCTGGGTAAGCAGGACTGAGGAGTAGAAAGGCTTTACAGATCCAGAATCCACTCCCTCATAATAGCGGTATTTCTCAAGATTGGTTGCCGATCCTTTCCAGTCGCTCTCCATCTTCTTGAACTCCTTTGTCCGCTTGGAGGCGTTCCAGTTGCGGCTGTAGAGCTCTTCGGCAAACTTCTTGTAGTGCCCAGGCTTGAGTAGCTTTGTAGGCAGCGTCTCCATGGCCTTGCGCATATAGCTGATAGCCCACATCTTGTTACCAAAGGAGATGAAACCTCCTGGAAGCTCATCATAGAGACTGGAAAGCACATACCAGGTCTCTGTGGAATCGAGTGTATTGAACTCGTTGACTACGAGGGTAAGGTCCTCGAGCATACCCTTGGCCTTTCCCAAGGCATTGAGTGGCCCTCTGGTCTGGCCCCATCTTCCGTTGTTGGAAGATTTCCACAGGTATGCCATTGCATTGGGATACTTCTCGACAGAAGAGAGGGCATAGGCCTCTCCTTTGTCATACTCAACGTATTTGGCATCCTTATCATCATCGGGCAGTTCATCACCGATGTTGACCTGTAGACGGGCGAGGCGCCACAGCACCTCCGCCTGTTCCAAGTCGGTGGTGGCAAGGCTTTTTTGCACCATCAGTTCAGTCTCACACAGGGAGAACTCTTCCCTGTCCATAAGGAGGTCGGCTTGGGTGAAGTCAGGGGCCGCGGCCAAAGAGGAAAATAGGAACATGAACAGTACGAGCAAAGCAGAGGTTCGTTTCATAAGAGGCTCCTTTAGTGCATAAAACGTTTGAGAAGGGAGAATTTCCCCTTGAAAGGGGCGTACCGGAGAGGGATATCCAAAAAGGTGTATTTCTTGAGAATCGATTTTGAATGGCTGAAGGTTGAAAAGCCTTCTTTGGCATGGTACTTGCCCATCCCACTGGATCCGACTCCCCCAAAGGGAAGGTGTGGGTTTGAGAGATGGAGGACAGTGTCGTTGATGCACCCCCCTCCATAGAGCAGTGTGTGCACCACACGCTTCTCATGTATCTTGTTTTTCCCGAAATAGTAGAGGGCGAGGGGGTGAGCCCTCTCCTGCACAAAGGAGAAGGCCTCTTCAAACTGGTCAAAGGCGATGATAGGAAGAATTGGGCCGAAGATCTCCTCTGTCATCAGAAGCGAAAGCAGATCTGGTTCGGTAAGGATGGTGGGGGCTATCTTCATCAGCTTGGGGTCGAGCTGCCCCCCATAGGTAAGGGTTCCCTTTCCCAGAAGCTCGGTAAGGCGGGAAAAGTGCTTCTGGTTGATGATCTTGGGAAATTCGCTGTTGTTCAGAGGATCGGTGCCGTACATGCTTTGGATGGCACCGATGAGCTCCTCTATGAACGGTTGCTGCAGATCACGCCTGACTAGGATGTAATCCGGTGCTATGCAGGTCTGTCCTGCATTGAGGAACTTGCCCCAGGCAACGCTTTTTGCTGCAAGCTTGAGGTTTGCACCCTCATCGATGATGGTCGGGCTCTTTCCCCCCAGCTCGAGAGTCACCGGGGTGAGGAACAGGGCTGCCTTCTGCATTACGATCTTCCCTACGGTAGGACTCCCGGTAAAGAAGATATGGTCAAAGCGGTAGTTCAGCAGGGCAGTGTTCATCTCACTGCCCCCTTCGAAGGTGGTTACATAGTCAGAGGGAAACACCCTAGCAAGAACCTCTACGATGATGCGTGAGGTATTGCTGCTGTAACGTGAGGGTTTTACCACAGCACAGTTTCCTGCGGCAAGGGCGGCAACCAAGGGAGCCAGGGCAAGTTGGAATGGATAGTTCCAAGGGCTCATGATCAAGACCACACCAAGAGGTTGGGTGATGATGAAGGAGCGGGAGGGAAAGGAAAGGGCCGTGGAGCGTACCCTTTTTGGCCTGCTCCAGGCGTCTAGGTGCTTTAGGTGTTGGTCTATCTCGCTATAGACTATGCCCAGTTCGGTCGCATAGCCTTCAAAGTCGGATTTTCCCAAGTCATCATGCAGGGCTTTGAGGATATCGCTTTCATGTTCGGAGATACTCGCCCTCAGAGCTTTCAGTTGTTTTTTCCTCCATGCAACACTCAATGTTGTCCCTGTCTGGAAAAAAGCGCGCATTTCGCTCATGCAGAGCTGAATCTCTTTCATACAAGCCCCCCCTACCAAATCTAGTATGACATTACAAAGACCCTTTGTCAAAATGAAAGGTATCAATACCCCAGGGCAAGCCCTGGAAAGAGGAGGCGTCGCCTCCTTTTCGTTTGCCCAGCATGGGCAATAACTAGGTGGTGAAAGTCCACTGTGGGTGCGGTACTGCCAGAGGCAGAACCACTAGCCGACGGCAAGTGCGACTATGCGAGTAGTCGTGTGAAGGAAGCCCGATGGCAAAGTCCCG
>JAEINL010000098.1 GCA_016342655.1 Sphaerochaeta sp. | reverse complement strand
AAATCTAGCTATAAATTGACCGGATTTACCCACCGTATTTAAGGTAGGAGGAAAAATCCATTTTCGGCTTACAGCAATCTTGAGGTGCGTGCCAACGCCACCACCGTGCATGTATACAATGAGAGTGGCGACTTCATACGCGACCACGTACGTTCCTACAAGCCCAAGAGCTGGGTAATAATTGATGAGGACCTCCCTCTCGAGTACCGTGAATACGGCAAGTGGAGCGTCCCCTTTTTCCAGAGCTGGGCAAACGGTGTCGGCCCCTACACCAAGATGCTCATCGACAGGCTGCTTGCGGAGGGTTCCCATCCTGTTTTCGGATTCAGATTTTGTCTGGGTGTCCTTGGACATGCAAAGAAAAGCAAGCCTGCCCTCGAGGCTTGTTGCCAGGAGGCTGTATCCAGAGGCAGATGCAGCTACGGGTATGTTAAAAATACATTTCCTGAGTTCCTTGAAGCAGAGAGTAAGGAGAAACAGAAAGCCCCGCCAAGACTTGCCAATGGCCTGTACAAGGCAGATGACAGCAGATACTCATTCGATGCGCTGAAAGGCAAAGGAGAAAAAGATGGCTGCCAAAACTAAGGACATCGAAGAGATGCTTGATTATCTTGGGCTTTGCGAAATGAGCGGAAAACTTGACCAGATGGTGCGCTTACCTGAATACCAAGGCTATACGTCGGTGCAATTCCTCAAAGAACTGGTCTCTACGCAATACCTGTATGCAAGAAACCATAATTTTGAGACCCGCATAAGGCTCAGCAAGATTAGAAAACAGGACATACCACTAGAAAAACTGCACACAGGCAATGGAAGGCTGTATCCGGATGGGACCATAGACCAGTTGCAAAGCTTTGAATTCATCAACGACGGCTTGAATGTCGCAGTCTTTGGTGAAAGCAATGCAGGCAAGTCGTACTTCCTGAAAGGATTTGGCATCGAGGCCTGCCTGCGCAACATCCGCACACTTTTCGTCGATTACCTTGAGATGATGGATGACCTCATGGAAAAGAAGCTACGCGATAACGGTGATTATAGAAAAAGGCTACGCTACTACGCAAAGATGCCACTTCTCATCATCGATGATTTTGCTATTTCTCGACTGGACGATTCCTGCATATCTATTTTGTTTGAGCTGATCAAACGCAGGGACGATAATTCCGTCTCTACGATGATTAGCACCCAGTATTCCCCTGCAGAGTGGAAAGATCACCTTTGTACAGACCAAAGTGATTTTGCAAAAACCGATGCCATAAGGCGACGACTTATAGACAATGGTTACACTGTAGTCATCGAGAAAGCAAAGTGATTTTTCCGGCGGCCTTCTGGCCGCCTTCGCTCCGCCCCCTGGCCGGGTTCGCTCCGCACACCCGGCCAGTTTGGAACGCTATTTGCAAAGACAACTACGGGGCTATATTTTTATGATTACGTAAGTATATATATCCAGCATGTACAATCTGGTATCAGCATACTTACAACTTACGCCTTTGTCCTCTCTGTCTGTGCCATAAGGTGATTCAGCTCTTCTTCTGAAGCTAACTTGCCACTACGACCATAGTAGCCGATTAGGTTGGCCAACTTCATAAGCTTTGTATCATAGCTCTGCCTGTCGTCCATCCTCCATGCCCAGTTGTGCGAACCACAGGTAGAGGGAATGTTCATCCTGGCCCTTGCACTCAATTCCAACAGATCTTGCATGGGAAAGATGGCATACTGGGCATAGCTTGCCATCACTGAGCGTATCATAGCCCACACCACATCCTTTTGGTTGCAACCAAGATACTCCATCACCATCTTTTTGTCTTTTTCCTCAAGTAGTTCAAACCATCCCCGAACAGTGTTGTTGTCATGGGTTCCTGTGTAGGCAACACAGTTGCTTGGGTAGTTGTGGGGAAGAAACGTGTCAAAGGGATTCGGCCAGTCAGCAATATCTCGGGAAAAGCCAAACTGACAGATACGCATGCCAGGGAAGTTGTTCTCGTCCCTTAGCTGTTCGACCTCCGGGGTAACAAAACCCAGGTCCTCTGCAATGATGGGCAGTTCTCCCAGTTGGGTCCTCACTTCCTTGAAGAAGTCACTTCCGGGTGCCTTGACCCAAGTACCTCTTTCTGCAGTCTTGTGCCCATACGGCACCTCCCAGTAAGATTCAAAACCCCTGAAATGGTCTATACGTAGTATATCACACTGATGAAGCTGTGCTTTCATGCGCTGCATCCACCAATTGTAGGTATCCTTCTTCATTGCTTCCCAGTCATAGACAGGGTTGCCCCATAGTTGTCCGGTAGCACAGAAACAGTCTGGTGGGACACCACTCACCCCAGTATAGTGACCACTCTCGTCAGTCTTGAACAGCTCGATGTTGCTCCAAGTGTCTACTGAATCAGCGGCAACAAAGATAGGGATATCACCAACGATCGAAACCTCATGCTTGTTGGCATAGGCCTTGAGGTCCTGCCACTGCTTTTCGAAGAAAAATTGCAGTACCTTCCATAGTGCAATCTTCTTCAGATACTTTTTCTGCAGTTTTGCAACCTGTTCCTTGGAATATGTGCCGTCTTCCTTTTTCCAAACGCTGAACCAGCGTGCATCATTATAATGCTCATACAAAATCATGAAGAGGGCGTAGTCATCAAGCCAGAACTTGTTAGCATCACAGAAAGCAGTAAATTCCTCTATATTTTCTTCTTGGTCTAGGAAGTTTTGTGCTGATTCCTTAAGCAGAGGCATCTTCCACGCATCGACCATCGAGTAATCGACTGTGTCGGTGGGAAAGGGAGGAGGGGAGGCTATCGCTTCTTCGGAGAGATAGCCTTCCTTGACGAGCAGAGGCAGGGAGAGCAACAGCTCATTGCCAGCAAAGGTCGATCGCGAAGCGTAGGGGGAGTTGCCAAATCCTGTAGGACCTAAGGGCAAAATCTGCCATAGGCGTACATTGGCCTCATACAGGGAGTCGACAAATTCATACGCCCTGGGACCAAGGTCGCCAATGCCATGTTTGCCACCCAGGCTGGTGGGATGCAGGAGCACTCCACAATATCTTCTTTGGTCAGTATTCATGTTTGATAGGTACCTCTTTAAGTGATTGTCTCTCTATGATGCTGAAAGGGATTTCCATGTGGGTCGATCCCAAAGCCTCTCCATGTATCATGCGAAACAGCGCTTCACTGGCCAGAAACCCCTTTTCTTGGGCAGGCTGGTCCACAGTTGTAAGGGCTGGGGTTATGAGCTGGCTTTCTATGATATTGTCAAAGCCAACTACTGAGATATCATCAGGAACCTGTATGGAATGCTCGTTGAAGTAGAGGATGCATCCGATGGCCACAATGTCACTCATGGCTATGACGCAGGTCGGTTTGTTCTTTAGTTTTGAAATAAGGTGTCCAGCATGCTTGCCGTCTTCGAGGGTACATTCGCTGACCATCTGGGTCACACTTCCATCTAGGTCATAGAGACTCAGATCATATTCCTTAAGAGCCCGTTCGTACCCGCGTTTTCTTCGTTTGGGAACACTTGCCTCAATTTCATCAGAGTCGAAGGCATCCTCACTCAAGCTTATGATGACTATGCACCTATGCCCTTTTTCCAGGACAAGGTGCATGATCTGGTAGGCGGCCAACTCATCGGGAATATTCACTGAAGGCATATCCTCAGATGGCGTTCCGTCAATGGTGACGAAAGGCAGTTTTCTGGTTTTCATGACACCAACGACGTCCATGCCCACTTGCATTCCCATAGTGATGAGCCCGTCTACTGCAGCACAACGTACTGCATCAGTGATGGATTCATTCAAGGGTGGAATTAGGGTGAGGGTGTATCCGTACTTCTGGCACACACTTCCTATCCCCTGAATTACCTGTAACGTATAGGGATTTCGCATCGAGTAGTGAATGATCTGGGGCAGGAGAAATCCAATGCTGAGGTGCCTCCGAAGGGAGAAGTTTCTGGCCATGGGGTCAGGGATATAGCCAAGCCGTTCAGCTGTTGCAAGTATGAGATCCCTTGCCTTGACGCTAATCCTGGATGGTTCATTGAAGGCAAAGGAGACAGCAGTCTTCGAGTACCCGCTTTCACGGGCAATATCCTTGATAGTCGGTCGTTTCTGAAGAAGATCCATGCTTACATCCTTTTGAGCAAGAGGTATTGGTAGGGGCCAAGAATGAAAGGTTCATTTCCGAGAACGAGTTCCCGGTGTGAAAAGACTTCATGATAATACCCGAATACGGAGTAGTTGAACATGACTGACTTCTGGTATTCGCTGAAGTTTACCAGGATAAGATGATCTGTGCCACGTTTGAGTGCGAAGACAGATACATCATTGGAGGGGATGACCGCCTCGAGGGAATCAGAACGAAAATCAGATTCGCCAGAGCGGTACCCTAGTACCTTTTGGAGTGTAGAGAATAGGAACAGACTCTCCTTATCCCTCTTGTTCCAGTCAAACGGGGGACGGTGCAGATTCCTGCTATCCTTGGATAAGAATGGGTCATTGTGATAGCTGTAGTCATTGAGAGTCGCTATCTCATCACCACTATAGAGCACACTCACTCCTTTGGTAAGATAGATGAATACCTGTGCCAGTGCAAGCCTCTTCAAGGCCAGTTCCTGTTGATAGACATCCTTCTCCTCCAAGGCTTTTCCCAAGCCACATAGGGAGGCTGAGGTGCCGCAGTTTCGAGCATCCTTGTTCTTGTCATTGTACTCGTAGAGTTCACCTCTGGAAAAGGATCCGGGGAAAGTGCCCAGGTAGAAGGATATGAGAAACTGCTTGTGTTCAAAGGGGGAGAACCCAAGCTGATACAAATGCTCATCCTCAATACCCCAGCCGATGTCGTCATGACAGCGCAGGTAGTTTACCCAGCATGCGGATGAGGGGATATCTGTGGGCAATTCGACAATGCTTTTCTGTAAGAGCCTGGTATCGCGAGTGGCAAGGGAGTTCCACATCTGCACCATCAGAGATACATTGTACAAAAGATGGCACTCAGGAGCCTTTTCCGTACCGAAGTAGGGAGCAACCTCCCTAGGGGCCATGACCACTTCCCCCTTGATAATGCACAGAGGTGCCACGATTTCAAGTGCCAGACGGAATATCCTAAGCAGGGAGTGCACCTCAGGCAAATTGCGGTTGGTAGTACCCCATCGTTTCCAGATGTACGGTATGGCGTCGAATCGGAAGACCTCTACCCCATAGTTTGCCAAGGTAAGCATCGAATCCAACATTGCAAGCAACACCTCACTGTTGGAATAGTTGAAGTCCCACTGGAAACGGTTGAAGGTGGTCATCACATACTCTTCCGATTCTGGCAGGTAGGTGAAGTTCCCTGGTGCCTGCTGGGGGAACACTTCAGAGGTAGTAGTTTCATAGGCCTCGACCTCGGTTTTGTCCTTACAGAAGAAGAACCTATCCTTATAGGTCTGATCCCCCTCCTTGGCTTTCCTGGCCCAAGGGTGGGTATCGGCGCAGTGGTTTAGGACAAAATCAAGACAGAGGCTGATGTTCTTTTCCCTGCATGCATTGGCAAGAGACACAAAGTCGTTTGTATCGCCAAGGCGTGAATCAAAAGCAGTGAAATCCTCCACAGCATATCCCCCATCATTATTGGTAGGGGGCATTTTCATGCAGGGCATCAGATGGAGGTAGCGTACCTGTAAGGAAGTCAGATAGGATAGTTTCTCTTCAAGGCCTGCAAAGGTCCTGTTGAACTTGTCAACATAGAGCATCTGCCCGTTCATTTCGGAACCCAGATACCAGAGAGGATGGGTCATCCTCTCTGTATCGAGGGCCTTCAAAGAAGGCTTTCTCACCTTTGCCTTGTCCTGGAACAGGGCAAAGAGGCTCTCAATATTCTTGTTCTGGTATAGGGACTCCCACAGGGATAGTAACTCACTTTTTCTTGTTGCAAATCGGCTCTTGAAGGTATTCATACTCTAGCTCTTTATAGCACCATCGCTTATCCCCTTGACAATGTATTTCTGCAAGAAGAGATAGACGATGATGATCGGAATGATTGAGATGAGTACTGCTGGAAAAATCAGCTGCCATGGATTGCCGAACTGTCCTGCGGTGATTCGCGCAAAATACAATTCCAAAACCAGTGTCTTGGTACTGCTGTTACCGATTACCAGGAAGGGCAGGAGGTAGTCATTCCAAATCCACATGGAGTTGAGCACTATCACCGTGACGGTGATCGACTTGAGCAGTGGCATGACCACATACAGATACATCTGGAAGATATTGCACCCATCTATGGTTGCAGCCTCTTCAACCCCACGGGGTACACCCTTTACAAATCCATGGTAGAGGAAGACGGACATCGAAAGCCCGAAGCCCCCATACATAAGAATAAGGCCAGTTGCGCTCTTGAGCCTGATATCATCGAAGAACTGGATCAGGGGGTACATGACAGCCTGGAAAGGGATGAGCATGGCTGCGACAAAACACATGAAAACAACATAGCTTGCAGTACTCTTGTTACGGACCATCATCCATGCGGCCATACTGCTGACCACAACAATGAGAAGGACCGAGATACTGGTAATTGATGCTGTTACCAGAAGAGCTTTGAAGAAATGGATTTCCTTTACTGCATTGGTAAGGTAGGAGAGGGTAAAGCCTGTAGGCAATCCCAAGGGGGAGCTGATAATCTCACTCTGGTCTTTGAAGGAGTTCACCAACAAGAGCCATAGTGGGGCCAAGGTATAGAGAGCAATAAGGGTAAGCATTGCATACAAACCTATCATCTGGAGTCTTTTCTTGAGAAAATAGTTTGCATTCATTGATTTGGAGGTGACTACGGTTAATTCTTTCATGTTACATCTCCAGTTCTTTTTTCTTGGTAATGGCTACCTGAGTCAGGGTTATGACAGAAACAAGTATGAAGAATATCACAGCCTGAGCCTGTGCCTTACCGTAGTTCGGTGGTGTGGTGTCCTTGACTGTCCTGAGAATCTGCATTGCAAGAAGACGCGTACCGAATTCTCCATCGGTGAGGGCCACGTTCTGATCCAGCAACTTGAAGCTGTTGGCGATCGTCATGAAAAAAACGATGGTAAAGGATGGCATGAGCATGGGGATGGTGATCTTGCGAAAGGAGTGCCAGTAGGAAGAGCCATCGATGCTTGCAGCCTCATAGTAGTCAGAGCTGATGTTGTTCAGGCCTGCCACGTAGATGATCATCATATATCCGGCATACTGCCAGGTACTGAGCATGGCAAGGGCAAACAATGCCTTATTTGAGTCTTGTGTCATATAGCGTAGGAAGGGCAGGGACAGAGCGTCTGGGGAAAACAGGATGTCTGTAAAGATGATCTGAAAGATGAACTGCCAGATAAATCCCAAGGCAAGTCCGCCTAGCATGTTGGGAAGGAAGAATACTGTCCGGTAGAGCCCAGAGCTTTTGGTGATTTTGGTAACCATCAGGGCAAGGGCCAAGGCAGCAATATTTACAAAGATAACTGCGATAAAGGTATACTTGACCGTGTAGACAAGGGCGGAAATGAAACGGGTGTCCTGGAAAGCTTCCTTGTAGTTTTCAAATCCAACGAATGAGTTGAACATGCTTGTCGCACGGGTGCCGGTATCGGGGTCGAAGTAGTAGGTCCCCCTCCAAGCCAAGAACGAGTTAACCACACCCGTGATGAAAGGGTAGAGGATGACCATGGTAAAGAGGAGTAAGGATGGCATAACCAACGGCCAGAACCACTTTTTATAAAAATTCATATGATACTCCTGGGAAATAGGGGCCGGCGAATCCGGCCCCTAAGGGTTTTTGATGGTTACTTAAGTGAAATCCATTCCTTGATGGCATAGTCTGCAATTGCCTCATAATCAGCAGAAGTCCAGTTTCTCTTGGTGAGATAGCTTTCCATGACTCTCAGACCGACGACATCTCCGCTCCAGGAAGCAGGTGCACCCTGGTAAGGGGCTGTGAGGGTATTGCCACTGGCAATGTAGTCAATGATTGAGTTTCCAAGACTATTGGGAACTGAAGTGGTTTTAGGATCCGCATTATAGGGAATAAATGCGAACTCTTCTACAATATACTTCTTTCCGGTCACACTGTTGTTCATCCAGTAAAGGAAATCAAAGGCTTTTTGCTGCTCTCCTTTAGGAACCAAAGCGTTGACAGCATAGTAGTTGGGAACAAATACAGGAATTGAGCTGTTCAGTTGTGCAACGGTGGCCCCGTCAGTTCTCTTGACATCCTGGCTCTGGTAAGGCATTTTCACAGGAACAAACTCAAGTCTTGCTGACTGTGCCTTGTTCACACCTTCGATGTTGCCAAAGGCCCAGTTTCCCTGCTTGAAGAATACAGCCTTGCTGTCAGCAAAGATCTGTACAGTCTGGTCATAGCCATAGTTTGCACTGGAAACAAAATCCTGTCCACGGACTGCTTTTCCCTTGGCACCTGCGAGGTAGCTGGTCTTCAAGTCAAGAGCCTGAGCGTAGGCAAGAAATGCACCCTTCATGTCCTTAATCTTGGCCTCGTCAGCCTTGTTGGTTTCAACTGGATTTGCAAAGACAGCGTTGAGAGCTACGTTGATGAAGTGATCACCATAGGTCCATTTCTCAGCACCCATGACAGCAAATACACCGGTGAGCTTTCCACTGAGTAGGCCTTTCGAGGAAGCCAAAGAGTAGGTTTTGCCGTTCAACTTTACTGATGTTGCTTTAGGGGCAGCAATCCAAGCGTCAATTGCCTTTACCAAGGTTTCCCATTCACCATAGGTGGCGGCCTTGATGTCAGCTAGCACTGCATCCACGTTAGCGGATCCAAAGAGTTCAGCGAGCATGTCGCGGTCAACGATGAAACCATAGCCCTCTACGTTATATGGGATACCGTAGCTGGTCTTTCCGTCAGAGGTCAGTCTGAGACCCTGAGGAATAGCGGAAGCCATCTTGCCAAAGTCACCGGTTGTGACGGTGGTGAGGTCAAGAGCAAAACCACCCTGGCTCCACTCAGCAAGTTCCTTGATTCCCTGGATGGAGAATACCGACGGCATGTTGCGGCTATTCATCTCAGAGCGTAGGGTTTCCATATGGTCCTGTCCGCTACCGATTGAGAAGTTCTTGACCCGAACACCAGTTTCAGCCTCATAGGCTGCACACATTGCTGCAAACTGAGCGGCGTTTTCTCCCTTGGAGTTGTAGACGTAGATGTCATAGCCCTTGTCGGCCTCAGATCCGCCCTGTGCAAACAGAGTGGCTGAGAATGCCATCAATACTACGAGAAGAACGATAAGACTTTTTTTTCATGTTTCTCTCCTTATGCTTTTTTAAAGCTTTGAACAATTTGTTATACCTGCCATGGTTTCTCTTGCAATGAAAACCTTGCTTGGTATATACTAATACTAAACCGGTTTTCTAAACCAGTCAACCTTTTTTTTCAAAAATTGTAAATGACTTAATAGTAGTGCTTTAGCACGAAAATCGGAGAGTCTTAGCTTTGGAGGCAGACATGAATCAGATGTGGAGACAAACAGTAGACAGTTCAGTGACTCAGACCTATGTAAACCCCCTCTATCCCAAAACAGGAGAAACGGTCACGATAAGCATACAGGTGGGATTGGATAGTGATGTCTCCTCTGTTGCTGTCTTTCCGTTCCATCATGGAAACGAACATCCCCAACCTTGTTCTGTGGAACAGCAAGGCCAAAGGTTGTTCTACAGCGCTTCCCTACAGATGCCTGCTGAAAAGCTGTATTGGTATTTTGTCCTGTTCGCCAGTGACCGTTGCTATTACTACAGCAGGAAAGGCATTACCGCCTCTCCACCCTCTCTCTATGATAGTTTTTACCTCATGCCTGATATCGTTCCAGTGTCTTGGGTAGGATCGTCCACGTGTTATCAGATCTTCTCTGATCGGTTCAAAGAAGGCGACCCCAGCGTAGGGGCCTCCGATGGTCAGTACTCCTTCGATGGGGGGACCGTGCAGAGTAGGGAATTTTCTGAAAAACCCCTACCATTTGAAGAGGGAAAGTGCCTGGACTTCTTCAATGGGGACCTGAAAGGCATTGAGGATGCCATCGGGCATTTCAAGGCCTTAGGGGTTACTGTCCTGTATCTCAACCCCATCGGGGTCTCCATGACAACGCACCGGTATGACTGCTGTGACTTTTTCCATATAGATGAGAAGCTTGGTGGGGACGAAGCTTTCCTGTCATTGACCAAGAAACTGCATGATGCGGGGATTCGCATTGTGGTGGATATTTCTCTCAACCATACAGGGACTGGCCACCCATGGTTGAAGAGGGCACAGCAAGATAGGGAAAGCGAGGAAGCTTCCTTCTATTATTTCAATGATGATGGCTCTGTAGCCTGTTGGGAGGATGTTCCTACTCTTCCCCAGCTGAATTTCACCAGCAAGAAACTCAGGGAGCTCCTTTATCAGGGTGAAGACTCCGTCTTGGTCAAGTTTCTCAAGGAGCCTTACCTGCAGGATGGATGGCGCCTCGATGTCGCTCCTGTCTTGGGGAGAAGAGGGGAGGACCAGCTGTGCGAAGAGGTCTGGAGAGAGGTCAGGGACGCAGTAAAGGCTGAGAATGATCAGGCATACCTGGTCGGTGAGGACTGGGCTGACGCCTCTCCTTTCCTACAAGGCGACATGTGGGACGGAACAATGAACTATTTTGGTAGCAGCAGGCCGCTTCGCTCATGGATGGGTGAGACTGACCGCTTCATCTCCGAGGGATGGGGCCATAATCCCAAGCCTACCAGAGCCTATACCGGAGTAGAGCTTGCCGAGGCTTTGGAAAGCCAGCTTGTTAGCATTCCCTCTCAGATGCATCCAATGCAGATGAATCTTCTCGATAGCCATGACACTACACGGTTGCACACAACACCCAACCAGTTTGATTTTGCCGTCTACAGTGGAACTGTGATGCTGATGTACCTTCTGCCTGGTATGCCCAACCTCTATTATGGGGATGAGATAGGCCTTGAGGGCCCTTACGGTAGTGTGGAGGATTCTCGCTATCCCATGCAATGGGACAAGACTCAGTGGGACATGAGATTCTATGAGTTGTATGCCTCTCTTGGTGATCTGAGAAAGCGATACAAGATGATGCTCCAAGCCTCTTCCCATACGATTCTCGCCTGTGATGAACACAGTCTGGTCTTTGCGCGCTATGACAGGGAAGCAGCTGTCTTGTGTGTGCTTAACAAGAACGAGGAGAGTTCAACCCTTACTATTCCTAACAGTATGCTCCAGATAACAGAAGTTCTTGGAGAGAAGAGCTGTGATGTAGCAATAAATACGGATACTCTTACTATCCAGCTTGCAGGAAAGGAGAACTGTATAGTTGAGTGCAGGCGATAGGGGGCTACAGTAATACACTTGGTGTCTCTCTACTAGGATCTGTATGCCTGGTATTTGGGTTATGCGATTTTTTGAGAAATCCGTGTCAAGCGGATGCGATAATGTGTTTTAAGTTTTTCTCTCTAATAGAAAGGTTTTTTTATCAATATTCTAGAATAA
>JAEINL010000005.1 GCA_016342655.1 Sphaerochaeta sp. | reverse complement strand
ATATACTCCTCCTATGTTTGGAAGAAGAATATGATTATTCAATTTTTATTGAAATATGAACTTAATTTACGCTTACACTCATTGTAGAAGATATGCTCACAGATATCGAAGTTCAGCCTACTTTGAAGAACTGGTTATACTGGACATATGGTCTTCGAGGGATTCAGAATGATTCCCCAACGAAGCGAGAGTAGCGGAAGCATTCATGGTCCATTACCGAGCGAGTGCCGGGAAAGCAAGGTGAGATACGTGAGCCCCTTGGCTCGGAAAAGGAGGCAACGCATCCAGAAAAACGATTCTATTGGGTATCGTCTGTTCAACTGAAAAATGCGGTAGAATACTGTTGATATCCGCCCGTCGGGCTTCGAAAGCTGAAGAAGGAATATACTATGGGGAATAATAAAGATTGGACTGACAAGGAAATTGAGGACTTTAAGAACAGGGGAATAGATTTCTCTGACATCCCCGAACTTACTCCCGCATACCTAGCAACTTTAGAGAGAGTCGTTCCAAGGGAACACTTCAAGGTGGTACCCATCAAAAAAGCCATCAGCATCAAGCTTGATTCCGATGTGCTCGAGTATTATAGGTCGAAAGGGAAGGGCTACCAGACCAAGATAAACAAAGTCCTGCGCCAGGACATGCTCAGGGAAACTGCACCTGCTTACGGAAAAGTGAACAATGAACCCCAAGAGGAAGAAGATTCCTGATACTTACTCCCCAATAATCTTTATCAGGGCATGTTTCTGCCTCTTCCCATCCAGCTCATAGTAGAAGATCTGCTCCCAGGTACCAAAGTCCAGCTTGCCTTTTGTAATGGCTACTACCACCTCTCGTCCCATGATGGTCCTCTTTAGGTGTGCATCAGCATTGTCCTCATACCCATTGTGCTTGTATTGGCTGTAGGGCTTCTCTGGTGCCAGTTTCTCTAGCCAGACTTCATAGTCCTGGTGAAGGCCACTCTCGTCATCGTTGATGAATACACTGGCTGTGATGTTCATGGCATTCACCAATACCAGACCCTCCTGCACTTGGCTGTCCTTCACAGCCTTCTGCACTTCGTCAGTAATGTTTATCAGGCCTCTGCGTTTGGGAATGTTGAAGAAAAGTTCTTTCCTATAGGTTTTCATAGCTGCTCCTTGTCCCCCTAGGATAAGAAACCAAGAGGGTTTGGTCAAACCCGAGACAGGGTGGTTTTTCCTTAGTCCAGTTGAAACCCTTGCAGGTGTGCAAATGTTCCTATACTCACATTAACTAATGGTTTTTAGAGTTTTTACTAGCATAAATATAAAATAGTATTTGCTTTGATATACAATCTCCCTTACTATGTAGGAAATCAGCCTTCGAAGATGAACAACAACCCCTTTTTAGGAGTATCTATATATCGGGATTTTAGTCTTTCGTTCTTTTCAAGGAGGTCTCTTGTGAATGAGCTCTATGATACCATCATAGCGACCTATACAGGCAAGCCAGGTGCGCTTCTCTCAGTTCTTGAGGAGGTGCAGCGCAGGACAGAACATACCTACCTCAATGAGCAGGCGCTGCTGTACATAGCAGAGAAAATGGAGGTGCCCCTCTCACAGGTCTATTCTGTCGCAACATTCTACTCTTTCTTCAATCTCAAACCCCAAGGCGAGCATACCATTACCGTTTGCCGAGGAACCGCGTGCCACACCAAGGGTTCTAAGCCCCTGCTTGACGATGTCATGGCGATGCTGGGCTTGCATGAAAGCGAAGAGGGGGAGGACGAGTCCTCCTATACCACAAAGGATATGCGCTTTACGGTACGCACGGTAGCCTGTTTTGGCCAGTGTGCATTGGCTCCTGTAATCGCAGTGGATGAGGTCATCTACAGCAGGATGACAGGTGATAAGCTATCCACGCTTCTAAAACAGCTTATAGCAAGGAAGGGTACAGCATGAAGCGACTACTACAAGAACTTACGGCAAAAGGTGAGCGTCTTCTCAGACCAGGATGTGTGGACATAGCAGTGGGAGTGGGAACCTGTGGTCTGGGAAATGGGGCGGGAGAACTGCTTGAGGCGATCAAGGCCCATGTGGCCTCTGAAAAATTGGATATGCAGGTTAGAGGTGTCGGGTGCTTTGGCTTCTGCGCCAATGAGCCCTTGGTTAACATATATATTCCTGATCTCCCTCTGCTCATCTTGGATAAGGTGGGAATAGAGGACCTGTCTTGGATATTTTCCTCGATTGAAAAGAAATCTTTCCCTTCCGAACGTGTCCTTTGCAAGGTAACGGAGTGGGACCATCTGGGTACCCATTTCACGTATGGCCAAGGCTTTGAGGATATTCCCGAATGGAATGAGATTTCCTACTTCAAGGCTCAGAAAAAGATAGTCCTACGTCATGCGGGACTCATCGACCCCACTTCCTTGGAAGAGTATCTTGCTGTCGGAGGCTACTCAGCCTTTTTCAAGGCTGTTTGGGATATGACCCGCGAGGAAGTGTTGGCGGAAGTGAAAAATTCCAAGCTTCGTGGTCGGGGAGGGGCAGGCTTCCCTACCGGCCTGAAATGGGAGCTGATGAACAAGAATGACGGTGAGAAGAAATTCCTCATCTGCAATGCTGACGAAGGGGATCCCGGCGCATACATGAACCGTAATGAGTTGGAGAGTGATCCCCATATGCTCATTGAAGGGATGCTTATCGGTGCCTATGCCATGCATACTTCAGTGGGAATCGTCTATGTACGTGCAGAGTATCCCTTGGCAGTCGAGCGTCTGAAGCTGGCTGTCCAGCAGGCCAGAGAGGTTGGGTTGCTCGGAAAAGAGATACCCAACACCCTTTTCACGTTTGACATAGAGATAGTTGAAGGCGCCGGAGCCTTTGTCTGTGGAGAAGAGACCGCCCTTATAGCCTCGGTTGAAGGAAAGGCAGGGCGTCCTACCATGAAGCCCCCGTTCCCTGCACAAAAGGGATATTTGGGGTATCCAACAACCATTAACAATCTGGAGACCTGGTGCAATGTGCCTGTAATTATTGGTATGGGAAGCTCTTGGTTTAGAAAGATCGGTACCAGTGCCAGCCCTGGAACCAAGGTGTTCTCCCTAGTCGGAAAGGTTAAGAATACAGGCCTCGTCGAGTTGCCCCTAGGCGAGAAGCTCACCACCCTCATCTATGAGATTGGGGGAGGATCATCATCACCAAACAAGAAGATCAAGGCCGTGCAGTCGGGAGGACCTTCAGGAGGGTGCATACCCGCCTCGAAGTTCGACACCCCCATTGACTATGAGACACTGAATACCTTGGGTGCCATTATGGGCTCAGGTGGTATGGTTGTCATGGATCAGGATAACTGCATGGTCGATGTCGCACGGTACTTCATCGAGTTTACCCACAAGGAGTCCTGCGGCAAGTGTGTTCCCTGTAGGGAAGGCCTTGCTCAGGAGTTGGCCCTGCTCAATGGCATTGTAGAGGGGAGAGGCCAGGAGAGTGACCTTCTTCTGATGAAGGAGCTTGGCCTGAACATCTGTGATACTGCCGTGTGTGGCCTTGGGCAGTCTGCACCCAATCCGGTGTTGACGACCCTCACCTACTTCAAGGAAGAGTATGAGGACCACATCCTGCGTCACCACTGCTCGAGTGGGACGTGCGAAGACCTCATCACAGCCCTCTGCTCTAACTCCTGCCCCATGCATATGAACATACCTGCCTACATACAGCTATTGAAGGAGAATCGTCTGGAGGAGGCCTTTGCCTCGACGCTCCAGGACAACCCCCTTCCTGGGACCATAGGGAGGATCTGTCACTTCCACTGTCAGATGCGCTGTCGACGTGAAACCATAGACGAAGCAGTCCACCAGGGAGAAATCCACCGCTATCTTGCAGACACTATGTACAAGATGGGCAGGGAAGAGGACATTTACAAGAAGCTCATTGAAGGAAAGCTTCCCTCCACAGAAAAATCGATAGCCATAGTAGGGGCAGGCCCTGCTGGCCTTGCAGCAGCCTTCTACTTGGTCAGGCTGGGGCATGAGGTGACCATCTATGACTCCCATGAGAAGGCAGGAGGGGTCTTGCGCTATGGGATTCCCGCATACCGCCTTCCCAAGGAAGTTCTGGATAAGGAGCTTGAGCTCTTTGAGATGTTGGGCATTACCTTTGTCTTCAAGACCGAGTTGGGAAAGCAGATCAGCATGCAAGCCTTGCAGGCTGAATACTCGGTGGTAATCCTAGCGGTGGGAGCCTACAGTCACATGGAGCTGCAGATCCCAGGCATCGAACTCAAGGGCGTGTTGCAAGGGACTGTGCTACTTGAGCAACTGGAGAAGGAAGAGAGTGTTGATGTCGGCAAACGCATTGTCATCGTAGGAGGGGGAAACGTGGCTATCGATGCTGCGCGTACCCTCTGGAGAAAAGGTTGTGACGTTACCGTAGCCTACCGTCGTGCCAAGGAGGATTTGCCTGCAAACAAGAGCGAGATCGATGAGGCCTTTACCGAAGGGATCAAATTCTCCTTCATGTCCGCCCCTGTGCAGGTCATTGGAAATGATAGTGGAAAGGTTGAGGCCTTTGAGGTTATGGAGATGGAGGGAGGTCCCTATGACCTTTCCGGTCGGAGAAAACCTCTTGCCACGAATAAGACCCGCCGTATTCCCTGTGACACAGTAATCGTGGCTATTGGGGAACAGGTCGATGACGGCTTGCTCATCCGAGAAGGGCTTGAGATAACAGAAAGGGGGAATGCCTCCATTGGAAGATACTCTTTCAAGACCAATTTGAGGGGAGTATATGCTATCGGAGATGTTGTTACCGGACCGTCCACTGCCGCTGAAGCAATGGGGTATGCCAAGGATGCTGCCCAAGTCATTGATTATGACCTGACCGGTAGCAAGAAGCGATTCGCTACCCTGTTTGAGGAATTCTCCTATGGCAACGAGGTTCCTTCTGAGATAGAGGCAATAAAGCCCATCGCACCGAGGCATCTGAAGATTACCGAACGAAAAGGAAACTTCTCTGAGGTGAATAGGGGCTATCTGGGCGAACAGGCCCGGTTAGAGGCTTCACGTTGCCTGCGTTGTGATATTCGCAACACTGAATCCAAGGAGGTTGCACATGGCTGATAATCTGATAACACTGAGCATTGACGGTCAGAACGTGACAGTCGCGAGAGGAACCACCATCTTGGATGCTTGCCTCAAGGTAGGCATCAAGATCCCGACACTTTGCCATCTTGAGGATGTTTCCTCCCATGGGTCGTGTGGGGTCTGTGTGGTGGAGGTGAAGAACTCCAAGCGTCTTGTTCGCTCGTGCATCTCAATGGTTCAGGCAGGCATGGAGGTTACCACCAACAATGAACGTATCCGTGCATCAAGGAAAATTAACTTGGAGCTGGTGTTGGCAAACCATCCCTTGGAGTGCCTGACGTGCGAGCGAAACCTCAACTGTGAACTGCAGAGCCTTGCTCAGCAGTTGGGCATCAGGGAGAGCCGGTTTGAAAGGACCAAGAAGAAACTTCTTCCTCTGGACTACTCCTCATCCTCTCTTGTGCGTGACCCCAACAAGTGTATTCTCTGCAACCGTTGTGTGGAGGTCTGTGCCCAAGTTCAGGAGGTGCATGCCATCGACATCGTAGGTAGAGGCTTACGTAGCAAGGTCTCCACCTTCCTGGATAAGGGACTGGGTAGCTCGGTCTGCACAAACTGTGGACAGTGCGCCTTAGTCTGTCCTACTGGTGCGATAACCGAGCGCTCCAATATTGAGGAGGTCTTCTCTGACATTGCAAACCCGAATCTCACCACTATCGTACAGACCGCCCCTGCCATTCGTGTTGGTATCGGCGAAGCCATGGGTATGCCTTGGGGTG
Organism: Sphaerochaeta sp.; assembly: GCA_016342655.1. GTDB lineage: Bacteria > Spirochaetota > Spirochaetia > Sphaerochaetales > Sphaerochaetaceae > Sphaerochaeta. The sequence continues at coordinate 82,137 of JAEINL010000005.1, read as the reverse complement.
CTCTGGTGACAGGTCAGATGGTGGCAGGCTTACGCAGACTGGGCTTTTCAAAGGTGTTTGACACCCAGTTTGCTGCTGACCTCACCATTATGGAGGAGGGCCACGAGCTGATTAGTCGGATCCAGAATAAGGGGACCTTGCCCATGATAACTTCCTGCTCGCCGGGGTGGATCAAGTATATTGAGCACTTCTACCCTGAACAGCTGGACCATCTTTCCACCTGTAAGTCTCCCCAGCAGATGTTCGGCGCCATTGCCAAGACCTATTATGCCAAGGAGGCGGGTCTCGATCCCAGAAATATCCGTGTCGTCTCCATAATGCCCTGCACTGCAAAGAAGTTTGAGGCGGGAAGGAGCGAGATGGACGGGGCTTTTGACTTCTGGAAGAAGGAACTGGATCTCTCTGAAGACGAACGCTTTGCAGATGTTGACTATGCCCTGACAACGCGCGAACTTGCCTCGATGTTCAAGAGAGTAGGCATCCAGTTTGCCTCCCTGCCCAACGAAGAGTTTGATAATCCCTTGGGCGTTTCCACCGGGGCTGCTGTCATTTTTGGAGCCACAGGGGGGGTAATGGAAGCCGCACTGCGTACAGCATACGAGGTGCTTACCAAGGAAGCTTTACCTTCTGTAGACTTTACAGAGGTGCGGGGGATGGAGGGAATCAAGGAGGCGACGGTTGATATCAAGGGAATGCCGCTGCGTGTAGCAGTTGCCCATAGCCTGGGTAAGGCACGTATCCTGATGGATCAGGTCAAACGGGGAGAATCTCCCTATGCCTTCATTGAAGTCATGGCTTGCCCTGGCGGTTGCCTAGGTGGGGGAGGCCAGCCCATTCCCACCAATGAGGCCATACGCAAGAAGCGTGCGGAGTCAATCTATCAGGAGGATAGGAACTTTGAGATACGGAAGTCTCACGAGAATAGTGAGATACTCTCTCTCTATGAGAACTTCCTTATCAAACCTCTAGGTGAGAAGAGTCACCACCTGCTGCACACCTCCTACACCAAGAGAGGTCAGTACTCTGTATTTGAAACGTAAGGGCTCTCTAGGTTGTGTAGGTTGAAAAGAACACCAGGTTGAACTGCAAATTCAACGGATATCACAAGATTCTGACCACCCCGAATAGGGGGGGAACTAAAAATTTTTCCCCTAGGAGGGGTGGTTTTTTCTATTGTGCTTATTGTGAAAGGCTAATAACGGCACTATGCGTTTGTGTGCTTTTGCTCAACTTAGCAAATATAAGAGAGAGACCGGCCAAACTAGTTGGTCGGTCTCCCTGTAGGTTGCTCTTTAGTGAACTACTTAGATCTTGTAAGAGCCTGGCTTGATCTCATCACCAAACGTGGCCTTTGCCTTCTCAATCTTTGCAATCTGCTCGTCCCATCTTGTAAAGATGAACTCTGGTGCATCTGCATCCATTTTCTTGAAGTAGACTTTAGATCTCTCGAGCTTATCGACCCACTTGGTACAGCGGAACGTGAACTGGTAGGTGTACTCAGCCTCTGTGTAGTCATAATCGAGATATTTCTTGAACAGAACCTTCAGATCCTCGTACAAGGGGATTTTGCCATTGGGAGTATCATATGCCTCGTACTCGTTATGGATACGACCTTCTGCCCAGTGCAACCACACCTTCTTGGCAAGCTTGTCGTTACAGAACTTGCCCTTCTCATCTCTGAGGAAGTAGTTGGTGGAGAATACCTTGGGAACCTGCTTCATGCCCTTAACAAAATCAATGTTGTTCTTTGTGTACTCACCAAGAGGGTAGGAGACAAAGTCCATGTTTGCCATGGGGCTTGGGTTACGTACACCCTCTTTGCCAAGGGTCGCACTGGTGGTCTCACTTTCAAGGGTACAAGCCTTGATGAGAATACCCTCTTCCCAAGAAGCTGACTCTTCAACAGGAACGCAAGTGTCACTGTCACGTCCGCCATAGAGGATGCCTTCGACTGCTACCCCCTGTTTTGCATCAAAACCCTTCTTGTCAAAGTTCTGCAGGTAATCAAGGCGCATGGTATAGCGAGAATTTCCGTGTGCTACAGGAATCTCATTACCCTTGGCATCCTTTTTGCCTTCAAACCAGTCCTTACCACTGTGGTTGTCGCCCTTCTTGGGGGTTTCGAGGCCGGATCCGAGCCAGTACGGGTTGTTGTCAGGTCCTCTGAGAACGTTGGAGAAGATAACCTCCTGTTCGATCATAAGGTTTTCGAAGATTACAGGATCGTCTTCAGCATTGACATCCTTGATGATGCCGAAGATTCCCTGCTCAACGTTTACGCCCCTGAACTCACCGTCAATGTTGCGGAAATAGGCGATGTCATCACCTACGATCTCTTCACCTGGAATCATTGCAGTGGAAGTCTTGCCACAGGCTGAGGGATAAGCCCCTGCAAAGTAGGTTCTTCTCTTCTTGTCCTTGTCGATTGCTGCCATGAGGAACATGTGTTCACAAAGCCAGCCTTCCTTACCACTCTTGCTGATGGCCAGACGCATGGAGTGCTTTTTCAGTCCGATGGAGTTACCGGCGTACTGGTCATTCATCGAGTAGACAATATTGTTCTGGGTATCCATGTAGATACGGCGCTTTTCAATGTTTACTGAGGTGTTTCTCGCATCGAGTTGTCCTGCAGAGTGGATGAACCTGAAGAAGTCATCCTTATTGCTCATCTTGCTGAAGTGATCATAACCGGGGCGGTAAAGAATTGCTTCGGAGTGAGCAACATACCAAGAGTCGGTGAACTGTACGCAAGGAATGGAAAATTCGGAATGAGCTGGTCCTTCGCAGAAGAACTTCACTATAGTATCCTTGCCTTCCATGACGTTCTCGGCAATACCCATAATTTCGGCATACCCCTGTTCATACTCAACTGAATTGAGACTCTTCATGCTTGCAAGGTTTTCCTTGTAGACCATGTAACGGGTGTTGACCTTATCTCGTGCCTGGTCGCCGTAGCCGTCCCAGTGAATGGTCTGGGCATTCTTAGCGAGCTTGAACTCTTCACCAATTTCAAGGGCCTTTGCCTTGATGTACTCTTCATCCTCTTTGCTGTCATCACAGACATAGATGGACTTGGGATTGCAATGCTTAGCAAAAGCGCCAATAAAATCATTGACCTTTTCATTCTCAAGTTTCATGAGTTTGGCATAGCTCGCCTCGCTCATCTTTTCTTGTAATAACGATGTGTACTTTGTATCCATATGATAGCTCCTTTGGATAGTTTCTTATCGAGTCTTTGACAATACTACTACGCATAAAGCAATTAATCAAGGGAGGTGAAAAATTAACTCTTTATTCAATAGTATAATACTGGGCGATATATCCCCATTGCCTCCCATACTAGCAAAAGAAGTATGACTTAGGGTGACTATAAAGCTACTCTAAGACTTGATATAAAGAATCTAAAAGAAAGGGTTTTACTCAAGTATAAAACTCTTCTTTTCTGGGTTAAAACAGTAAATATTACCAAATTTTGGGTGATCCTACCTTTGTTTCCGTACACCGAGAACTCTTGGTATAGTCAGTCCCCTTTCCTGCTGTACCTTGAGGTAAGCCCCCCCCTTTGTCGATAGTCCGACAAGGGGGAAATGGGAAAATTATCCTTGGTATGTATTGCATAGACTGGCGATTATCACTGATCAGAGAGTCCCTTGTTGCTCTCAAGCCATTTCTTGTCAGGATGTCTGGTTAGCACCGCCTTCATGAACGACCCCATCAGTATTAAGGCAAAAATCGTAAGGAAAAAGCGCATACTTGCAAAGGCGATGCCCATGAACTTGACTTCAATCATCAGCTGAGGAATTTTCAGCGCTGCCCAAGCCCCAAGGAAAATGACCACGTTCGTTATGCTAGCCCCTTTGTGTAACAGTGAAGCGGCCAGTGGGAACGCTACATACAAAGGTCCTGTGGGAAGAGTCCCAAGTGCCAGGGAAAGTAATCCCCCTCGCAGGCCAGAATCATTGCCCAGCCACTTTTTGATCTTGTCCTTCGGAAGCCAAACCTCCATCAGGCCCATGAGAAGGAATACCGGGGGAAGGATAAACACCATTTCTAGGAAATATTCATACGCCACCTTGGATGAACGAGTGGCTGTATCAGGGGCGAAGATGAACAGTGCGACAAACACTATTGCAACACCTATAGGAAGCTTGAATTTTTTCAGAATGTTTTTCATAAGAGTATCCCCATCAGAAAGGCTATCAGAAGAGCTGCAATAATTCCCAACCCATTACGCAGGAGGGTAAACCTCTTGCCCAGGACCTTCATCTCCATGGGAGCTGTGATTACCCCTACCATCACCAAGGTGGTAATGAAGGCTGATATCGTCATCACTGTAGCGCCTGAACGCAACAGCGATCCTGCCAAAGGGAAGGCCACCAGGGAAGGTATCAGCGTGACAGAGCCGATGACAGCGGCTATGGCAGTGGCGAAGAAGCCGGCTTCGGCTCCTATGAGACTTGCTATTGTCTCTGGTGTCAGCAGGCCGAGGATCAGCCCTACGATTCCAAGCATTGCCACCAGGCTGGGAGCAGTCTTAAGCAGGGCTTTTCCTGCAACCTTGAAGGCTTTCTTGGTCTTCTCTTTACTCTTGAAGAGCGAGAATACAAGAGCTAGGGCCAATAGTGCATATATGATACTGATTGTTGTCATTTGCTTCCGATCTCCATTGTGAACGTGAGTGGGTATGGTGCTCTGTCTATCGTCAGACCGAGGTGATTTCTTCATATGTTGCTATTAGTTGCTCAATGCGGGCCTTTCGCTCCTTTAGGACAGGCACCCAGTTGTGCAATTCTTCTTTACCCCTATCAGTGATCGTATAGACACGCCTCTTGGGACCCTGATTGGCCTCTTTCCAGACTGAAGATACCAAATCCTGGTCTTCCAGCTTTCTCAGGGTTCTATAGAGCGACCCAATATTGAGGTCTTCTCCTGTAAAGCCATAGTCGGAGAGCTGTTCGATCAGGCCATAGCCATAGCCCTCATTTTCAAACAAGAGCAACAGGAGACAGATTTCCAAGAGTTTCTCCATCTTATGGTATTTGACATCACAACATCGGAATCCTCTTTTATTCATGCGATCCATCCTTGATATTCGTTCTTTTTCTGACAGTTCCCAGTCATTGTTGTCGTACCTTGTGTACCTATAATCGAACTGACTATATCCAACATGCATATAGTAAGAATGCATTCTGCTTCTGTCAAGTAGGTGCACCGCTACTATTCGCTCCTACCTGGTTCAGAGGGTGAAGATTCGGTGCTACATACACTTTCTGGTAGGCAAAAGGCCATAAGAGTATCCCGAAAAGCCTTCTGGAAACCTCTCTGAAAACCAGATACAATCTGTGGTATAGTAAGATAATCCCAACAGAGAGCGACACTTCTCTGGCAGGCAATCTGGAGGACGTATGAAAATTCTTTGTTGTGCAGATATCCATATGGGTAGGATCCCCGCAGTATCGTATGAAGAAGGTCTTAGCAGTCATACAAGTTGGGATGCAATTGTTGAGAAGGCACTGGAGCTTTCCGTTGATGTCCTTGCAATGGCAGGGGATGTGGTAGAGCAAGATGAGCACTGGTTTGAGGCCTATGGACCTTTATTGTCAGGACTGGAAAAGGTAGGGAAAGCTGGCATTCAAGTTATAGCAGTAGGGGGAAACCATGACTATTCGGTTCTTCCCCAATTGGCAAAGGACAGCCCTTACATCAAGGTCTTGGGTTTGGGAGGGAAATGGGAACAGTTTGACTATAGGGGCGTGCGTTTTGTTGGCTGGTCATTTGCACAACGGTACATGAAGGAGAATCCCCTAGAGAGTTTCAGAGAGACCCTGCTCGAAGATACGAGCCTGCCTGTAGTAGGGCTGCTCCACTGTGATGTAGGATCAGCACCCAATACGTCGTATGCTCCTGTGAGCTCGGATGTTTTTTCCCATACATCCATACCCTGGTGGGTCTTGGGACACATTCATTCCGGGGGAATCCTAAAGGGAGGAAATGCCTTCTACTGTGGATCACCCTTTGCCCTTGATAGCAACGAAGAGGGCTCTCATGGACTCTGGCTCCTTGAAAATCAAAATAACTCTAGCAACGTCTGGAAAGATCCCCTGTTCCTACAACTTTGTCCCTATCGGTTTGAGGTCTGCATCGTCAATCTCGATGGTGCCGCAGAAGATGAGGAAGTCCGCCAGAGGCTTGCACACACACTGAGGGAGTTTGCTTCATCGCTGCAAGGCGAAGGCACCTTGCTTTGTAAACTTGTTCTCGAAGGCTCTATCGCTCGGACTCTGGATATCTCTAGGATACTCACAAGAGAACACTTGGAAAGCCTTTGGATAGCTGTTGGCGCGTGTACGGTGAGCACCCTCCCAACCTATGTGGACAACACTGTCTTGGATATCGACCTGGAAAAGCTCAGCGAGGGAAAGGATGCAATTGCCTTGTTGGCAAAGAAGATGCTCGATGAGCATGCGATACAGCAGATGGCCCTCCGCTATAAGAGGCTGGATGAGGAGAGTCTCAATGCACGTCCGTACCAAAGCCTTGACCAGGGCATACGAAGTGAAGAGGAATATAAGCGCCTCTCAAGAGAGGCTGCCAAGCGTCTCCTGTTCTCCATGATACACAGCGAACAGGGGGGTAGGGTATGAGTAAGAAATTCTGGCTAAAACATATGACGCTCCATAAAAGCCCTGGGTTTGCTATGGGTACCTTTCCTCCTGTAGAAAAGCTCGGTGAGCATCTCAATGTAATCTGGGGACCTAATGCAGTAGGAAAGTCCACCCTAAGCCGGGCAATGAGGGCGCTCATCTGGGGGAATACCTCTAGCGATGAAGTGGAGGCTGAAGGCCTTCTAGGGACCCCTGATTCCGAATGGAGCCTCGCCCTATCCCGAGGGAAACTCATCCAAACGAGATTGAGGGATAACCAGACAATCCCTTTGCCAGGACGTAATGATGAGTTGAGTGAAAGCTACTGGTTTTCCCTGCCTGAGCTGTTGCAGGAGGATGATAGGTCCACAGACGCTTTTCTCAGACAGGTCCGAACCAAATTGCAAGGGGGTGTTGACCTTGACAGGGCTTGTGAAGTGGCTGGGGGTATCGCCTCGTATGCCAGTGGAAATATTGCCCAGGCCAAACAGGTGAAACTAGCCAGAGAAGAACTGAAAAAGGTTCTTGCAATTCATGGAGAGCACCAAGGCATCCAGGATAGGATAGGAAAGCTGCACCAAGAGCTCCAAGCAACTGATGAACTGTCGGCCAAAAAGACCCTGGTCGAAGAGGCTCAGATTCTGTTGGAACTTTCACAGACGATCGAAAGCCAAGAACACCTGCTCTCATTGTATTCACCGTCCATAGGGTTTATTGACAAGAGCTCTCCTAAAAGGTTGCAAGAGCTTCTTTCAGACCAGAATGCAGCGAAAGAGGAACAAAATTCCTGCATCCAGACGAGAGACGAGCTTAGGCAAGGCTTTATCGCTTGCGCCATATCTGAAGAGCAACTCAAGGATATCGAGAAACCCTCTCGCATTGAAAATACCTATAGCGCCTATAAAGATGCCCTTTCTTCCCAAAAGAAGGCACAGCAGGAGTTTTCATCTGCAAGAGAGGCTTTGCTTGAATGGGAGGCTGAGCACTCCTGGCTTGCAGAAGGAACACCAGACGAGAAGACCTTGGAATCGTATGTTGAAACCTTGAAAACCCTTGCACAAGAGTGCGAACCCCTGCGCTGTGATGTTGATGCAAAGAAGCGTCTGCTAGATGAACTGGGTGAATATGAGGCGATCCAACATCCTGTGAAAGAACTCTCTTTGCTTCAGATGCGTCTTTCTGACTGGATGAATGCTTTCTTGAAACTGAGAGGGACTCCCAGGAACAAAGCCCTACAGCCAGGGACTAAGAAATGGCTCCTGCTTCTTATGGTTATCATTGGGGCTCTGACTTCATATTTGGGCATCGCTGTACAGCCGGTCTTTTCCCTCCTGGGTGTAGTTTTGATGCTCTTCAGTGTTGTTCTGCTGATACCCTCAGCTACCAAAAACAACGAGTATGCAGAAGCCGAAAAGAGCCTTGCACAAGCAAAGCAAGAAGTGGAAGCGTTGTTTAAGCAGCTGGATTCAGAGTGCCCTGCTTCCTTGAGTCCTGAATTCTGCTATAGGGTATTAGCAGAACTAAGCTCTGAGATAGCCATTGCTCTCAGGATCGAACAGGTGAACCAGAGAAGGAAGCTAGCAGAAGATCATCTTGGGAAAGCTGTGGAAAGATTGGGAAAATGGGCCTTGGATTGGCGGGATGCTGCCAAAGCCCTAAGCCTGAAGGATGATGAGGCACACCTAGAAGGTGCTCAATTCTTTCATTTCGCCGAACGGCTACAGAAATGGAGCTCCTTACGGGTATCTTTTGTGGATAAACAAGGCTCCTTAGCCGAAGCGCAGAAGGACACTGCTCATGCCCTATCACTGTTGCACTCAGAACTGGATACCCAGGAGTGCGAGATTACATCCCTCAAGGCAAAGAGAGACACCACCGTCAGGCGCTTTCATGATGCTCTGTCCTTGCAAACCAGGATTGCAGAAAATGCAGGGAGATTGCTCAAAGCCCAACAACAGCTGCTTGGTTGTGAGATGGCTATCAAGGGATTTTGGGAGAAAATTCACGTAGCTTTTGGTGATGAGACCGAACTTTCTGAGCTCGTTGCCAAACTTGACCAGTGGAATGATCTCAGGTTTTCCCTGAAACACAACCAAAATATGTACGATAAGAAGGGCAAGGAGGTTCCAAAAGCTCTCCAATTGTCTCATACCTATTCCGCTTCTGCTTTGTCTGATGCATCGGAAATAGTCGTACAAGAACAAAAAATGCTGGAACAGAAGAGGGAAGAGCTTGGAGGTTTGCGATCAACCTTTGACGGTCTGAAGTTTGGTTCCGACCTCTCTACAGCACAGAAGAGGCAGGAGTCTGCCCTTCAGGATTTAGAAACAGTCCGAAGTGAGCAGGTCATGGCCAGGATGATACACTCTCTTGCCAGTGACTTGAAGGATGAGAGCGAGAAACTGTTCCAACCACAGGTACTCAAGCATGCTAGTGCCTGGCTCTCTGATAGTACCAACCATAGGTATACGCTTTCTGCAAACAATGCAGGGTTTTTTGCCACTGATACCATCATGGCAAAAAACTACAATCTTGATGAACTTTCCAGTGGCACCAGAGTACAGCTGTTGTTCTCCATCAGGATGGCCTTCATAACCATGCAAGAAGAGACCAGTGGAGTGCGGCTACCCATATTCCTTGATGAACTGCTGGCCAACAGTGATGACGATAGGGCCCTTGCCATAACAGAGGCCATCGGCACCATTGCACAAGAGAGGCAGGTATTCTATGTCACAGCCCAACGCGATGAGGTGGAGAAGCTCAAGACGATTGTAAAATCGACTGTTACTGTGATACCCCTTGAGGACGTACGAAGGGATTTTAGGGTTTCACAAGAACCTTTGAAGAGGTATGTCTATTCTAGGGAAGAGATACTTCCTGCTGTAGCTGACTATCAGGAATATGGGAAGGCCCTTGGTGTCTCAGGTCCCTCCGTATGGGGTACCCTTGAGGCTTTGCACAGCTGGCACCTGCTTACCGACAGCGATCAGTTGTACGACTTCCTGCAACAAGGTCTTACGCATGTCGGGCAACTTATTAGCGCTAAGGCAGTGCACAGTCCCACTCTTTCCTTTCGCCTGGAGTTGCTCAAGGCAGCACAACAAAAGGCCCAACAAGGAAGGTCCAAGGTAGTCCATCTCTCTGACCTTGAGGACCCTGCATTGGATCTGAATCGGGGTGCAAAGTTCTGGGTGCAGATTCAAGAGGTAGTGGGGTCACAGGGTTGTACCGGCAAAGAACTTCTGGAGGCTATACAAGACAAACGGATACAGAGATTCACTGACACCAGCTCTGATATGCTCAGCACCTGGCTGTTTGACAACAGGTTCGATACAGATACAGAGAGCAAGAGCGCCCATGCAATTCTAGATGAGCTGTTTGTAGAGTTTGAATCGTTGACTGTTGGTTCTGAAGAACAAAGGGTTGTCCTGCGGTATCTGGATGCTGTTATCGGGTAGGTCATCATAGCTCCAGCATAGCCATGACGGGCCAGTGATCAGATAAGACCTGTCCACCCATATGGAAATGTGGTGATGTTGCGATTAGAGCTCTGACGGCTCCCCGTATCATTATTCTATCGATGGCTTCAACAAGAAAAAGTTCATCACTCAAAAATGGACAAGGAAAGGTTATAGGGGCAGGAAGGCCTAACAGAGAAAAGACATCCCGAAAATCTCCTTTTTCCTGTAAGATTCTGGAAGGATGGATTGGATCGTTGAAATCACCACAAATGACTGTCGGAAGGTTCTTGTCAAAACGGTTGAGAAAACTAGCCACCTCATGTGCCTGCTGATGGCGATAGGAGACTCCTGTTCTTGCTTCATCAGCATTTAGCTGATGAGTCAAATGCATGGTGCATACTACCATCTCTTTTCCTGATGAGAGTTGAATCCTAATCCAAAACAATCCTCGATGGATTTCAGGCATGGTTAAAGGAAAAAGACCAAAATCGATGACTTTGCAGAAGTCCTTTTTCAGATAGATTGTGGATTCACAGGTCCATCCAGGTTCTTTCCCTTGTATGCGTTGGTGTGAGGGAAGTGCAGAGTCTAGCACCGCAAGACTTTCAGACCGGACTTCCTGGAAACAATATATGTCACTTTGATATGTCTGAACGAAGGAAACAACACAGGTTTCTCTTTGGCTCCAATGTTCAGTATTCCACAAATTCAGGGATGTGATGCTAATTTTTGTCATTTTGGTCCCTCTACCTGATGATGTCAGGAAAGCGGTCTTTGATTTTTTGATAGTACCCTAAGGTCAATACGGTTACCCATGCGATATCAATGTCATACACCCCATTCATTTTTTCCTTCCTTTCAAAATATTCCCACTGTGTATGATTGATTTGTTCGGGTTGCCATCCAATAAACAGGCGGTCTCTTCCCAACATGTTTTTTTCAGTTGCAACCAGTTGATTACAAGCTCCAATCATGTTAACTGCTTGCTTCTTGTAGAATGGATCCTGTATTGCTTCAGCAAGTCTTAGAAAGTCATACGCTATGTGCATGCCATAAAAATCGAGATGATGATGGGCTATGGAAACTGAGGTCATTCCTGTTGTATGGAATCCTTGCTTTCCTAATGGGCTTGTCCTAGGTAGGTACCCATCAGTCTGCCAAATCCACATAAGGATGAAATTTGCCGCTATCTCTGCACTTTCCAGGTATCTCTGATCCTGTTCAAGATCGTACAAGTCAAGAAAAAACTCCAACAAAGCAACTCCAGCCTCTTTGTCACAGGAATCAGCATCCAAGGTATCGCCATAAAAATTACCTTCATTCGCTACCTGCGCATAGAATTGGTATGCCTTATTCATAGCGGAAAAAATCTCACTTCTCAAGGGATCACTATCATCAAGAATTGGTAATAGAGTTGAAAAGAACGACCCGATATAGGCTCCATTTGTTCCGTTTATGTCGACTGGTTTTCCTTTATTTGTCCACCACCTTCCAAAGGACCCACTCGATAGTTGGTACTCACAGTAAAAACTGGCCACTCGCCTTGCAACTCCCATAAAATTACCGTTAGGGATGCCTAGCTTCTCCAGCTTGGAGTACAGAAGCACATAGTGTTTCATGGCTTCGCCATTGCACCTGCTGTTTACCAGATATCTATACTCATCGTGTTCCCCGATACCCAGGTAGCCGCCCCAAATGTCCTGGCCAATATCATAGCAATCTTGAAAAACACCCTCATCCTGTTCGGCCTGTAGAAAGAACCCCCCAATTTTGCTTGCCACGTGGGCGAGCAGCATTTTGTTATCGGTGAGATCGAAAAGTATTGCTAGCTGTCGTCTCGCTTCAACCAAGCAGGAAAGCCTGGGTATATATTCGGTTGAGCAAACCATCTCAAAGGCAGCCTGAAGGCTTTTTACCAAAAATGATGCCGAAGTGAAGTTATACACTTCCTGGACATCTCCATTACCTTCCCCCATTAGTATATATGCCTGGTTTCGGGATGTTCTTTTCACCATATGCAGGAGTCTTGTCAGTTTATATTCAAACCAAAGTTGCCAAGGGAGCTCAGCTGTAGGGCTTGGCTCTGGGAAAGGCATTGTCTCCAAGAAAAGACGGTACCCCTTTACACTGTCCTGTTCTGGAATGTTCGATACATAAAAAGAACGGGAATACAGGTGCGGAACAGAATGTATTTCTAAGGAGGGCAATGGGCAATCGGATGTATCGTGAAGGGAAGTTTTACCTTGGTAGCTGCATGGCCATTCTGAGCCTGGTATTGAAAGTATCATACCATGGCGATTATTTGTAACTGAAGAAAGATATCTTTCTTCAGTGGAAGCAGAGGTAGAACAAGTAACGCATCTTTTTCCATTATATAACTGCATGCAAGAGGGCACACTCATTCTTGTTTCAAGAAATGACCAGTGCTTTGCAATTTTCAGGGAAGGATACAATCCTTTCCCCTCAGAATTGTTCCGATACCATACTGCGGGGATCATGAACTGATTTTCTCTTCCCGTATCCTCAAATTGGAACGATGCCTGCAATCTGTAGTTACCGGTTGTATTCAGTCGCCATGTTCGTTCTATGGTAAGTAGTGTCTCGGCAAGGGTACATGCATCAGTAATTGATCCAATATCAGAAAACGTTGCGATGATTCGCTGTCCGCTAATTGACAGATGGGAACAGGGTATTCTCCTGTCAGAAAACGAAAGGCTGTATACTATTTGGCAGAACTCATTCTTATCAGAATATATCGCAACTGTGTCATGTGAAATAACTTTGAAGTCCATGCTGTCAACCCTTGATCCCACTGGTAGCTATACCAGCGATAATTTTCTTTCTGAAAAATATATAAAAGATTATCTGTGGGATTGAAGCGATAATGGCGCCTGACATAATCAATGAATATTGTGTCCCATGGGTTCCCTGGAAATTTGCAATCCCTACGGTAATAGTATATTTGATCGTATCATTGATGATTATCAATGGCCAAAGAAAATCATTCCAAGCATTGATGAATGATAATATCACGACTGTCGCCATAGCTGCCTGACCCAAGGGGAGAATTATTTGCACGAAGATTCTAAATCTTGAAGCCCCGTCGATACATGCCGCTTCCTCCAGTTCTGAGGGAATGCCTTCATAGAATTGTTTGAGAATAAATATTCCGATGGGAAGAGCCACTCTAGGCAAGAGTGCTGCGGCCAGGGTATTCACCATGTTATAAGAATTGAACTGAAGATATAGGGGGACAATGAGAACCTGAAAAGGTATCATCATGCCTCCCATCACAGCCCAGAAAAGGAGGTGTTTCCCTTTGAATCGAATTTTTGCAAAGGCATATGCTATCGGTGCATCAATCAGAATGGTCAGTATCATTGCACCCCCCGATACTATGACTGAATTTACCATCCAATGTAAGATATGTGTTGAGGTTATTGCTTTTGTATAGTTTCCCAAAGTCGGATTTTTTGGAAAAAATGAAAATGTCTTGGTAATAACTTCATTTTCAATTTTCAGGGAGGTAATCATCATCCAGACGAGAGGAAATACCCATAGGGCTATACATAGAATTTCAATAAGGCGGAATAGCACTGTCTTCAAAGAAGTATCATGTGATCTCATACACGTTCTTTTCTCCCTAGCAAGGTATATTGAGTAATGCTGATCAGCAAAATTATGAGGAAAAGAATGTAACTCATTGCAGAGCTGTATCCCATTTTATAATATTTGAAGCCTGTCTCATAAATGTATTGGACAAGGACCCTTGTCTTTCCGTAGGGCCCACCTCCAGTCATCACATACACTTGTCCAAAAACATTAAATGAAGCAATGATCTGGAGGATAAGGCATAGGACTGTAGTTGGAGCAAGGAGAGGTATGGTAATATACCGAATGCTTTGAAGCCACGAGGCCCCATCAATTGAAGCGGATTCAAAGAGCTCTTTTGAAATTTGCTTAATGCCGGCACTCATAAGAATCATGTTGAACCCAGCTGTCCACCATAACGTTGTAAGGCTTACTGCCCATATTGCTAAGGACCCGTTAGTGAGCCAGCTAACAGGGTTTTGTCCCATTGCCATAAGGGTTTGATTGAATACCCCAAAATCTTTTTGCATTAGCCATGCCCAGAGAGTGCTCACTACAGTCATTGAAAAAATATACGGAAAAAAGAACACATTCTCCATCACTGATTTTAGGGGTGATTTCCCCGTTACAGCTAATGCCATTACAAACCCGAGGGCTAGAAGAGAAGGGGTGGTTATAAGAACAAACTGAAGCGTATGCCATAAGGACGAATAGAATTTTGCATCAGTAAATAAGGTTCTATAGTTTTCAAAACCAATATATTTTGCTGTAGAAAGGATATCCCACTTGAAAAAACTTATGAAAAGTCCATAGAGTAATGGATAGATCATAAACACGAAATATACAAAGAGAAAGGGCAAGGAAAATAGGAGCCCGTCTCTTGTATCTTTGTTGCCAGGTATCATCGGTAGTATCCTCCACAGATATCCCCCCCTCATCAGAGGGGGGGATGTAAAACATTAGACTCAATAGGTAGAAAGAATATTCACTACGGTCTTCTCCATATTAGCCAAGGCTTCCTTTGAATTCTGGTTCTTGGTCACAGCGTACTCAAGCTTGTCACTTAGCGTCCCATATATCTCTTCCCAGGCTGGGGTACGTGGTGTAGCCAATGCGAATGCCGCTGATGCTGCATAATCTGCACGATAGGGAAGGGCCTTGAACGTTGATTTCTCAGCTACGCTTTTTCTGGTGGGGATATGCCCCGCTTTTGCCCAAAGTTCGCCGTTGGCTGTCATCCAATCTATGAAGGTCATTGCTGCCCCAACCCTTTTTTCATCCTGATTCTTCTGGACTGGAATTGCAAGGGTATGAGATCCTGCCCATGCCGCATTCCCACCCATTATTGGAGGGAGAGGAGATGCCCCAAGGTTCAGCCCCTCTTGTTTTTCCAGGGTGCCTGTCGCCCAGACCCCATTGAAATAGAAGGCTGCATCACCTAGTTTGAAAGTATTCATTGCAGCATCATAGTCAAGTTCGGTCGGATTAACCTTGTAGGTATGAACTAGCTGTTGAAGCCAAACCAAGGATTTCTCGCCCATGGCATTATTGAAGCTAGGAGCATTGGTTTTTCCATCCAACAGGCTCCCTCCTTGCTGTGCGATCATAGACATGAATAGTCTTGTAAGCGTGTAGGCTTTATAGGTCCCTGTTGTGTTGTCTATGGCAAAACCCCATTTTCCCGTAGCTTGCTTCACTTTGATAGCGGCATCGATGAACTCCTGAGCACTTTGAGGAATGACCGTCACTCCAGCCTTTTGCAACAGGTCCTTGTTGTAGTACATCACAATAGGATGAACGTCAAAGGGCAGGGAGTATAGTTTCCCATCAAATCGCGATCCCTGTAATGGTGCCTCTTGGAAGTCATTGAGGGTTGCTGTGTCGATGTATGGATCAAGGGCCAGCAGTGAGCCGCTAGGTACATAGTTGAGAAGGTTTGCCTGGTGAACTACTACTACGTCAGGTGCAGTCTTAGCCGCCAATGCTGTGGTAAGTTTTGTATAGTAGTTGTCAAACTTAACCATGTCATTCTTCATGAAAATTTCATTCTGGGATGCATTGAAAGCGTCTACCATTGCATCAAAGAATTCTCCATCTCCGCCTGTGAATAAGGACCAAAATGTTAATTCGATCGGTCCCTCCGGTTTTTTGGCCTCTGATGCACCTTGTGCAAACATGAGGCTCGACACCAGCAGCAGTAGTGTCATGGTAACAACGATAATTTTTTTCTGCATGTGATTTCTCCTTTTTACGCATGTGAAAATATATTTCTAACGAGTGGTTTCTCGGAATACCAGCCTCGTGGGAAAATCCTTTGTTTCGTATGCTAATTTCGGGTCCTGTATGTGTGCAATGATGGATTCCATTGCAACATACCCTAAGCGGAATTTGGGAACATCGACTGTACTCAGGCTTGGTTGCATGAATTGAGACATGTATAAATTGTCATATCCAAACACCTCGATATCCTGAGGTACATGCAAGTTGTTTTCATAGAGACTTTTCAAGGCACCCATGGCGATCATATCATTGAAGCAAGCGATAGCAGTGAATCCCATTCCTCTGTTTAGGGCTTGGTTTGTCAGATAATATCCGTCTTCGATATGCCCTAATCCTTCTACAATAAGATCAGGGTCAACATCCATGGAGTTGTTGGCATATGCATCGGCCAAACCTGCTAGCCTATCGGTCGAATTGCTGATTTTCTTTGGTCCGGCAATATACAATATTTTCTTGTGACCCTTCTCAATCAGATGTTCGATAACCTTTCGTTGCCCATTTCTGTCATTATGGAGAATGCTGTGATTCTCTAACCCATCTAGCCTTCTTCCCGCAAAAATGTAGGGGATTTCCAAGTTGCGGTATAGGTCAAGATGGTTGGGTGAATTATCAAATACGGGCATGGCTATAATTCCATCTATCTTTCTGCCCAAGAACACCCTGATCAGGTCGCTCTCTTTTTTGGCCGATTCTTCGGTACTTGCAAGGATGATGTGGTATCCTGCCTTGCTGGCCATTGCTTCTATCCCACGTATGACTTCACTAAAAAATGTATTTGCAGAATCAGCTGAAATAACGCCAATCATTTTAGAATAGTTTGATCGCATGCTTGATGCTATCGTATTGGGTATGTATCCCATTTTTTTTGCTGTGGCCTGAATTAGTTCAGTTGTAGCCTCTGAAATTTTAGAGTCATTTCGCATAGCCCTTGAGACAGTATTAGTCGAGAAACCTGTTGCATTGGCAATATCTTTTAGAAGGATACTCATGGATTAAGGGTAACATGAATACTGGTAAAATCTACTTGATTCCTTCGTATATGCAAGCAAATAGACATAAATTAGGATTAACGTTAATCTTTCTATCAGAATTATCGCTGTTTGTACCCTGTTGTATTATTCAATAACGCTTGTTTGAGGGTGAAGGGTTTCTTCAAATTGTATGGTGGTCAATGAATTTGATGATCCGGCTGTCACGGATACAAACCTCTCTTACGTTTTAGAGGAGAGAGGCCTTCTGTATTGCTTGTCAAGTTGTGTGGGGGCAGTCAGGCCTTGTCCTGTGGTGGCAGGGCAGTGGTTTCCCTAGGGCAACGACATCTGCTAAAACAAATCTTTACGCCTTTGGCGTTCTCGCCTGTACTCATCTTTATGTACAAATCAACCATTCGAGCCTGTTATCTGGGCAATTTTGTTGGGGCCTTGATATGTAATCTTGCGCCTTTGCTCTATATCACCTTCATGCATGAGTTTTCCCTCTCCTTTGAACAGGTGGGTAGGTTGACCTTGCTAAATTTCTTTACCCAGATTGTAGCCGACTTGGTCTTCAGCCGGCCGGTGGATAGGTATGGTATCAGACCCTTCATTACCCTAGGCCATGGCCTAGCCTTCGTAGGGCTTCTGATGCTTGCCTTCACCCCATCATTGTTTCCCAACAATCCTTACCTCGGACTGATGATTGCTACTGTAGTGTACAGCAGTGGGGGAGGGCTCTTTGAGCTGTTGCTCAGTGCCATCGTACAGGGCATACCCAACGACTCAAAAGAGTGGGCGATGAGTTTGCTGCACTCCTTCTATGCCTGGGGGTTTATCGTGGTGGTGGTGGGAACCACCTCCATGCTCTATCTGTTTGGCAGGGAACACTGGACCCTTGTAGTATTGGTCTGGAGTGTACTGCCCCTGGTGAACTTCTTCAACTTTATGCGTGTTCCTCTTGCACCACCGGTTGCCGAGGAGCACAGGACCAAGATCAAGACCCTATTCAATTCAAAGTACTTCTTGCTTGTGGTGTTTGGCATAGCTGTCGGAGGTGCTACCGAGGTCTCCATGTCCCAGTGGACCAGCGCCTTTGTCGAATCTGCGTTGCAACTTCCCAAGGTTGTGGGGGATCTTGTTGGGTTGTGCATGTTTGCATTGTTTTTGGGTATTGGGCGAGCTGTGTATGGAAAATATGGAAACAGGCTCCCTATTTGGAAAGCTATGTTCTACGGTTCGTTGCTGTGTGTAGTGTGCTATCTGGTTGCCGCAACTTCACCGTGGCCTCTGCTCTCCCTCTTTGCTTGTGCTCTGACAGGATTGGGCAGTAGCCTGCTTTGGCCGGGATCGGTTGTGATTGGAGCGAGGCATTTCCCCCTTGCCGGAGCATCCCTATTCGCAATGCTTGCAGCAGCTGGAGATGGAGGTGCTTCGATCGGGCCTTGGCTCATAGGCCTTACAGCAGACATACACCCCACCTTAGTGCAAGTCCTGCCTTGGATGAAAGCCTTAGGCGAGGGTGAGTCAGCATTGAGAAGTGGTATGTTGATAGGGGCGCTTTCCCCCGCCTTGATGGCCATCACTTTGCTCATGATGAGACGTGAGGAGAACAAACAGAAAGAACAAGCAGGATCAAAGGGTGTCCAAAGAGTGCAGTGAAGAGAGGTTAGGGACTTTTCTTTGAAACGAGGGATAACAGGTTGTCAGTGGAACGAAGCCTTCGGCTGATATCTCTGGCAAGATTGAGAATAAGCATGGTGTATGTTTTCAGATGTGTGGTCGAAAGCTTGTACAGGTCTTTGTTGGAAAGGGTGATAATCGTGGTTTCGGTGAGGCAGATGGCACTTGCAGCACAAGGTTGGATATCAATGAGTTCCATCTCCCCAAACGAATCCCCTGCATGCAAGGTGGCTATAACCCGTTCCTGGTCTTCATTTTCATTAGGATGCTTCTGGATGGAGACTTCTCCCTCAACAATAAAATAGACACTGTTGTTTGGTTCCCCCTGTTTCAGGATGCAGGTCCCTTTGGCATAGGTATTTTCATCCAAGTAGTCATGGATAATCATCAGTTCTGTATCGGTCAGGCCTCCAAACATGCTGTGCTTGCACAAAAAGGCATTGGCTATGGTACATTCACTCATAAGCAATTGTATCGTGGCGAAGCTGGGAAAGCAAGAATCAGACAAACCTCAAACAGAAACTATTTGAATTGGAATAATGCCTTACAGTTTCTGATCACGTAGTAGACAAGCTTTATAGAGAGGCTTGTTCGCTTCTATCGGATTGCTACAAGAGTGAGATGCGAAAAAGATAGGCAATACTTTGTACACATCTTTGTACATTTTAGGTAGTATCCCTATATTCCCCCCAAGGTTTTCAGTATACTCAAGCCATCGGTAATAGCATTGGAGGTTGTTTTGCCACTTCTCTATCATATGCAAAACTCAATAATTGGTCTCATACTCATTATGATTATGCTTCATTATGTGCTGGGGAGAGGGGGGAAAAGGCAAGCTCATGACTCGTTGTTTGTCAATATGATCTTTTCTGCCCTAGTTCTGCTTGTCCTGAAAATGTGTATGGAACTGCTTTCAGGGAGAGTCTTTTTAGGATCGCACACTATGTACGCAATACTTGTATCTGGATTATTTGTAGTGTCACCGCTTCCGGGTTTTTTCTACTTTCTCTATATCGACCAACTGGACAAAAGATGGGAGAAGGTTCCCTTCCACTTTGGATTGCTCGCAGGTATTCCTATCGCGATCAATTTCATGTTTGTCCTGATCAGCCTCTCCAATGGGATGCTTTTCTCTCTAGGTGCTAACAATATCTATACACGGGGAAACTATTACTTTTTGTTCGTTGCTTGCAACATAGGGTATATAGTTGGTGGGCAAATCTACTTGCTCTTCCATCGGTTTGTGCAAGGAAAGAAAACGAACGTACCTCTTTTTGTCGTTCCGCATTTTTTGATTATAGCTACCATAATTCAGGTAAACGTGGAAGGGATGGAAATAGTTCTGATTGCATTTACCCTTAGCTTGCTCATACTGTTTCTGCATACCCAGAACACCAAGGCCAACAGGGATTATCTGACTTCGCTCTATAACCGGAGCGTAGGTGAAGAGTATCTCAACTATCTCTTTTCCCATACAGGTAAGAAGGATACGATCATAGGTGGAATGCTTATGGATATAAACTTCTTCAAGGACGTAAATGACCAGTATGGCCATGAAATGGGCGATAGGAGTCTGCGTTCTTTTGCCCAATTGTTGCGTGAGAACTTTTCCCGGAGCTGGATGATATGCCGCTATGGTGGGGATGAGTTTCTCCTTCTGCGGGAAATGGCCTGTGCCGAGGGAATGGATGAAGCACTGTTGAAATTCAAAGAAGGTCTGGAGGCCTTCAATGCCTTGGACATATTTCCTTTTATGCTGGAGGTGAGTGTTGGGAAAGGTGTTGTACAAGATGGCCACACACATGATCCAGCAACCTTTCTCAAAATGCTCGATGAGAACATGTACCTGAATAAAAGGAATTATTACACACGTCACGATGTGTCTATACTCAGCGATATTTCTCCCTGAGCTACTTAATTTTTGCTGTCTTGTGTAGAAAGTGTTGATATTTGATACTTCAAAGAGACGATTCTTACTCATTTTCCTAGTCCTTATGCCTGTATGTTGCATATACTAGGGTTCTCAAGTATTGACAGGAGGAGCGTTTGCCAATTCTCTACTATATCCAGAATTCAAGTGTAGCTATCATCCTAATCGCAATCATACTCTTGTATGTAAAGGGCCAGGGCGGACGACGCCAAGCGCAGGATTCCCTTTTTGTCGCCTTGTTGCTTGCAACTATGGCAATCATCATCCTTGAATTATCGGTTGACATTCTATCAGGAAGAACCTTTTATGGTTCACGAACCTTGCTTACCTGTGTGACTTTCTTGTTTTATGTGGCCAATCCCTTACCTGGAGTAGTATACCTGCTGTATCTCGATCAGCTTCATAGGCGATGGGTCAGCATTCCTCGTGGGATAGGTATCATAGCTTTTACTCCTCTTGTCATTGCCTTCATCCTCTCCTGTATGAGCTTGTTTGGAGGAGTCATCTTTTCCCTAGATGCAAACAATCTCTACCAACGGGGCCCCTTGTTTTATCTGATTATCATAGCTGATTATCTCAGTCTGTTCTTGGGGTTTGTCTATCTGCTCGTATACAGGGACAGTTTCAAACAGAAGGATTTTTCTCTTTTCCTGTTCTTTCCTCTTCCTGTTCTGGTAGGCTCAATATTGCAAGCCGTTTTTTTTGGTATGGAGGTAACCGGGATTAGTTTGGCCTTTACCTTGTTGATCGTCTATTTGCAGATGCAGAACACCCAGGCAAACAAGGATTACCTTACCTCCTTGTATAATCGCAGCCTAAGCGAACAGTATCTGCAATACCTTATAGGCCATCAGAAGAAAACCCAGGCAATAGGTGGCATCCTGATGGACATCAACAACTTCAAACAGATCAATGACACCCACGGACATGATTTGGGTGACAAGACCTTGCGCATTTTCTCCAGGTTGCTCATTGATTCTTTCGGGGGAGACTGGTTTATTGGTCGGTTTGGGGGTGATGAGTTCATCCTTTTTAGAGAAAGAGCGACACAGCAAGATCTGGAATATGACCTTAAAAATTTTCAAGAGTCATTGGAGCGCTTCAATGCAAAACAACCCCTTCCGTTCTCCCTAAGTGTTAGTCAAGGTTCTGCTCTCAAGGAACCCTCAAATGAGATAGATGGGCCTTCCTTTATCAATGTCCTCGATAGGTTGATGTATCAGGATAAACGCCACTATCATGCAAACGTACGTACCGAACATTGAGGTCCTACACTAGAGGCAGGTTGCCTTTTTTTAGACCTGTACCTATGCGTGATCACTAGGTATGGGTAAAACATATTTGACTCTCCTTTCATTCTTTTTCACAACCTAGAATAAAGAGAGGAAATGTTCTATATTGCAACGCAGAACCGTACATATAGTATGCCCAAGAGGGTTGGTTCCTATTTTTTTTGGAGTAATACGCACCATGCATACACACAATTCACCGCTTCTGCTAGTCTTTCTCCTGTGCTTGTTGGGATTCCCCTCAATGCATGCAAAAGCGCTCTCTCTTGACGAAGCTCTCGACCTTGCCTACCAGAACAATCTGAACCTTCAGACGAGTAGGATTGACCTCAAAACTGCACAGCGCAATGCTGATACTGTTTGGAATATCTTTCTTCCGAAAGTGAATGCTTCCCTCTCGCACGGAGGCAGTACAGGGCCTTTCATAAGTTCCTCAGATCTGACCACCAGAACCAGCCTAGGTCTCTCTGTTAATCTTGTGCTGAATCCTTCAATGAAGGAGCAGATGGAAGCGGCAAGCCTTGCGTATAGTGTCCAAAGCGTAACACTAGAGCAAGGCAGGGCTACTCTGAAGAGGGATGTCACCAAATCCTTCTACTACCTGCTTATGGAAAAGGAGAATCTCCTTTTGCAACAGGCAAACCTGGAATTGGCAAACAAGCAGTATGAAGAGGTCAAGGCCAAGTATGAAAGCTCCTTTGCCTCAGAGTTGGAGCTTCTTTCCTCACTTCTCTCCTATGAAGCGCTCAAACCCTCCTACACCCAGACCAAGAACTCCTATGAATCAGCTCTGCTCTCGTTCAAGATGCTGCTTGGCCTTGACCTTGACGAAGAGCTTACTATCGAAGGGGATGTCCCTTCCACTGGCTTCATCTTGGACCTCGAACAGCTGAAGGCCTTTCTAGGACAGAACTACAACTTGGCCCTGTTGGACCTTAATCTTGCATCTTTGGAGAATAGCAAGGCCCTGCAGAGCAAGGCCTCCCTGATGCCGAGCCTTAGTCTGAGCAGTACCTATGGCATTTCTTTCACGTACCCTAAACCTGTAAGTATTTCTCCCCTTTTTCCTGCACAAGATCAGTGGAGTGATACAACACAATACTCCATTACAGTGTCCATCCCCCTCGATGGTCATATTGCAGGGTCCCAGACCCAAGTTTCCCTGGCCAAGATGCAGGATAGCATTGACAAACTGCTCCTTACCCGGCTTCAGACAAAAAAGCAGTTGGAGCAGGCCTTGATCGCACGCATCAATGTCATCTCTGCCATCACCGAGCAATTTGAGGTGGCACAGTCCAACTTGTCCCTAACCGAGAAGGTGTTCGGCCTGACAGTGGCCCAGTACCAGAGTGGGTACAAGGGGTACCTCGAGGTTGAGAAGATCCAAGGGGATCTCTTGAAGGCACAACAGAATATGCTTGGTCTGCAGTACCAATATGTCACTGCACTGGTCGACCTTATGTATGACCTGAATATCGATACGAATACCCTTTCCAAGGAGCTGGACTAGCCATGGACGAACATACAAACAAGAAGAAGGTTGGCCTGGTCATCCTGTTGCTGATCATTGTGGCCGCTGTGTCTGTCATAATCCTCAATCCTTTTGCCTCTTTGAAGGCATTGAACCCGCTATCGGGTGAAGAGGAATCACAAAGCACTGAAAAAGTGGCCATTGCTGTCTCTGTATCTCCTGTGGTGCGTTCAACGATGCAAAACTACATACGAGGCAATGGTAATGTTGTCGATCCCAAGGCTCTGGATGTCTATCCTGAGGTTATGGGAAACCTTACCTACCTTGACGCCAAAGTTGGCGACAAGGTGGCGAAGGACAAGGTCCTCGCTAAGATTGACCCCTCAAGAGCTGGTGTCGTCTATAAGGAGAGTGAGGTGAAGGCCCCTGTATCAGGTACCATCCTTGCAGTGAATTTTGCCAAAGGTGCTTCTGTCTCTTCACAAGCGCCTCTCTTGCGTATTGGCATGCTTGAGGCCCTGGAAGTCGAGATGGATATTGCTGAGCGGTATGTGGGGAGTGTCACGTTGGGAACCCGAGCTATGGCTACCTTCAAGGCTTACCCTGATCAAGAGTTCTCCGGTGAGGTCACTCGCCTCAGCCCTGTACTGAATCCGACGAGCAGGACTCTTGAGATTGGGCTTAGCCTTACAGACCCCGATTATCTGATAAAGAGCGGCATGTTCCCCACGGTCACCATCCTTACCGAGAAATTGGAGGATGTGCTGGTCATTTCCCGAGCGAGTGTCCTCTACGACGGCAGCCAAGCCTATGTCTATGCCGTTGGCAAGGAAAACCTTGCAGTAAAGAAACCTATCAAGATCGGTCTTGTGGTGGATGACAAGGCAGAGGTGCTCTCAGGCCTGGAAGAAGGACAGCTTTTCATTACGCAAGGACAGACGCTCCTTACTGATGGAACCAGTGTCCGGATAGTAGAGTAGGGGTAGCATACATGAGTGTAACTGATACCATAGTACGAAGGCCCACCACCATTATCGTCATCTATACCTTGTTGATGATCCTAGCCATAGTGGTCTTTCCCAATCTCGCTGTTGAACTATTTCCCGAGATGGACCTGCCGATGGTTGTCATCTATTCCTCGTATACTGGGGCTAGCCCTGAGACAATGGAAGAGCGGGTAACCAAGAATCTTGAATCCGCTGTCTCCAATGTGGGGGGTATCGAGTCTATCAAATCTACCTCTTCTGAGGGGTTCGCCATGGTGATGCTCAGATTCAAATATGGTACTGACCTGGACAAGGCCAGCCAGTCAATTAACGACAACCTTAACCTATACGCTGACCTCTTCCCTGACGATGCAACGAGCCCGACCATTTTCAAGATTAACACCAACATGATGCCCATCATGAACATCGCTGTCATAGGCTCTGGCGGACAGGATGCGAACGAACTCCGCGCAATTGCAAAAGAGAAAATCCAGGCAAAACTTGAGCGTGTTGGAGGAGTCTCCTCCACGGTCATCAACGGTGGACAGGATACCTACATCCAGGTCGCTGTGGACCAGAACAGGCTGGAAGCCTATTCGGTCACTCTCAGTCAGGTGGCAAGGGCCCTCAGTCCGCAGAACTACCAGATCGGCTCCGGGGCCATAACCGAAGGTGGGGTCTCCTACCTCTTGCGTACCGATGCACAGTTTACGTCCCTTGGAGATATTGAAGATGTGCTTATAGCATCCTTTCCCAAGTATAGTGCCAGTGGAACTGTAAGCTCCACCGTAACTGTGAGGCTCAAGGACATTGCAAAAGTCTCCTATGCGTATAAGGATGCTTCCTCCAAGGTCTACATAAATGGGGAGAGTGGGGTCTACCTTTCTGTCTCCAAGGAGTCTGACGCAAATAGCGTGCAGGTAGCAAAGGATATCTATAAGGTCATTGAGGCCTTGAATACTGAGCTGCCCAATGGGGTGAGCCTCTATGTCACCATAGACACCACAGAGATGATCGAGTCGACCATCTCAACGGTGTATGAATCGTTGGCGTATGGCGTGCTGTTGGTCATGGTGGTCTTGTTCATCTTCCTGCGCAGTGTCAAGTCTACGTTTATCATCGGCCTTGCCATCCCTGTGTCCATGCTGGTGACTATCCTGGTGATGTTCTTTATGGGATACTCACTTAACCTGATGACCCTTTCCGGTTTGATCTTGGGCTTAGGGATGACGGTAGACAGTTCCATCGTTGTACTTGAGAATATTTTCCGCTACCGCGAAAGGGGTTCCAAATTACAGACAGCAGCGCTGCTGGGAACCAAGGAGATGATTGTAGCCATCTCTGCTTCAACACTGACAACTGTCTGTGTCTTTGTTCCCATTGTGCTCTTGCGCAGTAACCTGGAGATGCTCGGTGAGATGCTTACCCCGATGGCCGCTACGATCATCATATCCCTGGTATCTTCCTTGGTAGTATCCATTACCCTCATACCGGTGCTGACTTCTTCCTATGTGAAGGTGTATACACGGAAGCAGAAACCCCTGAGGATTCGGTTCCTTCGATTCCTTGATACCAAGATGGAAGATGCCTTCGAGTCACTGGACAGGGGGTATAAACGAATCCTAGCAGTCCTTATTGACTACAAGTGGATATCCCTGGTGCTGGTTGCCCTTATCATGGTCATCACTGTGCAGGCTTTCTCAGCTATGCATACGACCCTCTATCCAACGATGTCAGAGACTTCCGTATCCCTGACAGTTACCCTTCCTGAAGGTTCTACCATCGAGTCTACTGAGGGTATCCTCAGGGATATCGAGAAGAAGGCAAAAGTTGACATCCAGGGGTATAAGGACATCATTGTAACAATAGGCGGCGGAGGTATTTTCGGTGGGGGTGCTGGAAACAGCGGAACTCTGCAAATATCCCTTCCCGATGCTGATAAACAGATCGATGGCATGTTTGAGGTGCAAAATAAGCTCCGTGCCTATTTTGATGATTACCCTGCGGCCACTTTCTCCTTTTCCACTGTCTCTATGGGGCTGGGGAATGCAAATCCTGTTGATGTCATCGTCAAGAGTGACGACCTGGGCCTGGCTTCTTCAACTGCGGAAGCCATCCGTGACCTCATCGCAGAAAACTTGCCGGGGGTAACCGAACCAAGGACCGATTTCAGCAAGGGACTTCCCCAACTTGAGATAGAAATTGACCGTGAACGTGCATACTCCTATGGCCTGACTATGCAGGGTATCGCCAGCGAGATAAGCAACAGCTTCAATGGCATTACAGCCACCCAGCTGAAGACAAACGGTACCGATACCAATGTAATGGTCATGCTCTCTGAAGAGGATCGCTCAAGTGAGATGGACATAGAGAGGATCTTTGTCCAGAACGCGTTTGGCCAGAAGATATCCCTTGCCAATCTGGCTTCGGTCAAGCGTTCGACCGGTCCTGTATCCATCAACCGTGAAGACGAAATCCGGGCGGTGCATGTGATAGGAGGACTTGCCGATGGCTATGCATCCTCTGCTGTGGAACAGGAAATACGAGCCCTTATTGATGAAAAGCTTGTGCTGAGTGACGAAGTCTATATCGAGTATGGAGGGGACTTCGCTGATATGACGGCGATGTTCCGCCAGGTGATAATAATCATGCTCCTGGCCATAGTGCTGGTCTTTGGGGTTATGGCAAGCTTGTTCGAGTCCTTCAAAAATCCGTTCATCATTCTCCTTTCCATCCCCCTGATGGCAGTAGGGGTCGTGGGCATCTACCTGATAACAGGGGAGACTTTCAGCCTTATCTCAGCAATCGGCGTTGTGGTGCTCGCCGGTATTGTGGTTAACAACGGCATTGTCCTGGTTGACTACATCAACCTGATGCGTAAGCGTGGCATGGACTTGCGAAGTGCTTGTCTTGAAGCCGGAGGGAGTCGTCTCAAGCCTATCCTGATGACCAGCTTCACCACCATCTTCGGTATGATTCCCCTGGCCTTCTTCGGAGGAGTGGGAGCGGAGCAGATCCAGCCCTTGGGTCAGACTATCGTAGGGGGGATGGCCATAAGCACCCTTATGACCATCTTCTTCACCCCAGTCCTCTATGCGCTCTTCAACAGGGAGAAGAAAAAGCGTGATGTGGAGAGCATCGAGTCATTCGTAGAAGGAGAGCTATCATGAAGAGGGTAGAGATTATAGCAGCCCAAGCCATCCAGGAGGATCTTCTGGATGCCTTATCTCACTATGAGGTGCCAATGAACTACACCATCATCCCCACAGTCCATGGAAAGGGTAGCACAAATCCCAAAATGGGCAATGATGTATGGCCCGAAGAGAACTTCATCCTCCTGATCTACTGCCAGGAGAATGTGCTCGATAGGATTGAGCAGGCAATAGAGCTGGTCAAGAAGAAGTATGACCATGAGGGTATTGGGTATTTTGTGCTCTAGGCTATGAAGAGACTAGCAATGCAGGGGGATTATCCTCCTGCATTGGGGGTTGCTTGCCCTGTCTCAGCCTTGTTTTTTGCCTCTTGTCTTGAAATCCTTCTCAATCTTTTCTTTCCACTTGTCGGATACGACGCTACAGCATCGTATCTGACTCATAGCACTGTTCAGGACATCGAAGTTAAGCTCCACTCCCTTTGCGTCAGCATGATAGGAAGCTGTCCGGTCCTTCCCAATGCCGATATCAGAAGCTGCTGCAAAGGTATCAATAGTAGCCCCCAAATAGAAGAACTCCCAGAGCTTGCTCTCTTTGCAGAACCTAATGCGTTTGCGGACCCTGTCCAGTGAATAGTCTTTGCTTGCATTCTCCTCGCCATCGGTGATGATGACAAACATGACAGAGGGATACGCCTTTTTTGGAATACCGATAAGGTTTTCCAGAAGCGAATCAATCGTCCTTCCCACAGCATCAAGCAGGGCAGTAGTCCCTTCAGCTCTGTAGTCCTCCTTGGTGAGAGGTTGCACTTCCTGGATGGGAAGCCTGTCATGGAGTATCTGGTAACGATGGTCGAACAGGACAGTCGTTACCCTTGCCACTCCCTTTTCATCCTTTTGTTTTTTCAGAAGCGAGTTGAAGCCTCCAATGGTGTCATTTTCAAGGCCAGCCATCGACCCACTCTTATCAAGGATACATACCAGCTCAGTCTCTTTGTTCATATCGTTCTCCTCTATGGGTAGTATAGGAAGAGACAATGGTGAGGAGGTCACTTGGAAGGCGACATCTTATGCACCCAAAAGAGGCTGGTCATAGGAGAACAGGGCTTCGTTGATCGCATAGAGGTCATACTGTTTCTCCTCTATGAAATACTCGATGATGATGTCAAAGATGTAGCTATGGCTCAAGGAGTATCCGGCTGTTTCGAGAAGAGTGCAGGTCTCCTTGGCATTGAGCTTGAGTGAAAGGGCAAGGGCAATGACAGTTCGTTTGTTCGGCTGATAGGATGCATTGCTTCGTATCTTGGAAAAATGCTTGCGGTCAATGTTTGCCCCTTTATAGACAGCCACCTCATCAAGGCCTTTCTCCCTGATAAGAGCCATGAGGCTTTGGGAGAAGGACAGAGCGACTTCATTGATGATGCCATCAAGGGGTTTGTCCATACAGGATCTGCACGCAGAGGTGCTGAACAGCATATCAAGAGTAGGTTCTGTCTCAGTCAGGTTGTTTCTCACATAGTCTGCAAGAGGTTTTTTGCTTGGCTGGACCTCTTCGAAAAAGCCCTTTTCAAAGAGAACCAGGTATATCGTAAGCTCATGCTCTTCAAGGAAGGAGAGCATGGTGGAGACTGCTATCTTGTATGCCTGGTATTTTGGATAGCCATAGATACCTGCAGAGATGAGGGGGAAGGCAATGGATTGGAGGCCTTTCTCGTGTGCCAACAGAAGGGCTTTTTGGTAACAGGAGGCAAGCAGAAGCTCCTCGTTCTTATTGCCTCCTGCCCAGCGTGGCCCCACAGCATGGATGACATACTTGCTGGGAAGCTTGAAGGCAGGGGTCATGACAGCATCACCTGTTTGTACCGGTGCAAGGGAAGTACACGCCTGTTGCATATCCTTCTCTCCCGCACCTTTGAAAATGGCACCACAGACACCACCGCCCTGCAACAGAGCACCGTTTGCAGCATTGACGATAGCATCCGCCTTGATGTGGGTAATGTCACCTTGAAACAGTAAGAATGGCATGGCATTTCTCCTTCTCTGGTATTCTACCACAGAAAAATGCAGGCAAGGTATTGTATACAGAAAATCAAGGGCTGGATTATCCCGACAAATGTCGGTATGGTAGCTTCAGGAAGAGGATGTTTCCCCATGAATACGTTTGTGCTCAGAATGCTCCGGTTGTTTTTCGGGTTGTTTCTCTATGCAGTAGGAATTGTACTCACTATGAAGGCCAATATAGGCTATGCCTCTTGGGAAGTCTTTCATGCAGGGCTTTCAACAGTCTTTGGCATCCAGATAGGTACCATCTCTATTCTGGTAGGATTGGCTCTCTGTCTTGTTGCCCTACTGGCAGGGGAAAAGCTCGGATTGGGCACCCTGTGCAACATGATCTTCATAGGGCTGTTCATGAACCTTCTGCTTGCATTGAATGTGTTCCCTACGCTTACCAGTTTGTATTTTGGTCTGGGCCAGATGGTAGTCGGTCTGTTTGTCATTGCCATAGCATCCTTCTTCTACATCTCTTCTGGCTTTGGAGCAGGGCCACGCGACACTCTTATGGTGGTGCTTACCAAGAGGACCAAGCTTTCGATTGGAACCTGCCGAAGTGGCATTGAGATTCTTGTTGTCATCATCGGAGCCCTGCTAGGAGGTTCCTTTGGCATAGGAACCCTGCTTGCCGCCGTTCTCATTGGTTTCTGCATACAGATAACCTTCAAGATGTTCCGCTTCGACCCCACAACCGTTGTCCATGAAACCTTTTCCGATACGTTCAGGAAACTCATCAAGGTGAGGACAGCAGAACAGCCTCCCGTTATCTAAGGAAGGCTGTTTTTCTGTTGGGACAGCAGTTCTTATTCTCGTTCAGCTGGCGTTCTTTTTTTTTGCTCATGCAACGCTGGATCAGCCTCTCTGCCCAAACCCTCGATCGTGTGTAACAGCTCATCGAGCTTCTTGTGGTCCAGCAGGGGGTTGAGCAGGGTAAACTTAAGGAATGTCTTCTTGTTGTAGACTGTCTGGCCTATGACTACACCTTTTTGGTGCAGCAAAAGACGACGAACCTTCTTGTTGACCTCATCGGTATTCTGCAGCCTGAACACCACCGAACTTATCTCAGGTGCTATGGCAACCTCAAAAGAGGGGTTGCTTTTCAGCTGTCCATACAAATAGGAGGCATTCTCGATGCAGGTATCAATGATGGCTCCATATTCATCCCTTCCACGGGTGAGGAAAGCCATCCAGACCTTCAAGGCATCGAAACGTCTAGTTGTCTGCATCGATTTGCCTACAAGGTTGGTGTAGCCATCCTCTTCATCCTCTTCGCGGTTCAGGTAGTCAGCATGGAGGGAGAAGGCCTCAAGGCTTTTCCCGTCCTTGACCAGAAATGCCCCACAGCTGATGGGAAGCAGGAACATCTTATGGAAGTCCACAGTGATGGAATCACACAATTCAATGGGACCTAAGCGGGAGGCATACTTCTCCGATAGCTGCACACCGCTACCATAGGCAGCATCTGCGTGGAGCCAGAGATTGTACTTCTTGCTGACGGCACTCAGCTCTTTTACAGCATCGATGCTGCCATAGTCAGTGGTTCCCAGGGTAGCGACAATGCAGAAAGGAATGAGACCAGCCTCCTTGTCCAGAAGGATGAGGTCTTCTAAGGTCTGGCAGTCCATCCTGCAAAGCCTGTCCACAGGAACTTTCCGTATCGCGTCGTAGCCAAGACCCAAGAGGTGTGCACTCTTCTCCATGGAGAAGTGTGACACCTCGGAGGTATAGAGGCGAAGCTTGGCAAAGGACGGGGGGAGGCCCAGTTTCTTCACATCATGCTTGAGGACGCTCTTGCAGTACCAGTCTCGGGCAAGGGTAAGGCCACTGAGGTTTGACTGGCTTCCCCCGGAGGTGAAGACACCGTCACTATCAGAGGAATATCCATACAGCTTGCACAGCTCTCTGGTTACCTGCAGTTCAATCTCCGTGGCGATGGGGGACTGGTCCCAGGAATCCATCGACTGGTTGAAGGTTGCGATGATCAGTTCGCTGGAGATACCTTCCAGAAGGGCCGGACTGTGCAGGTGCGCAAGGTAGTCAGTGGAGG
Source organism: Sphaerochaeta sp. (assembly GCA_016342655.1). Lineage (GTDB taxonomy): Bacteria > Spirochaetota > Spirochaetia > Sphaerochaetales > Sphaerochaetaceae > Sphaerochaeta. Next base: position 50,581 of record JAEINL010000005.1, on the reverse strand, counting down.
ATGTCCGAAGGAAATTCGGCAAGATGATTCTCTTGACCTCTGAGAGGACTTGGGAGAACCCAAGACCTTGCAGAGGAAGCAGGGTGGACCGCGCTATTAGCTCTTGCAGTTCTTGTGGGCTTGCCCCCGCATAGGAACTGCCATCAGAGAAAGAAGAGAGGATAGCATCGACAGTGTCTGTAATCATCTGGGTATAAGCGGCCTTGGTATCCTGCTCGTTATTCACGAAGTACAGCTTTTTTTCAGTATCAGGTAGCATCTGAGTCCACCTTACGGATAGCCTGCTCAAAGGTTGCAAGCATCAGATCAATATCCTCATAGCTCACATTCAAAGCACACAGGCAACGCATCACAGAGCCGTATCGCCCTCCCTTCTCCATAATTAGGTGGTGCTCAAAGCACTCTTTCTGGATTTTCGCTGCAATGGTACCGCTGGGAGGGAGGGAGCCCAATGAGTCGATTGTTCCATTGGGGTCGACAAACTCAATGCCGATCATCAGGCCCTTGGCACGAATGTCCCCTATGATGGAGAGCTGACTCTTCAAGAATAGCAGCTTGTCTTCGATCACCTTCCCTTTCGCTGTGACTTCCGAAAGAAAATTCTTGTCACTGACCCGGTTCATCACTACAGTTCCTGCTGCCATGGCAAGTTGGTTCCCACGGAAGGTACCGGCATGGGCCCCAGTTTCCCAGAGGTCAAGGTCCTTATGGTAAATGACCACGCTCATAGGCTGGCTGCCTCCTATGGCCTTGGAGGAGAGGATGACATCGGGTGTTATCCCTGCATGTTCAAAGGCGAAGAATTTGCCGGAACGACCGATGCCGCACTGGATTTCATCGACTATCATGGGGATGTCCAGTTCCTGTGTGACGCGTCTGATTGTCTGGAGGAATTTTGCTGGGGCTGGAATGACCCCCCCCTCACCCTGGATAGGTTCAAGGATGACCGCTGCAGGCTTGGTTATACCGCTTTCGGGATCCTTAAGTGTCTTCTCAAAGAAGGCGCATGCAGCATCGATGCCTGCCTCTCCACCCAAGCCAAAAGGACAGCGGTAGGAATAGGGGTAGGGCATGAAGTGCACATCGCTCATGAGGCCGGTGATATGATTTTTCGCATTGAGATTGCCGGTAAGGGCCAAGGCTCCATGGCCCATGCCATGGTAGGCTCCACCGAAGGCTATGACTGAGGATCGCCCTGTTGCAGTCTTGCACAGCTTGATGGCTGCATCGACGGCATCGGTTCCAGAAGGGCTGCAGAACTGGATTTTTCCATTTTTCTGCAGTTCCGGGGGAAGAAGGGAGAATATGGTCTCTACAAACCTGTCTTTTGTGGGGGTGGTAAGGTCTAGTGTGTGTAAGGGGGCTTCAGATTGGATAAGGTTGACCATTGCCTGGTTCACCTCATCATCGTTGTGCCCAAGCGCTAGTGTTCCTGCTCCACAGAGGAAGTCGAGGTAGGAGTTTCCCTGAACATCCTCCATCCAGGATCCTTTGGCTTTTTTTATTGCTATAGGGAATTTTCTTGGATAGCTTCTTGCGTTCGATTCGGTGCTGTTCTGACGGTCTAGGTAGGTCTTGTTCAATTGTAGCTGCAGGTTTTCGTTCATTACCTTTTGCCCTTTCTAATCCATGTTGAATTTTGTACCAAAAATGGGAGTATTTGGCCCTTTTGTATTAAGTTTTCCCAATTGCCAAGGCTCTTGGGATGTTCTGTTGCGCATAAACGAACCGTATATGCGCGAGAAAAGATATTACCAGCTTATGGGGTGTTGTACCAGCATAAAGCCTCAAGATTTGTGATAAAAAGGTTTATAGTGGAATTTTCAAGATATTTTGAAGAAATATTTGGGGAAAAGGGTAGACATCCATGCAAGTATAGTGTATTAGTTAACTAGTTCACTAATGTAATCAAGGAGGCACATATGGCCAATGAGATAGGAAGCGGACAAACAGACCTTACAGAGGTTGTTTCGACGAATAATGCAGTGATCCTGATGCAGGACATTGGTTTTTCTTATGGAAAAAAGCCCTTGTTCACCCATCTGAATCTAGAGATCAAGCGAGGAAATATCTATGGCTTGCTGGGAAAGAACGGATCAGGGAAGACCACCTTGCTCAAGTTGATCTGTGGCCAGCTGTTTCCTGATGAGGGATTCACCTCAGCCTTGGGATCCGACCCCACAGTGCGCAAGCCTGCAATGCTCAGTGAGATATTCTATCTTCCTGAAGAGTTTCCCCTTCCCAAGATGAAGGCTACAGAGTACCTCAAGATGCGCTCGGTCTTCTATCCCCGTTTCGATAATCTGATGTTTTTACAGTTCTGCAAGGACTTCGAACTCGATATGCAACAGAACCTCAGTGAGATGTCCCTAGGGCAGAAAAAAAAGCTGTTGTTGGCCTTTGGCCTGGCCTCCAATACCTCCCTGCTCATTCTTGATGAACCGACCAATGGTCTGGACATCCCTTCCAAGAGACAGTTCCGTCAGACCGTCGCCTCTGCAATGACCGAAGACAGGACGTTCATCATCTCCACCCATCAGGTGAGGGATATGGAGAACCTGATAGACCCCCTCATCATCCTGCATGATGGGAATATCATATTCAACGATACGGTTGACTCCATCACTGGCAAGTATGTCATGGGCCTTGTCACCACTGATCCTGTGCAGGATGAGAAGGTAGTCTACAAGGAGAAGGTCCTCGGGGGTTGGATGGTCCTTAGGGAAAGGGGCGAGCAGGAAGAGGAGAGAGAAGGTCAGCCTTTGGACCTTGAGACGCTCTTCAATGTGGTGGTCGAGAGATCCACCCGTATGCAAGGAGGTACGAGATGAATCGATTTGGCTTATTGATAAACCGTGAGATACAGACTAGCAAGCGTGATCTTTCGATCTACGCAATGACGCTCTTCTTGGTTTTGTTTGCGAGTGAGACCATTCGCTCGTTTGTCTCCCAGTATTCCCAAAATGCTTTTGGTCCTGCTACGTATGCCAGTCTGTTCCCAAATTTTCTACTCCTTGGGGGTCTGATCATAACCAGCCTCTCCTTCGCTGATGACATGTTCAGCAAGAACGGGCAACAGGAGTGGCTGATGCTTCCCGCAACTTCCCTGGAGAAATTCCTAGCCAAAGCGGTGCTTACTGCCTTTGCCTATCCTGTAGCTCTCACCGTGGTGTTTTTCCTTGCCTCTGTACTCATTGAGCCCATACAGTTGCTCTTCTTTGGCAATCCTGTCACCTTGTTCAATCCCTTTACCAGAGACATGGCAGCTCAGTTTGCCCTATATTGGGTCTGGCAATCGATATTCCTCTTGGGTGCCACCTATTTCCATAAGGGCCATTTCTTCAAGACCCTCCTTTCGCTTGGAGTCCTCGGTATCGCCCTCGCCACCCTAGGTCTCCTGTTCGTGAAGATCATATTCTCCATCAAGTACGGATCATCCTTGCGGACGTTTGACATAGTCTTCTCATTTGATTCACTGCTGTTCAAACCTACTTATGGGGCCATAGGGACTTTCAGGGTAATCGGTAAGATACTTTACTTTGTGGTTCTCCCCCTGTTCTGTTGGGTTACGGCGTTCTTTAGGGTTGAGGAGGTCCAAGCTACAGATGCAGTTTAACAATCGATTACCTATCTACCTACAGATAGCACAGTACATCCATGACCTTATCACCAACTCCACGTGGGTTGAGGAGGAGAGGATCCCTTCTGTTCGCGACATGGCGATGCAGTTGGAGGTTAACCCCAATACAGTCATCAGGGCGTACTCGATGCTGCAGGACGAAGGTATCCTAGAGAACCAACGGGGTATCGGATACTTTGTCGCCAAGGGTTCCAAGACCTTGGTCCTCAAGAAAAGACGGGACCACTTCATAAAAAGTGAACTTCCCAACCTTTTCGATTCCATGAGGACCTTGGATATCACCTTCGAGGAGATAGAGACCTATTTCCTATTATTCAACAAGGAGCACAACTACAATGAAGTCCAATCATAAGAAAAGTAATCGTATGCTTATCATAGGGGGTATATTCCTTGTGGCATATCTTCTAGCAAGTGTCATTTTTGGTTCGTTCATGCTCCAGAAGCAGACGTTACAGGATATGAGAGAAAGGAATATTACCTACACGAACGTCACTGTACGACACGGAGATTTTCCTGGGGTATATTTCTTAGATTGATAAAGAACTTGGGTTAGGATCAGACACTCATAACTAGCGTGTTTTTACTTACCGAGAGAGTGTCTGCCTTCCCTTTTCCCCTTGATGCAATGCCTTGTTCCTCATGTACTCGTATTGTGTACTCATATTTTTTTGCTTTCGGCGTATTTTCTCAGAAGGGAGAATACGTCGATTTCTGGTTTGTAAGGCTTTGCCGAAAAAGCTGGACTGAAAAAGAAGAGTATCCTTCTTCTTGCAAAGAGTGGTATCATGAGGAACAAGGGGTGATCCTGGTTGGATGTACCCTGGAAGTCTGGATTTTCAATCACAACGCTGTGTTGCTGAGGTAGCATATTTCTCCAAATGCCATACCTGGTAATCAAAAGGGGTACCATTGTCCGATCAGAAAGATAATCCGGTCGTACCACATCTGGAACTTAGGGCAGTTTCCAAGACCTTTGTCGGTGCACGAAATACGAAAATAACCGCTGTTGATACCTTCTCGCTTACCGTGCAGAAAGGTGAGGCTATAACCATAATTGGCCCATCGGGATGTGGGAAAAGTACTACACTACGGATGATCGGGGGCTTTTTAGCCCCTGATAGTGGAGAAATCCTTCTCCATGGCGTCTCATTGACAGGCAAGGGGCCAGAAGAGAGGACTATTCCCATGGTATTCCAAAACTATGCCCTGTTTCCCCATATGAATGTCTTTGAGAATATTGCGTATGGACTGAAATCACGGAAAAAACCCATGGACAGTATCCACCATGATGTTGCCATGATGTGCCAGATGCTCAATTTGGTAGGGACTGAAGAGCGGTTTCCTCATCAACTTTCCGACGGGCAACAGCAGAGGGTCGCCTTGGCAAGGGCCCTTGTATTAAAACCCGAGTTGCTCTTGTTTGATGAACCCCTATCCAACCTGGATGCAAGACTGAGGTTGCAGACAAGGCGAGAGATCAAAAAGATGCAGAAGCTTCTCGGTATCACCACCATCTACGTCACACACGACCAGAGTGAGGCCCTTAGCATGCCTGATAGGGTAGTGGTGATGAATAGGGGCTCGATCATACAGGTAGGATCGCCTCGTGAGGTGTACAATAACCCACGGACCCCTTTTGTTGCGGACTTTATCAGCAATGCAAATTTCTATGAAGGGGAAATTCTTGAGTTTTCATATGAATCTGTGATCGTATCGGTAAATAATCTCGAATTTTCCGTGTTGCCTGAGCAATGTGATGCTGTGTATCAGAAAGGCGATGGGGTCTATGTGGCAATCTTGCCTCAGAGTGTGACCTTGAGCTCGTACTACCCTCCAGAAAACTCACATCAGGTCGTGGGTGAAATAGAGGCTCTCTCTTTTAACGGCTACTCCATTGAATATGAGATTACGTTTCAAGAGACCTTTATTCGGGTAGTAGCCCCCCATAACTTTACGTTTGTCGATGAGTATCTGGTTAAGGAAAAGGTGTTGATGCATTTCCACCCATCCTCATTCCACCTTTTCACTACGAAGGAGTCCTGATGAGTTTGCCTGTAACTTCGGCTCTTTTCTTCATACCCTGTCTACTTTCACTTGTGCTAGCACAAGAGGCAGCCTCTCTGCATTTGTCTCTGGCCCTGAGTGTGCTCCTGATGCTTTCCCTTCTGCTTACAGTCATAGGTTTCCTGCTTCGGAAAATTAGGAGGAAAGACATATTCAGTACTACCCCTTTTCTTCTTGGATACACTGTTCTCTTCGTATTTTCCACCTTTAGCACGAGTGTCTGCTCAGAATTTTCTCCCTGGCTAGTCTCGTACAATGCCATTGTCCTCATCGTGTATGGATATGTGCTTTCAATGTACGGTTTCTCCTCTACCAAAAAGCTGTTGCTTCTTGGAGGATCTTCACTCATCACTTTCCTGGTCAGTCTGTTCCTATTCCCTCTTTCCCCTTTTTTCTTGCTCAATGCCAGCCTTCCTGTATGTGTGCTTGTGTTTGAACATATGAGGAAAAGAAAAAGCAATTCAGCTTCCAGACTCTCTTTGCAATCCATGCTTGCCCATGAGATACGGACCCCACTGACAATTATGCAAACAACGACAAGCCTGTTATTGGAAGAGATTCCAGGCCCCTTAAACCCTCGGCAAAAACAATTTGTAAAATCAAACTATGAATATACCCAGAGGCTTATCGCATTCAGTGAAAACATGCTTACCTTGCTTAAGTTCGAAAAGGAATTTGAGCTTCAGAAAAGGGAAAAGATCAATATACGTCTCATCACAGTGGACATTGTTACCTTTTTCGGCCCGCTGGTGCATATGAAACAGCAGACTATCCGCTACTACTTTCCTGCATTGCTGAACAGTCCTATTGGCGATGAATCGCTCATCCGTCAGGTTTTCATCAATCTGGTCCATAATGCGGTTAAGCATACCAAAGAAGGTGGATACATCGTTATATCAGTGACCCAGGATGACGAACAGATGGTGGTGAGCATTAGCGACAATGGCAAAGGTGTGGAGGGTGAGGGTAGGGAAAACCTGTTCAAGGAGTTTTACCAGGAGCAGAGTCCCAGTGAGGAATACCAGGATGGATTTGGATTGGGTCTCTCCATAGCACGGCAGATCGTCCACAAGCATGGGGGAAAGGTCTACATTACAAGTGTGAAGGATACAGGGACTATCGTTTCTTTTACGCTTCCTGCAAGGGCAATACGATGAAGAATAGAGTATTACTGGTCGATGATGAAAAGGAAATCCTGACTCTTCTTACCTACATATTTGAGAAGCAAGGATATAGTGTGCAATCTGTGCAGAGAGGCGATGATGCAGTCAAGGTTGCGACCTCGTGGTCCCCTGATATTGTGATCCTCGATATAGGCCTCCCCGGATTGAATGGGTTGGAGGTATGTACGCATCTTGTCGCTATGGATATCCCTGTCATCTTCTTGAGCTCACACGATCAGGATGACCAAATTATAGAAGGTCTTGAGGTGGGGGGAGAGGATTACGTCTCCAAGCCCTTCAACTATAAGGAACTCCTTCTTCGGGTAGAGAAGGTTCTCAAAAGGGTCCAGGTCCATGAGGAAAAGATTCTTGTTGTAGGGGACCTTACAATCAATCTGGAACAGCAAACCCTTTACTGTAAGGATGTGTTACTAAATCTGACCCCGACAGAATTCAAAATACTAGAAGTTTTAGCAACATATCTGCACACACCGGTTTCTGTACAAAAGATCCTGCAAACGGTATGGAAAAATGAGGATTGGATACAAGGATCCGAACTTGTTAAGGTAAATATGAGCCGGCTAAGGAAAAAGGTGGAGGAAGACCCTGCTTCACCACGATATATCATTAATAAATGGGGTGTCGGCTATATCCTTACAGACGCAAAAGGTACTTGATTACCGAGCGAGTGCCGGGAAAGCAAGGTGAGATACGTCAGCCCCTTGGCTCGGAAAAGGAGGCAACGCCTCCTCTTTCCAGGGCTTGCCCTGGGGTATTGATATCTTTTATTGTTACGGTTTTGTAACTTGTAATAAACCCAATCGGTGGCACAATGGAAGTAGAGAATATGTAGTATCGGTAGGAGAAATCTGACACTTCTCCTACAATCCTAAAGGAGGATTATATGAAAATGAAACACATTCTACTCTCTGTTTTGTTGGTGCTGTTGTGCGTTACTCCAATGTTCGCTGCAGGGGCAAAAGAGGCGGTTACAACAGAAACCGTTGGTACGACGGTAAATGTCTACTCAATCATGCCGGAAAAGTATGCCACTAAAATCTTTAGTGAATTTACTAAGGACACGGGAATTTCCGTTAACTTTGTGCGCCTCTCCTCAGGAGAAGCCTTGGCAAGGTTGATCGCAGAGAAAGCAAACCCACAGGTAGATGCACTTTGGGGCGGTCCCGCTGATACCTATGAAGCTGGTATCCCAGAGGGTGTCTTTGCACAGTATTCTCCTAAAGAAGCTGACAAGATCCCCGCAAAATTCCGTTCAGAAGAACAGTACTGGACAGGAATTGGCATTATCCCCCTGTGCTTCTTGAGTAATAATGCTTATCTCAAGAGCAAGGGCCTGCAGGTGCCTACAAGCTGGTTCGACCTGATCGATCCCAAGTATGGCAAATCACTACAGATGGCTGACGCCAGGACCTCCGGTACAGCTACTGAAAGGATTTACTCCCTGGTAAAGGTGTTTGGTGAAGATGAGGCCTTCGAGTACCAGAAGAAACTTCACAATAATATTCAGCTGTATACCAAAGGTGGTGCAGGCGGGGCAATGCCTGTTGCTACAGGACAAGCTGCTGCTGGAGTGTTTTACATTGTTGATGCACTCGATATCCAACAGCAGGGGTATGACCTTTCGGTCTCGTATCCAAAAGAGGGTGTCACCTATGGGATAGAAGGCAGTGGAATTGTACAGGGAGCCAAAAACCTAGGGGCAGCAAAAGTCCTGATGGATTGGGCCTCCTCAAAACGCCTTGGTGAAGTGATGGTTGAAAATCTGATCAACTACATTCCCACCCGTGGAGATGTCGTGGTAACGAATCCAGCCCTTGATATGTCAACGGTGAAGCTGCTCGAAGCCAAAGCAGAATGGAAAGGCGAGAACAGGTCAAGATTCGTTGAAAAATGGATTGAAGAAATCATTCAGCAGTAAGGTGCGGTAGGTATCCTGTTTTATGAGAAGAGGTACTCTGTAGTATGTGCAGTGTACCTCTTTGGCCTTTCTGATTATGCTAGGAGGACTTAACGTGTCGACAACAAGGTTAGCTCATACTAAAAGTACAATGGCAAAAAGAGATCCTGCACTATTTGGTGCCCTTGTTGCAATATGGATTATCTTCGCCATCTTTATCTTTCTCCCGATCATCAAACTTCTGGCGACCACGTTCGTCGTTGATGGTTCTGTCAGTTTTGCAAATCTTGGAAAGATAATGAGCAAAACGTATAATATTAGGGCTCTCTTCAATTCCCTTATCCTTGCCACTGCAGTGGCATTCACGGGAACAGTGCTTGGATATATATTTGCCCTGGCCGTTACAAGAACCCCTCTTCCCGCATTCTTTAAGGTGCTGTTAGGAGCGGTGACAATTCTTCCCCTCATCTCTCCTCCCTTCACTAGTAGTATCTCCCTAACCTTAGCCCTTGGGCCAAATGGGATGTTGCTTAAGGCGCTAGGTATAGGAAACTTCTCTATTTATGGTTTCATAGGAACATGGATGAGTGAGACCCTCACCTATTTCCCTGTTGCCTTTATGGTGATAACCGCTGTGTTGAATACGATGAGCGCTAATCTTGATGATGCTGCGCTTTCCCTAGGGTCTTCACGGTGGAGGATGTTCCGAACGATAACCATACCCCTTTCGTTGCCTGGTATAGGAAACTCCATCCTTCTCCTTTTTGGTGCTTCCTTGGCAGATTTTGCAACCCCGCTCATTTTGGGAGGGCACACATTCCCAGTCCTTCCTACCGAAGCCTATCTCATGATTACAGGCATGTTTGATCTGAAGGGAGGGGCCTCCCTCTCATTCCTTCTTCTCTTGCCTGCCTTGTTGGTATTTATGTTACAGAGGGTGCTCATCGGTAAGAAAAGTTATGTTTCCGTCACAGGGAAAAACGGCGCAAAGTCAGGTTTTGGAAAGCTTCCCCATCTCCTGACTGCCATCATCAGCGTACTATGTGCTCTCACTGTCATATTTATCCTCTATCTCTATTCCATTATTCTGTGGGGTTCCTTTGTGAAGGTATGGAGTGTGGATAACTCCTTCACCCTGGAACACTTTGGGTATGTCTTTGCCCATGGGAGAAAAGCCATTACGGATACGTTGCTTATCGCCCTCCTTTCGACGGTAATCGGCTCGATCCTTGGTGTTGTAATCGGCTATATCGCACAGAGAAAGAATTTCTTCGGCAAGAGATTCTTTGAGTTTGGCAGCATGCTCAACTATGCTCTTCCAGGAACTGTTGTGGGTATTGCCTATATCATCGCTTTTAACCAAAAACCCATCCTGTTGACAGGAACCCTCGCCATTTTAGTGGCTGCATATGTTTTTCGCTATTATGCGACAGGGATACGCTCTGTAATAGCATCACTTGCGCAAATTGACCCGGCCCTTGAAGAGGCGTCCCTCTCCCTTGGTGCAAGTTCATTGAGAACATTTACCCATGTCACTATCCCTCTTATCATCCCCGCCGTCCTTGCAGGAATGCGCTATCTGTTTATCCACTCCATGACCGCGATAAGTGCAACCATTTTCCTGGTGTCGGTCCGATGGACACTGTTGACAACGAGAATCCTTGAAAGCATGACTGAGCTGCAATTTTCTCAGGCATCAGCATTTTCGATAGTGCTCATTGTCATTGTGTTTGTTGTCGATGCGATAATGCTTTCGCTTATGAAGTGGAGTACAAGAAAATTTACCCAGCAGGAGAATATCAGCTATGAAAAAATTGGCGCTTAATCTTGAAAATGTAACAAAAACCTTCAAAAAAGATGATGGATATATAACAGCTGTCGATAGGGTGAACCTTCAGGTGGAAGAGGGGGAGATGGTCACCTTTCTTGGACCCTCCGGTTGTGGTAAGACAACCACCTTACGAATGGTTGCAGGATTTGAACTACCCACAAGTGGAGCTATTACCATTCGTGGTCTTGATATGACAAACACCCCTGTAAATAAGCGAAAGATAGGGTTCGTTTTCCAGAACTATGCCCTGTTTCCCCACATGAGTGTCTATAATAATGTGGCCTATGGTCTCAAATCCCGCGGAGAAAAAGACATCCGTGACAAGGTCAAGGACGCCCTCTTGCTTGTCGGACTCAAAAACACAGAGAACCGCTTTCCAAGCCAATTGTCAGGAGGGGAGCAGCAACGGGTTGCTCTTGCCCGGGTGATAGTCATGGAACCTAATCTGCTGTTGATGGATGAGCCCCTTTCCAATCTGGATGCCAAGCTACGAATCCATATGCGTACAGAGATCCGCAAGCTCCAAAAGAAATTAGGCATTACCTGTCTGTATGTCACCCATGATCAGAGCGAGGCCCTCTCTATGGCTGATAGGATTGTCGTGATGAACAAGGGGAAGGTGGAGCAGGTGGGGACCGCTTTTGAGATATATAGCAATCCCCAGTCCCTCTTTGTTGCTGATTTTATCGGACAAGCGAATATCATGCATCTAAAAGTAACCTCCTTCACAGGAGAGAACTTGGAGGTGAATACGCACAATGGGGGAGTATTCGGTGCCAGATGTATCGTTCCAGACCATATTGATCCCAGTGTGGAGAGCTATCAGGTGGGGAAGGATGCCGCTCTTGTCATACGCCCAGAGTCAATAAATGTAGTGCCGTATAAGGGGGGTGAGGAATCTTTCAATGCGACAGTGACCTCTTCCATATTTGTTGGTAGCCATGTGGAGTATGAGCTGACACTACCAAATGGTGAGATGATAAAAGCCTTTGTCCCTTATACGAACACTATGCAAATATTCAATGAGGATCAGCAGGTCTCCTTCGTCATTGACCCTGTGAATGCCTTGTTCCTGCCTAGGAAGAAGAAATAGGTTTCGTCCTATCTCTGGTGAGCCGGAAAAAAAAGCGTAATATGTTCTGCCTGGTTAGGAGGTGCCCTATGTTCTACAGTGCCTGCAGGGTGCAGGTCACTGTGGTTCCTTTTCCCTTTGTACTTTCTATGTGTATCGAACTGGAATTGTCATAAAAGTATTTGATTCTTTTAAATACATTGGCAAGGCCCACATGAGGGGAGTGCTCTGAAAGTGCATATTCGTTAATTATCGCTAGCTTCTCCTCTGACATTCCAATACCATCATCCATAATACTCAGGTGAAGATAGTTGTCGTTGCAATATCCTACTATTGAGATATTACAATGGCTCTCTTTATCCTTGAATCCATGGATAATTGAATTTTCAATCATAGGTTGTAATAAGAGAGGAGGCATCCGTGTATTGAGTGCATCTTCGGTGACATCTACAGAGAGGGAGAAACGACCAGGAAATCGGTAGTTTTGCATATCGATATAGTTTTGAATAAAAGAAAGGTGGGATTTCAAAGGTTTTAGTTCTTCTGAGAAATCATACGATTCTCTTAGTATCTTCGTAAGAATTACTATTGCGTTCTTCACTTCTTCAGGGGGACAGATGGAAATCATTCCTTTAATGGTTGCCATCATATTATAGAGAAAATGAGGCTTGATCTGAGCTTGTAAAAATTCAATTTGAGCGAGATGTAGGAGTTTTTCATTCTGTATATTCTCATTCTGTAATGTTTTTAGTCTCCTTACTAACTTGTTGAATTCATCCTGCAATTCATGAAGGTCATTTCTTTTTACTAATGTTATTTGAGCATCTAAATTCCCTTTCCCCACAATTTTCATCGTTTCAATGAGAGTCTTGATGGGTTTACGAATACCGGATGAAATGATCAGAGCTGTTATCATACTGATGATAATGCTAAGAGCGATTAGATAGAAAAACTGTGTTTGGAATGTCGATTTAATGTGAAGAAGGAAGGTGTTTTTCACCTCATAGTGAATAGAAAAGGATCCATCGAGTATGGAAGTAGTGAAGGTATATACATAATCAGACTCATGTATTGGTTCATACAGTGTTCCTTCATCATAGGTATCCTCATTGCTGAATCTGATAAAATTCTGTTTGTTTGAGATCTTAATGCTCGACTGAGAAGTGAGGAGATTATTGAAGAGGTTTTGAAGAGTGTTCCGATAGATATCTACAATAACATATCCAATTACTTTGCCACTGTCATCCTTTACTTTCGTTGCCACTGAGAGAGATATTCCATCTCCAGATAGGCCCCTGTAGAGAGAGCTAAAATACATTGTTGAACCATTCATGTGCTGTAAATCATACAATATACCCCAATTTTTATAGAGGTATATATTAGGAATATATCCAGTACTAATTGTTCTTTCCCCTATCTTACTAATGAGGTGTATCTCTTCCTTTCCTTTCTTGAAGAGGAAGTAATCTTCAATTGCATCTTGTGCAGCCTTATTGGTTACCGTATCATTGTCAAATTTGAAAAATTGTTGAATATCATCATTAGATGCAAGATTTTCTGACATCAACACGTATTCTTGCATCAATTCTTCAATAGAATTGGCGATTTGAGTGCTTTTCAGTTTCTCCTGCCCATAAATATAATTTCGACTAATGGAAGTATAAACATTTTCAAAAATTATTGATAAAATAACGAAGAGAGAAAGGGATATCCCTATGTAGATGAGACTGAGTTTAATGAAATATCGTTTGTCATATACAAAAGAATTAATTTTCTTATAGATGTTCTTCAGGGTAAAAGAAAAACTATGCATCTTCTTTTTGTTATGAATTAACATAGTAACTTCTTTCACTCTTATATTGCATCGGAGTCATCCCGCTTACAGTTTTGAATACATGTGAATAGTATTTATAATCGCTGTATCCCACAATGGAAGCTATCTCTTCTATGGTCTTGTCTGTTGATTTCAAATATTGTTGGCTTACTTTTATTCTGTACAGATTGACAAATTGGGTAAATCTCATCTCTAATTTATCAACAAAGAGCTTACTTAAATAGCTACTGCTAATTGAGAGAGAATCTGCTACTTCTTGAAGATGTAAAGGGGAAGCATAGTGTTTTTCTACATATTCTAGGGCTCTTTTAATATATCTATTGGTTTGAACCACTTGTTCTATAATGGGATTTTCTTCATTTTGGAGTGGGAATCCCTCTTTCTTCCTCACTATTTTCTTAACAGCATTCATTAATTCTGTGCTATCGATTGGTTTTAGAAGATAGTCAGAGACTCCAAATTTTATCCCTTGCAAAGCATAAGAAAAATCACTATACCCAGAAATTAAAATAAATTCTATCTCCTTGTTATGTTCGTGAAGGTCTTGGATCACAGAGAGTCCATCAACAAATGGCATTTTTATATCAGTAATAAGGAGATCTGCATGGAGAGAAAGAACCAATTCTTTCGCTTCTCTCCCATTTTTGGCATTTCCTACTATTTCACATCCAATCCTGTTCCAGTCTATGATATCATCCAATTCCTTGAGAATATAATATTCGTCATCTGCAATTACAACTTTTATCATGATCAATATATTAGCTTATTTGTGCAATTGCTGTATAGGAAGAAACAACTTGGTATCCTCTATGTATTACCTCTCCAATAAAGTTATGATCAAAGTGCATACAGTAGACTTTATGTTTATATTCAGGAGAAATAACTGAATCGAGATAATCGAGAGTCCCGTGAGAAGCATGCTCTCCTCTCTCATAGGTGGTATCCTGGTAGACTTCATCAATACTGTTGGCATGAAGGGAATGCAGTATCTCTTTTGGAATTGAGGATGAGTCTCCACCGTAGAAGATGCTCTTTTCCTCGTCTTTGAGCAAATACCCAAAACAACTCATCAGGGGTGTGTGTTGCACCACGATAGGGGACCCGGAAACACCATCCGTCTCCTCTAAATATTGCCGTAATATATACTGATTTTCAGGGATTCCCATAAGGGAAAGTAATTCAGTTACTGTACGTAGGGGAAAGATGAGAGTTGGAATTCTGTGTAGGATACTGTGGGAGTAGCTGATAGTCATGCTTAACGAGCCACAGTGATCCCCATGAAGATGGGTAAGAAGGATAACAAAATTCTTTGCTTTGAGGAAATCATCAATTTGTAACAATTGATTAAATGTACTAAACCCGCAATCTAATAAAAAGAATGTATCACCTTTTACGAAGAAAGCATTTGTATTGTTCAAAGATGGGGTGTATCCACCGCCACACCCTAAAAATTGTAATTTCATAGCTACCTCTATTTTATTCCTGAACTCACGAAACTATTGATAAACTGTTTTTGGAAGAAAAGAAATGCCAATAGTAGGGGAAGAATGATAATGAATGTGGCAGCGCATACATTAGCCCACTGCATAACAGCTTCTTTTGATTTGGCAAAAATGGCGAGACCTACAGTTAGAGGTCTATTCTCCACTGAGTTCGTTACAATCATTGGCCATAGATAGTTGTTCCAGTGATAACTGATGGAGACGAGACCAAAAGAAACATATGCTGGTTTGGCGTTTGGAACATATACTTTCCAGATAGTCTGTATCAAATTGCACCCATCAATTTTTGAAGCGTCTGCCAAAGCAATAGGAATTGATTTGAAGCTTTGCCGGAGTAAGAATATTCCAAAGGCACTGCAGAAGAATGGCATCATGATAGCTAGTTTTGTATCGATGAACCCAAGAGCTGAAATGGTTGAGTAGTTAGGCATTATAAGAACATCATTAGGAATAATGATTTGAACAAAGATTAAGAAGAAGGCTAACTTTTCAAACCTGAAATTCATCACAGAAAGAGCAAAAGCTGCAAGAGTAACAGTAATAAACTGAACGGTAAAAATTCCAAGAGTGATAGTAATGGTGTTCAGATAATACTGCCCAAAAGGAGCTGCAGTTACTATGTATTTGATATTATCTAAGGTAAAAGGAGTGCTAGGGATGATTGACATATAATACGTTGGTTCAGTGAATGTCGTCACCACTAGCCAAATAAGGGGAATTAGCCAAACAAAGGAGAACACAGAAGAAAATAGGATAAAAGAAAGACGCTTGATGTTCATAGTGCAAAACTCCTAATTGTAATGGATTCTACTATCGGCGGTGAAGAATTGTAGGGAAGATGCAATGAGCATAATGATGAGAAGGATAACAGTAAGAGCCGAAGCGATCCCTTGGTTAAAGAAATTAAATCCATTTTGATATATATAATAGAGTAATGTAGTACTTGAATTGTTAGGCATACCCTCAGTCATCATCGCAATGTGGTCAACTAATTTAAATGAATCAGTTAAGGCTATAGTTGATACAAATAGGGTAGTAGGCATTAATAAGGGAATAGTCATCTTCCTGAAAATGGTGAATTTGCTAGCTCCATCAATCTTTGCAGCTTCATACATCTCTGTAGAAATACTTTGAAGGCCTGATAAAAAGAATATCATGAGAAAGCCAGCTTCTTTCCAGTTATAGACTATAGCAAGAGCTGGTAGTACTGTATCAGACCGCTGGAGGTATATTTGACCAGGGAGTCCCAAAGCTGCACGCAACTGATCAAGGAGCCCTGCATCTGGCATATAGATAAACATCCAGATACTTGCCACAGCAATGAGTGGCATCACGACAGGAGAGAAGAATGAAACTCTAAACAGTCCTGTGAGCTTATGCTTCATATTCAGCATAAGAGCTAATCCAAGGCCTAATATCATACTTGGAAGTACTGTCATAATTGCAAAGAGAAGAGTATTCCCCATTACTTTCCAAAAGAGAGTGCTGGTAAATAGTTCAACATAATTTCCAAATCCAATAAAATAGGGTTTTTTCATCCCAAGTTGTAAATCCATTAAACTAATATAGAAACTCTTCACTATGGGAACTAAGGTAAAGGTGGTAAGAAAAATTAGGGAAGGTAGGAGCAGCAAAAAAGCTTTCCCATCATTTGCTAATCTTCTCATTCTTAATTTTTTTTGATATTGCTTTGAGTGGAGTAGATTCACTTCATATTTCCTTTTAGGGAGATAGTACAACCACTCAAAAATGAGTGGTTGTACAGAACGAATTTCTAATTATTGAAATCTTTCCAATACTTTTGTAGCTTCGTTCTGAGCTTTGTCCAATGCTGCTTTAGCAGTCAAATCACCGATGATCGCTGCTTGGTAGTTATCATTGAATATTCTCCAGATCCGTGCCGAGTCATATGTGGTCAATTCTGGCTTAGCATATTTTAGCTGATCTTTAGCAACTTGGGCTTGGGGAAGAGTCTCATAGTAGTTCTTCATAATTGCTGTTTCAAAGCTACTTGCTCTTGGGGCAACATATCCAGTATCAACATTCCATTGGGCTAATCTTTCTGGAGTTGTTGCAAAGCGAATGAATTTCCATGCTGCTTCTTGTCTTTCAGGAGAAATTCCGCTTGTGATGTAGAAGTTGCCACCGCCAGTAGGAGCGCCATAACGTTTGTTTCCAGGCATGAATCCTGTTCCAAATTCAAAAGAAGCGTTTTTGGAGATGTTTGTGAGGTTTCCAGTGGTATGGTAGATGATACCATATTTCCCTTCTAAGAAAGCTCCAGGAAGTTCTGTCCATTGGACGACACCTTTAGGCATCACTTCATATTTTTGTTGTAAGTCAATTTGGAATTGGAGAGCCTCAACGTTTTCTGGTGTGTTGAAGAATACTTTCTTTCCATCATCACTCATGAGGTTTTCCCCATTCACGCTGTTTTCCAAACAGAATCCAGTGAACTGCCATTGGGCAGATCCTGATTGTTGAGCAAGGCCTACGCCCCATCTCACTACGTTCCCACCTGCATCTTTCTTGGTGAGCTTTTTGGAAAAATCGAGTAATTCTGCCCAAGTTTTTGGAGGAGATTCTGGATCCAGCCCAACTTCCTTGAAGGCCTCCTTATTGTAATAAATTATTTGAGTACTTCTTTGGAAGGGGATACTCCAGATTTTTCCATCAACAAAGGAGTCTTCCATGAATCCAGGAAGGAAATCGTTGATGTATTCATCACCACCATCTTTTGCAATTAAGTCATCAAGTGGGATTACTGAATCAGAAGAAGCTAAACTAAAACGTTGGGTTGCTAGACTTAAGAAGAAATCAGGTGGAGTTTTCCCTTGAATAGCCGTTTGAATTTTTACGACAGTGTCATCATAGTTACCAGTATAAATTGGTTTTACAATAATGTTCGGATTCGCCTTGTGAAAATCATCTGCAATCTTTTCCACAAGTTTAGTAAGTGGTCCACCTACTTGTACCGGGTAGAACATCTGTAATGTCATTACTTCGTCTGCCCCACTTTTACTATCTACTTGGCCAGTTCCCTCTTTTGCTCCACCAGCAAAGACTGAAATGGAAGCAATCATCATGATAACAATAATCATCATGATCTTTGATTTTACTTTTCTCATATTCTCTCCTTTTGGTCTGTTTCAAACATGAATCTTTCATGTCCTTTCATTACTCGTTAATGGTAAGACCACTTAAGGCACATCACAACTGACAAAAGAGGAGAGAATATCAAAAAAACAGCACAATTAAGAAATATGCTGTAGAGAAGGGCCTGTTAGTAGTCCTGAAGAATTTTGGTGTTACTCTTGATGCCTCAAAGTGGTACCAAACGTGGCATGAAAATGAATGGATTACCTAAGTCTCTAGCAGGAATGTTCAGGTAATAGCTTTCCTCTGTTGTCACAGACCCGTACGTAAGAGACTAAGCTGTTTTTTGCATGATATTGGATTGTAAAGGATCTTATATGTCTCACAGACATAAATTATAACTATATGTATCTATTCAAATTACAAAAGGCGAAAAGTACATTTGCAATTTTTTAATTGACTTGTATACAAACTTGTATATACTGTTCTTGTGTGTTCTTTCCCATGGGTGTGGCAAGGAGTACTACAATGAAACGTGTTACCGTAAAGAGGGACATGTACGTTGATTCTGTTATGTTGATGCTCGCCAGCAGAGACCTAGAGAACCATCCATCAGTACAAGAAGCAACAGTTACCATGGGTACTGCCATGAATGTCCAGTTGCTCCTAGACCAAGGGTTTCCTACCTCTGACCTATCCTCTGTCACCCCATCAGATCTTGTGATGGCCATCTCTTGTAACGAAAATGACTACGAAGAGGTCGTAGCCTTTGCCAATGAGCTGTTGGCAGGGAAGCGAGGGGCCAAGAACCAAGACAGTGCACAGGAAGAGCTGCATAGCATTGAAGATGCTCTGGCGGCATACCCCGATCTCAATTTGGCCATCATATCGGTTCCCGGCATCTATGCCGCCCACCAGGCACGCAAGGCGTTGCATAATGGCCTGCATGTCATGCTCTTCTCCGACAATGTCTCCCTAGAAGATGAAATCTCCCTCAAGAAGGAAGCCCTTGCAAAGGGCTTGCTGGTCATGGGACCCGACTGCGGGACCGCCATCATCGGTGGAAAACCCCTGTGCTTTGCCAATGTCGTCAAGGGCGGATCTATCGGTGTAGTGGCGGCTTCAGGGACAGGCCTGCAGGAGGTGACTTCCCTCATCGGTCGGTATGGAGGTGGCATAAGCCAAGCCATCGGTACCGGTGGACGGGATTTGAAGAACAAGGCGGTGGGTGCCTTGATGATGAGCCTTGGCATAGCGGCCCTTGCTTCTGATAGCGAGACAAGCGTCATTGTCGTTGTCTCCAAACCCCCTGCAGCTGAGGTTGTAGAACCCATCCTTTCAGAGCTGTCTGCCTGTGGGAAGCCCTCTGTGGTCCATTTCATCGGAGCAGACCCTGCACAGTACCCATCGTATGAGACTATCCACTGGACAAGCAATCTTGAGGAGACAGCACGCGTTGCCCTTTCCCTGTCAGGTAGTGTCCTTCCTAAGCGTGAACACCATGACGCTTGGAGTTTTGACCTCGATCATGAGACCATCGATGCCTTGGTGAAGAAGGAGTCAGAATCCTTTCTTCCCGAACAGAAGAACCTACGCGGATATTATACAGGGGGGACGCTTGCAGACGAAGCCTGGCTTGCCTTGTCTGATATTCCTGGAGGCGTATGGTCAAACAACCACACCAATCCTGCATTCGTACCTGAAGACCCGCAAATATCGGTGGGAAACACCATCATTGACCTAGGAGATGATGTCTTTACTGTAGGGAGGCCCCATCCTATGATCGACCCCTCTACCCGGGTTGATCGCATCCTATCTGAAAGTGACGACCCCTCAATTGCCGTCATGCTGCTGGATTGTGTGCTCGGCTATGGCTCCTGTGACGACCCTGCGGGATCTATGGTCCCAGCCCTGCTCAAAGCTAAAGAGTCGGCTGTGAAGAGGGGTGGCTACCTTTCAGTCATCGCTTCGGTGACCGGTACAGCCTTGGATCCCCAAGGCTTTGCCTCCCAGGTAGCCAAGCTTGAACAGGCAGGGGTGGTGGTCATGGGTTCCAACTATCAGGCAGTCCAGCTAGCGAGGCGTATCCTCGTCCAGGAGTATGGCCCGGGTATTGAGAAGAGTGTCGCTGTTCCTAGTAAAAAGCCTTCTTCACAGGCCAGTAAGGGCCCTTCGTTGGAAGTTGCCCCTGTACTCTCCCTCTTCAAGGGAGTGAAGGTCGTTAACCTAGGGTTGCAAAGCTTTGCAGATAACCTTGGTTCCTCTGCCATCCATCTCGATTGGAGACCTCCGGCCGGAGGTGACCCTAGCCTGATAGGAGCCCTCTCTCGCATCGGTGCTCTGGATTTGGTTGATTCGGCCAATGCAATTGCCATTGAGAAGGTCCTGCAGGGAAAGCCCACTTTATTGGGTATTGGCAAAGCCCTGGATGTCATTCCCGGCATGAGGGAGAACCTGGTTCTGCATGCTGGCCCTCCTGTTACGTGGGATCGGATGTGCGGACCTATGAAAGGTGCCGTGATAGGGGCCCTAATCTATGAAGGCAGGGCAAACAACGCCGAGGAGGCTACTGCCTTGGCATCTTCAGGTGAGATTGACTTCGAACCTTGTCACCACCATAGCTGTGTAGGGCCGATGGCAGGGATCATAACAGCGAGCATGCCTGTCTGGATTTTGGAAAATGCTACCTTTGGCAACAGGGCGTACGCAACCCTCAACGAGGGGTTGGGCAAGGTCCTGCGCTATGGTGCCTACTCTCCTGAGGTCATAGAGCGCCTCAGATGGATGGAACACAGTCTTGCACCGATTCTCAACAAGGCAATGCTCTCCCACGGTCCTATTGATATGCGCAGCATCATAGTCCAGGCCCTGCAGATGGGAGACGAGTGCCATAACCGCAACAGGGCTGGCACCTCTTTGATAATCCGTGAGCTGGCACCTCATTTGGTGATGCTCTCCGACAAAAAAGAAGAGCTTGCCAGGATATTCTCCTTCATGCACGCGAACGACCACTTCTTCCTAAATCTCTCCATGCCGTCTGCAAAATGCACTATGGATGCAGCTGCAAATGTCAAAGGCAGTACCCTCATTACAGCTATGGCCCGCAATGGTACGGATTTTGGCATCAGGATATCCGGTCTGGGTGATCGTTGGTTTACCGCTCCTGCTTCCATGGTCGATGGGCTGTACCTGCCTGGCTTCAAGGCTGAGGATTCTGCCCCGGATATCGGGGACTCGGTCATCACCGAAACCTCGGGCTTCGGTGCCTTTGCGATGGCCGCCTCACCGGCAATTGTGAAGTTCGTGGGAGGCTCTGCATCTGATGCCATCCTCTATACCAAGCGGATGTACAGCATAACCCTTGCCGAGAACAGGGAGTATCGCATCCCCGCCCTCGATTTCCGCGGAACCCCTACAGGCATTGATGTGCAAAAGGTCGTTGAAAGTGGCATCCTGCCAGTCATCAACACCGGTATCGCCCACAAGGATCCTGGGATAGGGATGGTGGGGGCAGGGTTGGTAAAACCCCCTTCCTCGTGCTTCAAGGACGCTCTTATGGCTTTTGCCGACGAATATTGCGCCGGTTGATTATACCGAAAAAAGGAGATTGTGATGAAAGTAATAGATCTGACCATTCCTTTGGGTATTGGTACCCCACCTTGGCCAACGTACATCCCCCTGCAAGTCCAGTACTTCAAGCGGCTTGCGCCCAATGGTGCCAATGGGCAGGTGGTGACCCACTCCAACCATGTGGGGACCCACCTTGATGGAGAGATTCACTTCTACACCCCTGGAAAGGACATTGCCCAGCTGGACATGGACTTTTTGGTGCATGAGGGAGCCATCGTAGACCTCTCTGATGTCTGCTCAGATTATGATGTCTATACCTCCAAGATGGTGGAGGACCGTGTTGAGGTGAAGGAAGGGGACATCCTTCTGATCCATACAGGCTTTCACCATTATGGGTGGGACCAGCCAACAGGCGACGAGATCAGGTACATGATCAAGCACCCCGGCCCTGACCGTGAGTTTGCCGAGTGGGCAAAGAAGAAGAAGCTGCGCTGGATCGGTGTGGACTGCGGAAGCGCAGACCACCCCATGAACACCAAGATCCGCGACTGGATGCCCCGTGAGGCGAAGCAGTGTGATGCTCACTTCAAGGAAAAGTATGGAAAGAGCCTTGATGAGTTCTTTACTGAAGACAAGTACCAGCTGATGCACATCGAGATGTTCAACCATGGCATTATCCATGCGGAGTGTGTAGGCGGGGATATTGATCTGCTGTTGAACCAGAGGGCTGTCATAGGCTGTTACCCCTGGAGATTTGTCGACGGGGAGTCCTCCATAGCAAGAATCGTCGCCCATGTTGAGGATGACCGCTATGAGGCCCTGATGGCAAAGAAGGCCAAAGCCGAGCTGACTCGCTTTGGGGATGTTGCAGGATCAAAGAATGCCTGGTTGCATGAAGAGGCAAGAAAGAGATAGTTCTCAAAAAGGAGACAAGTATGGCATTGGATGCAATGGAAAAGACCCTACGACCGCCGGCTCTTCCGCTCAAACCCTATCCTGCTAAGGTTATAACCTTGGCTTCGGGGGAGAAGATGGTGGTTCGTGAGGCGAAGCGCGAGGAAGTTGGAGCCCTTTTGGGCACCCTCTATCCTTTGTTTGGAGTTGCCAAGGATTTCTACGATATCGTTGCTGTGCGCATGTATTCGGAGATCTTGGGCTGGTATCGCTACAGGGTTGCCAATGAGTTCGTGCTTGTAGGCACAATCAATGGCGTCATCGCAGGGATTGTCACCAGTCGGCATGTGACTCCCAAGTTGGGCATGAGCCTGCATACCCTTACCATCAAGCGTGGTTTCAGGGTGGGAGCGCAACTTTTCGCCGCCAAGATGGAGCACCACCTGGATATCCTCGGTGAGGATGAGGTGTACATCGTTGCAGAGAGTCCCAATGGGTTCAAGAGGTGGATGATCGAGTACCAGCTTGAGGACCGCTCCTCACTCTTTCCTGAAGTAAGGCATGAGTTGGGTGGAGTTCCGACCTTTGTGCTGACACGTCCTCTCTGGGACGCTGTTCGAGACGTCAAATGCACTGGTGTACGACCGGTATCTGCAGAAGACCTCAAGTCTTCAGAAAAGCTGATCATGCCCAGCGAATATCCCCAAATTCCGGGGTTCAAGAGGTAGGCCATGGCTAATGTAGGAATCGTTGGAATAGGACATACGAAATTTGGTAATTCTTCAGAGTATGATCTCTCGGATGTGCTGGCATACGCAGCCACCGATGCTTTGGAGGATGCGCACTTTCTCGCACGAAGAAAGGAGGTAGATCAGGTCATCGTAGGCAACATGGCCAGCGGCCTGTTTTGTCACCAGAGCGCTGTTGCCTCGGCTTTGGTAAGTCGCATGGATATGGAGCCGGTTCCTGCCGAGTTGGTGGAAAACGGCCCTGCATCGGGTGCGAGTGCCATCAAGATCGGGTATATGGCCGTAGCCAGTGGTATGGCTGACATCGTGCTGGTCGTGGGAGGGGAGGTGATGCGCAAGGTCACCGGATGGGTTGGTACCGACTATGTGGCAACGATGCTCCATACCGAAGCCGAGTATAATATGGGCCTGACCCTGCCTGCCTTTGGAGGGATATTCACCCGCATGTACATGGAGCGCTACGGTCTGACCGAGCGAGACCTTGCCTTGCTTGCTGTCAAAAACCATGCAAATGGGGCAAAGAACAAGTATGCCCATATCCAGGCCCCCTGCACCATTGAGGCAATAGCGGACGGTCCTGATGCATCGGTGGTAAATACCTACGTGGCGGAACCGCTACGCATGTATTCCACCTGCCCGGTCAGCGATGGGGCGGCAGCCTTGTTGCTGGTGAATATGGACTCGCCCAAGGCCAAGGGTTTCCCCAAGAAACCCATTAGGATTGCAGGCATCGCAAGTGCCACCGATACCCATTGCGTACACAACCGTAAGGATCCTCTCATGCTTAATGCAGTGAGGATGGCGGCTGAGAAGGCCTATGCGATGGCGTCCCTCAAGCCTTCGGACATCTCGTTTGCCGAGTTGCATGATGCATTCTCCATCCTGGAGCTTGCCATCAGTGAGGAGGTTGGGTTCTTCGAACGGGGGAAGAGTTTCCTAGCCGTTCGCAAGGGTGAGACAGACATCGGTGGGAGGTTGCCCATAAACACCTCAGGGGGACTGAAGTCCAAAGGTCACCCGGTAGGGGGCACAGGCGTCTCCCAAGCGGTGGAGCTGGTCCGGCAGTTGCGCGGAGAGGCCGAGAAGGGCAGACAGGTCCTCAATCCCAAGTATGGCATGTCGGTCAATTTCGGTGGCTTTGGCAACAATGTTGTCGCACTTATCTGCGCAAAGGAGTAGGGGGTAATCCATGATTGATTTCAGCATGTACGACCAGAAGGAGCCAAAGATTGAAGCATACAAGTGCCTCAAGTGTGGCGCCATTTATTATCCTGCACCGATGGTATGCAGCTCTTGTGACACCAGGCGGGATCCGGTGACCGGTAAGGGGTGGGAGACCTTCGATCTTGAAGGTCCTTGCACCCTGCTCTCCTGGACAAGACTTTGGAACCTGCCCGAAGGATATTCCAAAAAG
Organism: Sphaerochaeta sp.; assembly: GCA_016342655.1. Classification (GTDB taxonomy): domain Bacteria; phylum Spirochaetota; class Spirochaetia; order Sphaerochaetales; family Sphaerochaetaceae; genus Sphaerochaeta. Next base: position 25,834 of record JAEINL010000005.1, on the reverse strand, counting down.
AATATGCTGTTTGGCATTGTTGAGTTCGAAAACGGTTTGCGTGCATCAGGACAGCTGGAGGTGGACGATCCCAAGACTGGGATGGCACTCCATTCCACTGTCGTTGAGAGCGATGAGAGGCCAGGCGATCCGGTGAATGTGTTCGTATTCACACAGTAGGTGCGTAGGGGAGGTTTGCCATGGGTGAGCGTTCACGTAGTGTAACTATCTACAATACTCTTGCTGATCGTATCAGTACATGGGCCTATTCGCCTGGGCATAGGTTTACTGAGGAGGAACTCTGCACCGAGTTCGGGGTAAGCCGCTCCCCTGTACGTGAGGCACTCAACAGCCTTGTCTCAGCACGCCTCATACAGAAGGAGGCGCATAAGGGCTACACAGTGAGGCTCATTGACCTCAGGGAGGTCAATGAGCTCTATGATACCCGTTTGGTTTTGGAATTGGAGGTTGTCAGCATCTTGTGCAAAAAAGGCCTTGGTGCAGATCTCCTTGCATGGTTGAGAAAACGCTGGCAAGAGGTGGTTGAAAGCCTCTCGGGGAATGTCTGCATATCCGCTTATGAGGATGAGCTGTTTCATGACACGCTTGCCCAAGCTGCAGGAAACCAGGTATTGGCCCAGTTGCTGGGAGACATATCCAAGAGGATACATTTCGTCCGGCTTTCTGATATCACCGATCTCGAACGGTTGCAAAGGACGAGCGGTGACCATTTGAAACTGCTCGATGCCTTGGAAATAAAGGATTGCGAGGCTGCACAGGAAATAATGAGGCTGAATATCCTCTGGGGTAAGGAGAAGGTTGATTCTGCCATCAAGGAGGCACTCTTTCATGCACACCACATGGCCTAGTGGACATGCCTATCTGATCGGCTCCCGATTCTCCCTTGAACCTAGGGACGTGAAGGTGCACTCTGTCTTCCACTCTGCCTTGAATCTCCTTGATGAGAAAGGAATGCTGTATACCCTGGTGATGCACAAGGGCCAAGTGCACCCCTCTTCCGCCTTGGTCTGCTTTTCTGATCCTTGTGCCGGTTTCGATGAATGTGCCTTTACCCAAGCTCACGTGGGGAAGTTCAAGGAGGGGTCCCTCTTCTTTGATTGTGGTATTTGGGTCTCCTGCAAGGGAGCACAACGGGTCCATCCTTCAGAAGAGAGCCCTCCTAAGCTTGTCACTCTTAAATCATCCTACCTGCGAAAGCAGATGGAGATTCTCTCTAGCATACAAAAAGAAAAACAGACAGCATTGACCATGGACGCTTTGTTCGCCCCTGCTTGTGGGAAACCCTCTCTTTCCACTTTGGTATCTTCTCATGCAAAACTTCTGAAAGAGAGTGTACAGACAAAAAATGTTGACATGGCAAAGCGGGGCATAGAAGGCCTTTTGGGCCTTGGCCCGGGCTCAACCCCAAGTGGTGATGATTTTCTCTGTGGCTTTTTCCTGGCAATGCATATGTGCCAGTATTCTTCCTATGGACAGGATTTGCAAAGCTACTTCAGCTCTATCACCAGAATCCTTTCGGATCTGATACGGAAACCTCTACCTATAACCACAGACGTATCTATACAATTGTTGGGCCTTGCTTCTGAAGGGTTGTTTTCGCAACCCCTCATTGCAATGGCAAAGAGCTTTTCCAGCTCTGTTGCAGATAGGTCATCCTGGGAAGCTCTTGCTACATATGGACACAGTTCCGGCCTTGATGCAGGGCTTGGGTTCCTTTTTGCTTTCTCTGTCCTGCTACCGGATTTCGAATACAAGGGGGGAATATGTTAGTGAAATTTGCTTACAAAGCTCCGCAGTCAAGGGAGCAGTTGCTGGATATGCTTGCAACGGGCGACTCAGATCTGAAGCTTCTGGCTGGGGGGACTGACTTGCTGGTCAATATCCGTAATGGTGTCTATTGTCCCAAGACAGTCGTCGACCTGAAGAAGATTCCAGGCTTCGATGCCATAACATGGGATAAGAGAGCTGGCCTTACGATAGGCCCTGCTGTGACCATCAATGCGGTCCTCATAAATGTGAAGGTAAGAGAGCATTATCCTCTGCTCTCTGCCTGTGCAAAAGACCTTGCCTCTTATCAGATACGTAACCGTGCAACGGTGGTAGGCAATATCGTCAACGCTTCTCCTTGCTCCGATATGGCTCCTGCCCTGCTCTGTCTCGATGCCACTATCCTGATCGAGTCAAAACAGGGGAAGAGGGAGATCCCCATCGCAGAGTTCTTTACTGGAGTAAAAAAGACTGTCTTGCAACAAGATGAGATGGTCACTTCTATTCGCATCCCTGCCGATAAGGCTGGAGTCCAGGGGGTATATAGGAAGCTGAAGAGAATCCAAGGCCATGACCTGGGAATTGTCGGGGTGGCTGTTGCCAACTTTGGCAATGGTGCAAGGATTGCGGTAAGCTCCTCTGCCCCCACCCCTGTGGTTACCCCGTTGTTACCTCTTGACCTGTCTTTGCCGAAGGTATTGCAGGCGGTCAACGCTATCATACGCCCTATCAGTGATGTGCGCTGTAGCCAGGAGTACCGCTCTTTTATGGTAGGTGAGTATACCAAGCGATTGTGGAAGGAGGTAATCTCATGAGAATCAAGGTAACAGTCAACAATAAGGTGTATGAAAGGGATATTGAGGAAAACAGGACCTTGCTGAGGTTTCTTGGGGAAGACCTTGGGCTGACCGGCACCAAGGAAGGGTGCGGAGCAGGGGAGTGTGGAGCCTGTACGGTATTCTTCAACGGGAAGACAGTCAATTCCTGTATGGTCCTAGCCGCCGAGGCCGATGGAGCAGTCATAGAGACTATCGAGGGGGAGGCTTCCGGGGGCATGCTTTCGGTCTTGCAGAAGGCCTTTGAGGAGCATGGGGCTGTGCAGTGTGGCTTTTGCACAGCCGGGATGATCATGAGTGCCCGCGAGCTTATCCACCACCACCCCCATCCCACCAGGGCTGAGATCCAGGAGGGGTTGGAAGGAAATTTCTGTCGGTGTACCGGCTATGAGCAGATCATCGAGGCTGTCCTCGATGTGACTGGAGGCTACGAGCCTAAGGAGGAGTTGAGCTATGTATGAAAATCTTGACCGGACTCTCCTGAAACAGGTGGGTACAAGTGCAAAAAGACTCGATATCACTGAAAAACTTACCGGAGAAGCCCTGTATGCCAGTGATATGGTCCTTCCAGGGATGCTCTATGCCAAAATTAAGCAGAGTCCTCATGCGAGGGCAAAGATTGTCAGCATAGATACTTCCAAGGCAGAGGCCTTGGAGGGGGTTCGTGCTGTCCTCACAGGGGAGGAGTTGGACTATCGCCTGGGCCTGTATGTGGTGGACAAGTATATCCTTGCCAAGGGTGAGGTCCGTCACTATGGGGAGGCAGTGGCAGCTGTGGCGGCAGAGACCCTTGCAATAGCCAAAAGGGCTGTCGATCTGATAGAGGTTGAGTATGAGGTGCTCACCCCGGTGCTCAACCATATGGACGCACTGAAGGAGGATGCTCCTCTGGTCCATCCTGATCTTGGCTCCTATGACTATATCAAGGCTGTCTTCACCCCCATACCTGGAACTAACATCGCCAACCTGACCAAATTGCGTAAGGGGGATGTCCAGCAGGGGTTCTCTGATGCTGCCTACATAGTCGAAAGGGAGTATGACAATCCTAGTGTTCAGCATGTACCGATGGAGACCCATGTGGCCATCGTGAAATGGGGCCTTGGTGACAGGGTTACCATCCACACCAGTGCACAGTCCCCCTTTACGGTACGGAATCTCTTTTGCAGGACGTTCGGCCTGCCTTTGAACAAGGTGAGGGTTGTAATCCCCTATGTCGGGGGAGGGTTCGGGGGTAAGGCCGGTATTCATATCGAGCCGTTGGCGGCATGCCTTTCCAAGAAGGCGGGAGGGCTTGCTGTTAAGTTCCAGGCTACGCGTGAAGAGGAATTTTCTCTGCTCCCTTGTCGCAGTGCCCTGACCTACCGCATCAAGACTGGTGTTTCTGAAGAGGGTAAGATTCTTGCCCAGAGGATGGATATGTACTGGGATGCCGGTGCCTATGCTGATTATGCGGTAAACGTAACCCGTGCTTCAGGCTGCTCTGCATCAGGGCCGTATGAGATTCCCAATGCTTGGGTTGATGCATATACCCTGTATACCAACAAGCCCTATGGCACTGCCTATCGTGGGTTCGGGCATGTGGAGTTCCACTGGGGTATCGAAAGGCATATGGATCTGGTTGCCCATACCCTAGGTATGGACCCTCTGGAATTCAGGCGTCTCAATGCCCTCAGGCCAGGTTCGATAACCTTGACGGGAGAGAAGATCACCGAGCATACTGGAGATGTCATAGCCTGCATGGATGCTGCTGCCAAGGCCATTGGCTATGGAAAGAAGACAAAAGCGGAGCGCCAGAGGGAGAAGGAGACCGGTCTGAAAATAGGCAAGGCTGTAGCCATCCTGCAGAAGGCTCCTGCCATGCCCAGCAATACTGCGACTGCCGCTATAGTGAAGATGAATAGTGACGGGACAGTCTGTGTCACGATCGGGCTGACGGATATAGGGCAAGGTTCGACCACAGCCCTTGCACAGATAGTCGCTGAGAGGTTGGGCTTCAGGCTCGACCAGGTCTATGTCAAAGTGGAGAAGGATACCGATAGCGACCCCTATGACTGGCAGACAGTTGCTTCCAAGGGCCTGGTGATGAGTGGCAATGCATGTATCCTTGCCTGTAAGGACCTGTTGGAAAAGGGGTATAGGGTTGCCTCGCATGTGCTGAAGGCTTGTGAGGATGACCTTTCCCATGATGCTGAGGCTGTCTATGTCCGCCATGACCCCGAGAACAGGATCCCCTGGCCCAAGATAGCAATAGGGTATGCCTATCCTGACGGGATGAGCATAGGCGGGCCTCTTATTGGGGTCGGCAGTTACATTGCCCAGGGTCTTTCCAACCTTAATAAGGAGACAGGACAGGGTAAGCCTGCCCTTGACTGGACGTTCGGGGCGCATGGAATCATCTGTGAGGTGAATCCTGTTACCGGTGAGTATGCCGTGCGTAAGATTGCCTCAGCCTTTGATGTGGGTAAGGTGGTGAATCCCCAGCTGCTCAGAGGCCAGATACTTGGTGGTATGCTCCAAGGTCTGGGTACTGCCATGTGCGAAGGGTACATCTATGACGAGAAGGGGCACCTGCTCAATCCTTCTTTCACCGACAACAAGATACCCACTTCCAAGGACCTTCCTTTTGAGGTTGAGGCGATTGCTGTGGAAAATGTACAGATTGATGGGCCCTATGGGGCACGGGGTGTTGCCGAACATCCGATGATCAGCGTAGCACCTGCGTTGGGAAATGCTATTTTTCAGGCTGTAGGAGCCGATTTGAGCCATATGCCGATACGGGCCGAGGATGTATGGAGGGCTATGGAGGACAGGAAGCCGATCGACAATTGGATCACCAAGACTCCAATTGGATCGTGTCGGTCTGTACCTGTCTCCGGATCCCACTTGCCATCTCGGGCGATGGAGCCTTAACGAAAAGGAGGGAACAACAAGATTTTGAGAGCGAGTGGAGAAGAACAATTCCGGGCTTGTGTCTTGTACAGGGGATCCGGATTGAATTGGAGGTCTTACTAGGAGGAAAGCTATCGTGGCTAAAAAAGATTTGACTGGAAAAAATATCGTATTTGGACTCCAGCACACCTTTGTCATGTTCGGTGCAACTGTATTGGTACCGATGCTGACAGGCTTGGATGTAGGAGTGACGTTATTCGCTGCAGGTGTTGGAACGCTGTTGTTCCATGTGATCACCAAGTTCAAGGTTCCTGTATTCTTGGGGAGTTCGTTTGCGTACATCCCCGGAATCATTGCCATAGGGGCCACCCAGGGGTTGCCGTATGCCTTGGGAGGCATAGTAGTCTCTGGCCTTCTCTATGTCATTGTTTCCATTATTTTCAGGTTCGTAAAATACGAGAACCTGCATAAGATTCTTCCCCCATATGTGACAGGACCCATGATCATTTTGATTGGTCTGATTCTTGCTCCTGTTGCCATACAGAATGCCAGTGGGGCATTCTCCCCAGGCATTGCCGAGGCTATCGGGGTGAATGGTTGTTGGCTTATTGCTCTGGTTACTTTTTCTACCGGGGTGTTCGTAAAGATCGGGTTCCCTAAGTTCGGATGGAAGTTTGCTTCAAACCTGCCTGTCTTGCTGGCATTGGTGGTTGGCTACCTCTTCTCCGTCATTTTGGGAGTTGTTGACTTTTCTTCTGTGGTCAGTGCTTCGTATATAGGAATTCCTCATTTCACCTTTCCTAAGTTCTCCATCAGTGCCATCACGATAATGGTGCCTATTGCCATTGTTACGATGGTTGAGCACTTCGGTGACGTGTTGGCGATCGGCAATGTTGTAGGCCAGGACTTTATCAAGGATCCGGGCATCCATAGAACCTTGTTAGGTGATGGTATCGCAACATCCCTCGCCGGTTTGATCGGAGGTCCTGCAAACACCACGTATTCAGAGAATACCGGTGCTATCGCTCTCACTGGGGTATCAAACCCTATCATCATGCGTATCGCGGCTATCTTTGCCATCTTCCTTTCTCTCATCCCTAAGTTTACTGCTTTGGTCGGGACAATTCCTGGTCCAGTGATCGGGGGTATTTCCATCCTGCTGTTTGGTATGATCAGCAGCATCGGTATCAAGAACATGGTTGATGCTCAGGTCAACCTCTCCAACCCGAAGCTGTTGATGATCAGCGCTTCGATGTTGGTTCTGGGTCTTGGTGGAGCTACGTTCTATTTGGGTCCTATCCAGCTATCAGGTCTTGGCCTTGCTGCCATCTTCGGCATCATTCTCAATGCCATTCTCAGGCCTAAGGACATCACCAAATCAGACGGCTAAGCTAAGAAGAGAACAAAGACGTACTCAAACACCCCTGTCACTTCAAATGACGGGGGTGTTTCAAGTTTGTAGAGAGAGCAGATATGCAAGCCCTAAGAAGCATTGGGTAAAAGAACATCACCCTAGTCTGGCAAAGGCAGGAAGAGTGAACGCCGTCGCTTGCCGTCAGGGGAGCGGGAGGTGTGACCCTTCCCAAAGGTGTCTTCGACCAGCAGGATTGTCCCAGGCTCAAAGCTACGCACAGTCCCATCACTGACCGTAATTTCCACCAGACCTTCAAGCATGACTATGTACTGCCTGCAGGGTGCCACATGCCAAGGATAGGAATAGCCCGGTTCATTCTCCCGAAGGATCATGGAGGAGACAGGAAGAGGTGGGGACATCAGGCCCAATGGGCCTGATGGCTGTGTCTCTATGTGCATGTCCTCAAAGTGGGACGAACCGTCCTTGTCGGCATAGATGCGGGTTATGAGCATGATTTCCTCCTGACTAGAAGACTGAAAGATGGTGCGTATGCTATGGCTAGGGGAACAGGAGGCAAACTGGCTCCTTGACCTCAACGGTACAAACTGCAACACCAGGGACCCCTGAATAGGGGTCGATGGAGAAGACCACAACTGAGTCAGATGAGCCGTTTGCCACCAAGAGCCATCTGCCCGAAGGCGAGAGCGTGAAGTTCCTTGGTTCCTGCCCCAGTGTCGGGGTGTAGGCGACAAAGGTAAGCATTCCTGTCTCACTGTTTACAGCATAGGTCACTATGCTGTCATGGCCCCTGTTAGAACAATACAGGTACTGGTTGTCTGAAGAGAGATGGATATCAGCAACGGTGTTTTCCTGGAGGAATTGTGAGGGAAGGGTGGCTATGGTCTGCAGGAGCGTGAAGCAGGAGTCAAACTTGTCGATGCGATAGACAACCACATGATTTGAGAGCTCTCCAGCAACATACAGGTACTGACTATCAGAGCTAAGGGCCATATGACGGGGACCTGTCCCCAAAGGTACTTTCTTGAAGGATGGGAAGCTCCATTCGGGTCTGCTGTAATGCACGATGCGATCAAGTCCGAGATCCGCTACAAAGAGATTTTTTGAATCAGGAGTCCATAAGGCAGAATGAATATGAGAACCTTCCTGGCGTGAAGGGTTGTGCCCGATGCCAAAAAAGCGTTTGCAAGAGGCTACAGAGGTAATATTTCCTAAAGGACCCAAGGCATACAGGGTGAATACCCCATCCCCATAGTTGGAAACAGCAAGATATTCACCATCGGGTGAGAGAGCAAGGTGACACGGTGAGATTCCTCCAGAGAGTAGTGTCCCGCTAAACGTGAAAGGCTCAGAAGAAAGAGGATCAAAGTGGAAGGTCTCTACAGACCCTTCCTTCCCCTGGACTTCACTCACTGAGTACAGAAGAGACGCCCTCCTGTTGAAGGCCTGGAAGGTAGGCATATCAATGCCTGTGTAGGAACCACAAAGAGTGAGCTGTCCTGTACTCTCATCAAAGGAGAATAGGGAAAGTCCAGCTTCAGTAGCTATGACACGCGAGCCGACTATCAGATTTGTTGTTGCCATGGTGGGCCTCTCTTACTCTTATTGTAGCATGAGAAGGGGGAGGGGTGTTTGGACTTTTCATGGGAAGAGCAACGAAACACCCTGAACTCAGAAAAAGAATGCAAGTGCAGGTATTTCTAAATCAAGTTTGTTTGAATGCTGGGTAATAAAGGCTCTCATAAGGAATTACCTGAAATACTAGGCTCATTGTCAATAAATCAAGAAAATCAGTACTGGACAAGAGCCTTTCTTTTCCTTATTATGGTTTGAGTAGTCGGGCGCGTAACTCAGCGGGAGAGTGCTACCTTCACACGGTAGAAGTCGTTGGTTCAAACCCAATCGCGCCTATTAACTAATACCTTATATTACTTAAGAATAAAAGCCATCCTCTAAGAAAAAGAGAATGGCTTTTATTGTTTTTATGAAGGTTTGTACATTTTATGTACATTTTATTTTTAAATTCAAAGGTAGCTACCCCATCCCATCCTCATTCCCTTACGTTCTTCTGAGTTCAAAGATCAAGGTTTTTCAAAAACCTCTGACTATTACATCAGGAGGACAGTATCATGGGTAGATTAAACAAGGACGTCTGTTACAAGAAACGAGGGAAGGTATGGTATTACAAGTTCAAGGGTGAGGTGAATTTCACTTCATCAGGTCTGACGGCTAAAGCAAAGGCCGAGTCCTACGTGAATGAACTGCTTAAAAACAATGGGCTCCAGAAGGTATCGAATGAAGTATTTGAGAACTATGCAAATCAGTTTTTTCTCTGGGACAGTTGCCCTCACGCTGCAAGACTGCGTGAAGAAGGGAAGTCCATCACGAAACGGTATGTGGCAATCCAGAGGACCAATCTGGAGACCCATGTGTTGAAGTCTAGATTACAAAAGATGCGTTTGCAGGATATAAGGCGTTCGCATATCCTTGACTTCCGCACCTCAATTACTAAGAAGGACCTAGCGTCTGGCACAGTTAACAAGATCATGAGTGTCCTTCGTGTTATTTTTAATGAGGCTGTGTATCGACAAGATATCGTAGTCAATCCTATGATCGGTGTCAGTGACATTAAGGATAACGCCAAGCCAACAGGGATCTTCTCCATTGAAGAACTTGATAAATTATTTCCTGATGACTACAAAAAGATATGGAACGAAGTACTTGATTACACCTGTTTCTTTCTAGCGGCTACCACAGGAATGCGAAGAGGTGAGGTTCTTGCACTCAAGTGGAAGCATCTTCATTTTGAACAAAGTTACATTTCGGTAGAAGATGCATGGAAAGACTTGGATACCACCGGGCCACCAAAATCGAACCATCCTAGGACAGTACCTATGGCAAATATCCTCAGAGAACGACTGATACTTCGTTGGGAAGATACATATAACAAATCACCTGATGATCTTGTATTCTGCAATATAGATGGTTCTCGTCTGGGTGAAACCTGGTGGAAGAAGAGGTTCGACAAAGCGCTTGAAAGGGCTGGCATTCCCACTGAAGGAAGGCGGTTGCGTCCTCATAGTTTCAGACACACCCTGAATACGATGTTACGGGCCAGTGGGGAGAACCCTGATAAAATAAGGGTGATGCTGGGATGGAACAGCGAGGCCGTACAGGACAGGTATACACATTGGGAACCCGCCCATATGCAAAGCCAGGGAGATGTTATCGATGCCATGTGGATTACCTCTAATGAGCAGGAGGTTTCGGTATAACCCACTGGATATAGCTGGATTTTTATGTAGTCATTAGTGAGGGCAACAGAGGCAACCAATGTTTTACTTTGAAATATCGTTTGTGCTTGATTTACTAAAAGGACATCCTTTAGTATGTTAATTATATAAAGGAAAACAATTAAATGAAAAAACCAAATACTGGCTATTGGATGTTCATGTGTAATCCGAACAAATGGGAAATTGATCGGTTCATTAAATCTGGAGTAACTGAGGATATCTATTCAATTTCTGATTTCCATAAAGACTATTTTAAATCTGGAGAGTTAGGGATTATTAGGGTTGGTAGAGACAATAGGTCAAAAAAGAAATTAGGCGGAAATCCTAGATTGCAACCAGGAATATATGCAATTGTAAGGGTTATGTCACAGCCACAAAAAATTGTTTCAGATAAAAGTGATTTTTGGATAAACAAGGATGATGGCCAAATACCACGTTACAGGGTAAAATTAGAATATATTTCGACACATCTCAATAATCCTTTGCTTCTTAGCGATTTGGAAGATACTGCAATCAAGGAAGAGGATCCCTTGATTTTTGCTGGTATCCAAGCTTCAACTTATCCTATTTCAAAAGTATCATTCGACATTATCAACGATAGATTGCATAATATTCCTATTCGAAATGTACAATCAACCCAAATAATAGATACCGTGAGATTTTTAACCTATTTTGACATGTTCAAAGCTTTGGTAAACCAAAATAGCAACGAAGGATTTACTTCCTTTTCTCAAAATGAATATCTATTAAATAGTGAAGGATACAAAGACTCTGTTTTTAGCAAAGCAAATATACTACTGGACTACGAAGAATGGAAGGAAAAGGAAATTGGCACGGGTAGAATCTTTGCTAAGGTCGTAGCTGCCTTGCAAGCCCGGAAGAATCTTGTTCCATGGCAGGATGTGGAAAGATTTGCATCGATTGGACCTAACAAAGATACCTCAAAACGGTTGGAGCAAGCATTTTTTGATTTTTATAGAGGAATTAAGAGTGATCGGGAATCGTTTATATTGTTGCAGGAGCTTATCCCAAATCACTATTCGTTGATGTCCTTTTTCTTTTTCTTAAAAAATAAATTGCAATACTTGCCCGTGAGTACTACTCGATTTGAGATGGCATTAAAGCTCTTAGGTATTCAAGATTTTACCCTTTCAGGTAACTGTTCATGGGATAACTACAATCTTTATATTTCGTATATTAAACAGGTCCAACAACTACTAATTGAATTTGGCATTGAGGAAGTATCTCTTCTTGATGCCCATTCCTTTGTTTGGATTATTGCTACTGTTAGTCAAGAATTAGAAGATCAACAGATTACTGAATTTCGCTTCACAGAACACTTAGAACAATATGACTCTCTTACCCCTAATGAGCGAGAGACAGTGGTTATGGCAAGAGTAGGGCAAGGTTCGTACCGAAAGTCATTACTCCAATACTGGAATTATTGCAGTGTTACTGGGTGCCGTAATGAAAACATGTTGATTGCTTCACATATAAAGCCTTGGAAGGCTTGTACTCTTTTAGAGTCTACTGATAAAGATAATGGATTATTACTTGTCCCAAATCTGGATAGGGCATTTGACCAAGGACTTATATCATTTGATAATGAGGGTAAAATTAGTATTTCCCCCCATATTTCAGAAGAAGATCTTTCAAGACTAGGAATTTCCATATATATGAGATTACACAAAACACTGACAGAAAAGCAGAAGAAATATTTTGAATATCATAGAAAACATATTTTCAAAACGTAATCTCCATTTGCTGGTTGTTAATAGTATTCTTTGTGAGCAATCAGATGGATTACAAACCAATTGTAGCCTTGTAGAGTCAAAGCGCCGTTACTATCTCATTTGAAAAACTTGGTTCAGTTGGTTTCTACTTGACAGAGAACGCTCTTCATATTCACCATACACCAAATCAGAGCTTAACTTAACCATAGATTAAGTCTAGTTAACAATCATAGTTACAACTTTTGATATGCACTAATCGACCAGCTGAGTCCAAAGCTCTCCATACCAAGCCCAGATTCATAGACTAGGTAATTTGCTTCCTTAGTCTACTGGATGCGGTATGGCTGATCCTAGTGCATATATGTGAGTGTGGTATGAGCTAGAAGCAACTGCCATTAATCTGATCATTCCTACCTAATCAAATACGCACACATGAAGTACCTTCGGCGTCAATTGAAGGAAACCAAAGAATTCAAACAGGACAAATGTCCACTTTGGATTGGCAGTCTTCTCTTTACCTCGTGATGGCGATTACAGGTTATATTTCCCTCGTGGGTCATTGGTTGTACTGTTTCTGCCGAAGACTGAAGACGATTGTGGCTGTAAAGATGTTTTCTCTGGTTGCAATGAAAGGAGGACAATAAGATAATATGTCGGCCGAAAAGCGGAAAAGAAAGCAAAACCCCACGGAACCCTGTTACTATGGTTTTAACAGAACACAAAAGTACCAGGGGGATCCCATGTATCAGGAATCTGATTCTGCCATGCTGGAATTCTCTTATACTATTCGACCGGTATTCACACCGGCAGGTCGCCAAGCTCCAGGCTGTCATGGACGTAGAGGTCCAGCGTCGTCTTCACCGAGCTGTGGCCGAGGTAACCTGAGACGCCTTTTATGTTCTTTCCCTCACCGATCAGGCGAGTTGCGAATGAGTGTCTGAACGTGTGGGCTGATATCTCCCTGTCCAGGTATTTCAGCCCTGCCTTCGTTATGGCCTTTGAGACATTATGGCGGCTCAGGGGACGGCCCCCTTCATTGCCCTGTCTCCATACCTCAGACTCGAAAAGGTAGACGGATCCATTGAACTCATCCCTTATCTGATCCATGAGCTCCCTCCGGCATTTGATTTCACGTATCTTGTTCCCCTTGCCGAGGATCTGGATGTAGTCATAGGCGCCGTTTTCCCTGATGTCGTCAAGCCTGATTCCTGTCAACTCTGATATGCGCAACCCTGTATGGTAGAGGAACGATATGATGATGCCCAGTCTCAGTGTGACCGAAGCCCTCAAGAGGTCCACCTCTTCACGTGACAGGACCTTGTCATCGGAAATCGCTATGGACTGTATCTTGTACGGCTTGAGTGTCTTGAGGAAAGCCTCGAGCTGCATCTTCTTGCCCATGTCCATCGAGTCGGTACTCTGGTCGAACACCCACCTGAGGCTTTCCTTGATTGCTGTAAGCTTGAGGTTGTAGCTGCGGGGTGCGTAGCCACAATCCTTGAGGAATATAAGGTAGTCGCCGATGGACTCCGTGTCGAGACTCCTCGTGTTCGTGTGCAGCCATTTGATGAGAGCTGAGGTCTCCCGTCTGTATTTGGGGTACAGGGCGAGGTATTCTGTCTCTCCCCTCTTTCTCTGAACCGATGTTTCCATGTTTTGCCTCCGTTTTGACCTTTGTGTTTTCGGTCTCTTCTATAACCACATTATGCCAATTACGTGGTATTAGGGGAGCGGGGGCACAAGATAAACTTTAGTAGCCGCCAATCTCGCTTTAACTCAGGAGCGTGAGACACCGTCACCTGCGATTACTTAGAAGCTGAAAGTCACCCAGTGTATTCGTTGTGGTAACAACCAGACGCTATGGGTTTTTTAAGTGAAAACCTGCAAGACCGTATATTGTTATTGAGGTATAGGAAGAAGAGAATACCCTTGATAGGATTAGAAGGAGGTTGTTCCTTCTATTTATATGGTAACCATTGCAAGCTGGGTTGAAATCTTTCTTTAATATATACCCTGGACTTCCTTCCTTCTCATCATCACCAGCATTTTCCCCTTATAAATCTCTTTCCCTTGCATCGGAACAGTTTGTCTCATCATCCAACCAGACTTCTAGCTAAAACGACCAGTATGGCTATCAATCTCCTCCAGTTTATGCCCTAGACTTGCGCATATATCGTTATCATAACACTTTGAAAGTATTGCTCTCTTCCTCTATACATACCGGCATCTCTTCTAAGGTAGTATCGACTGTAGTATAGTTTTGCTTGTTATCATCCCTAGCATAAGGGGAGACTGACTCCTCTCCAGTATGTTCAGTAGTGCTCTCCCACCATAATCTATCCTCAGGTATCTTACCGTCTTCTTCTACATATGCAGCCTTGCTCTCTCTAAAGTCAGTAGGGTGTCTGCTGTCTCAGAGGTACCTTCCCCTATATCGAATATCTTGCCTACATGCAGGTTGAAGTGATTGCTTATGCTTTTATACAAGTCCAGCAGGAAAGCATCATCTCGCTGTAAGGACTCCATCAGGCTTCTGCAGTTGTTGTTACCTTTAAGTGCATAGTTTCTTCTAAGGACGCTGCTTGTAAGTTTCCATTCAACCTTCCAGCAATTCCTTTTGGTATACCCGCTTTGATTTCTATCCTCAGTGGATTCCTGATAGTTCCTGTTCTTGTTATTAGTATTGTATATTCTGTATACGCAGGGGTGTTTCTTACCATGCTTATTCGCATGAAAGTTCAGGTACAGGGTATGGATTCCCCATGATTTGAACCTCTTGCCTTCTACAACACTGTAGGCATTCCCTGAGTTGTCTTTAACACTGTTGATCTTAGAATGGTCTATTCCAGCGTAGAAGCTGTTGAGGACGGCTTTCGCTTCACTGGCATCATTGAACTGACGGTATAGCGCTATGTCCAGCCTTGCTATCTCCATCTTGCCTGGGTCTATCCTTTCATCGAAGAACTTCAGTACATAGTTCATGCAGTGTCTAAGTATCTGTATATCACTGTAGCCTCTCTTTTTCAGAGGGTTGAGGTCCAGCATCTCGAACTGGTAACTTCCGTTTTTGCCGTTGTTCCTTATTACTGTGACCGGGACACCTCTCTCATGTCCTACGAACCCCTTCTGGAATTTACCCTTATCCTTTGGGATATTGCCTTTAGGTACATATCTGAGAAAAGGTGCATCGACATCCCTTACATTAATGATCAGTGAGTCTATGGAAGACTTCTTGAGCTTGTCGAGGGTGAAATTCCTGTCCAGTGATAATACAGGGAACCGTTTCCAGGACTTCGCTACGGCATTCCTGGTGTCACTGAAGCAGATATGGCTGCATGTTGAGAAGACCTCAAGGGGAGAGTTTGGGTAACTCGTTGAGAGGGACAACTGTTTCTTTGCCCTGGACATGCCCGTATAGATGACGTCTGTTATTCCCGTGTCAGCCTGAGGTACCAGGTTGTAGATGTCCAGGTGATCATGCTCCTTTGATAGCATCTCGTCCTGGCATACCTTCTCTAGGACCTCCTTTCCCTGTACTCCCACGAGGAACACAAAATCTGCTTCCAATCCTTTCTGCCTATGTATGGTAGTGACTGCCATCTCATCTACTGCGCATAGATCTAGGCTGATCTCCTGTTCTTTCGCCTGCGTCACAAGGCTTTCATACATTTTGAGTACATGGTTATACTGTGAGACTATGAGGATATCAGCCCCAGCAGGCAGGTTGCTGACTTCTTTACATACCCATATGAATTCTTCTTCTTTCGTAGTAAATATCCTTACCTTTGCCTTGTCCCCTGATGGTTGCTGCCCGTCCAATTTATAGTATAGGTCTCCCTGGATGCCTCCATTGCCTGATAAGAAATGGTTGATGGCTTGTTGTATCTCAAGTGTCGAGCGTCTGCATATATTCAGGCAACTATTTGAGATGTCTTCTTTCTGGGCATGGAACAGTTCCGTCACCTTGGAGAAGTTGTCCTCTATACTTGTGCTTGTGGGGTAGGGCAGCCCCTTGAATCGAACATCCTTGGCATGGGCGTTGAGGTACTCGTATATCTTCTGGTTTGGATCGCCCATGAGGATTACCTGCTTTGTTCCCATGATTGAAGAAATCTGGAACACCAGCTCGACGTAGTCACGTCTCAAGTCTTGGAATTCATCTATGAATATTGCATTTGGGGAACGGTGTTGGAAGTACTTTCGTATCGACGCAGGGTCCTTTATGCATAATTGCAACGCCTTATGGATAAGGGTATCGAACTTGCCTTTTTCCCCATTAATACAGCTGGCGTTTTGATCTGGTGCAGATGCCAGGTTCTGAAAAGCCTTTGGCAGTCTCATAAAGTACTTGAGCATATCATATGAAAGGCTGTGGATAGTATGGATGCTACACCGTTTGCAATCCTCAAGCTCGGACATCGCCTTCTCTTTGAGAGCCCTGTTGAATGAAAGCACCATGACATGATCATTTTCATTGTCATGGATATAATCATTGATGGCCTTGTACATCTCATAGCTCTTCCCTGTTCCAGCCAAGCCGGTAGTCACCTTGATTTTCATTTGGTGGTATCCCCCTTGATGTCCTGGTCTGTCATGGTGAGCCAGCTGATCAGCGTCATCCGTAGCCACATCTTCTTCCCTCCAATCTTGCCGTCAGGCTTGCCCTTGAGCGGCTGCAGGTCGGTGTTGTTGCATGAAGTCTTGTAGCAGAGGTTCTTCAGTGCACAGACTTCCTTCAGGCTGAACCAGGCTTTCTTAGGTACCAGGGCGTCAATTTCTTCTCTCATCTCTTCGTTCATGTCTCATCTCCTTATTGCGTTACATGTATATAGTTGTCGTTTCCCAGAAAACCCCACGGTCACGGAACTTCTGGGTGTTGCTAGGGTCACTGGCCGGTAGTCCCTATGCAACTAAAGGTATGAGGGTTAACTGGGCTAAGTTTCCCAGCTAACCTTCTCGTTGTTATAACTGACCTCTCAACCTGTCTAGTTCATGTTGAGATGATCAAATACAGTTTCCCTTATATGCCTTACTATCGCTTCCATGACAGGTGGCATCACGGCGTTGCCAAGACGTGCCCACTGTTCAGTAGAGGACCCTATGAGCTTGTAATCACGGGGAAAACCACAGAGGGCCTTGACGTCATCGATTTCTTTGATGTTATCGATGCCAGGCTTGTATGTGCCTTTATCACCATAGAACGACATATTTCTGTTCTTCGTGATAGTGAAGCAGGGCCTGTCACCCCAGAAAACCTTTCCCCCGTACTGCTCAGTCAGGAACCCATCCTTGCCCGTTGCCTCAGTGAATGTGACAACATGATCCAAGTCAGGCTTGGGGAATGTCGGTGTTATACCTAGGTCGTTACGGATACCAATGACGAATACTCTCTCTCGTGCTTGTGGCACGTCGTAGTGGCTCGCATCAAGTATTTTCCACCTCACCCTGTATCCCAAACTGATCAGAACCTTTGCCTTCTTTTTCCAGTTTTCTTGCATTATGCCCTGTACCATTCCAGGTACATTTTCGATGATGAACACCTTCGGCTGCATTTCTCTGATAAATCTGATAGCGTGGTAAATCAAGCGGTTGAGCGGATGGTTGAGGTCCCTTTTGGTGTTTTGCGTCGAGAACCCCTGGCACGGTGGTGACATATTAAGGATGTCGAGCCCCCCCACCTGGAGTCCTGTTGCTTCCATAATCTCTGTAGACGTGACAATTTGGATGTCCCTTTGCCATACTGGAAAATCCAGTGTTCCGTCTGTTGTGTTGTTGAGCTTGAGAACTTCACATGAGTTTTCGTCGAAATCGATTGCCAGCAATTCCTTGCAGTCGGCATTCTTGCTTCCTACTATACTTCCACCACCACCTGCAAAAAGGGTGATGCTTGTGGGACCTGTGTTGTTTGTATTGTTGTTCATAAAATCTCCTTAATTATGGTTATCTGGTGTTTTAAACCACAGTCTGAGCAATGATAATTGATAACGAGGTTGCCATCCTCGTCTTTGGTTCCAACGGTAATCTTGATGTCTTTAATTGGTTTTTCTGGAGGGTCCTGGATGCCTCCACTTGGCTTGTCCTTCCTTTTTTTCTTAGGGGAAGCTTCGCCTATGGCGAGACGGTAGTTTGCAAGCCAGTTGTTAGCTGTCCTCCTAGATACCCCAATGGTCTCGCAATAATCATTCCATGTAATTAAATCGCCATTTATCCTTCGGTGGGGATTACCTTCTTTTGAAAGCTCCTGCTGCGCCTTAAGTAAGACAGGCATATAGTTCTCAAAATTCTTCTTTGAAGCCCTGTACCCTATGACGAATGTCTTCCCTAGTTCGATTGCCTTTTCTACATCCCAAGGTTCCTCATCCTCTTCAGTCTTTGCCTGTACCGATACTTCACACTCCACCTGATACCCAAGTCTAGAAATTTTCTTTTCTTCAAGTTCTTTCATACCTAATTTCCTTTTGTAATCTAGCTCAAAGGCCTTTGATCACATTTAGATAGTTAGGATCTGAATGAAAACTTCATGTTAGGGAGAATTAGCTATGGAAACAACAAACGGTTGTGAACTGAATAAATTCCATCCATAAAACAAATAACTCAAACAAAATCATGTAGGTATTCTCATAACCTGCAGCTTTTTCAGGGGAAAAAGGGGTTGTTTTGGCTTGAAAGGGATGAATTATTCCTTTTGTTATGATATAATCTACGGTATATAAGTAATCCAACTACTTGAATACTTAGATATATTCATAACAGGAGAAGCGTATGCGACCAAGAAAAACAGACCGGAACGAGCAAGCCATCACTGCTTTCAAGCAGCAGAAGGTATTGACCTTCACTTCCCTTTGTCTGCTGCTGCAGCTTTCTGAAGCCACCGTACGAAGACGTCTGAAAGAGTGGGACGCACTGAGCAGCTACAATCGAAGCGGACAGTATTACACACTTCCCTCGATACCGGCGTTCAACAAGCAGGGCTTGTGGAGACATGAAGGGGCCTTCTTCTCCAAGCAGGGTACGATGAAGGATACCGTAGTGCATCTGGTGCAGATAGCTGCAAGAGGGCTGTCCAATTCTGAGCTGGAGGAGATTCTTGGGACAAATCCCAACTCCTACCTTCCCCAATACAAGGCCCTTGAGGGAGTGAAGAGGGAAAAGCACAAACGGCAGGTAGTGTACTTTTCAGCCGATGAAGCGATATACCAGGCTCAGAAGAGAAGAAGATTTCCCCCGGAACCTTCGGCACTGGAACTGCCTTCGGATGCCTTGAGTATCATTATCCTTGTTGAGTTGATCAGACACCCGGACTTCTCACCGGAAGAAATCGCGCAGAAGCTAGGGAAGGCGGGACACAAGACCGACGTGCTCATGATTGAGAACCTTTTTCGTAGCTATGGTCTTAAAAAAAAAACTGAATATGAACGGGTGAGCGTTCTCAGGGGGATCCTTACCCGACTGACAGACAATCTGGCATCTGCAAGCCTGTTTCCCATCCTGCCCACCATTACCTTCCGACCCGAATCTCTTGCCTGCCCACGATGTGAAGCACCAATGAAGATACTCAAGACAACCACCAAACAGGTTGCGACCCTGGCTATCGGAGATTTCATGGCCCGAGAAGTTACGTACACCTGTTCACAGTGCGGGCATGTCGTAGGTTCTGAAGAGCTGAAGCGACTGGTCCCTGTACGATGTACCATGGGCTATGATGTGCTGGTCGCTGTGGGACAGGCTTTTTTCCTGGATTCTGTTGACAACCAACAGATAGCAGCGACTCTGGCAGAAAAGCACATAACCATCAGCAAGAGTGAGATCTCTTACCTGGCGAAGAAGTTCATCGTATATCTGTCATTGCTGCATAAAAAGGTGCAGAAAGAGACAAGGGCATTCTTGTCGATACAAGGAGGATACATCCTGCACCTCGACGGCACCTGTGACGGAGACAGTCCGCATCTGGTCAGCGTGCTCGACGGTATAACAGAAATCGTACTTGACAATACAAAGGTATCTACCGAGAACGCCGATGAGCTGATCCCGTTTCTTGCAGAACTCAAGACTGCTTACGGGGACCCTGTGGCAGTGGTCAGTGACATGGGCAAAGGGATAGCCCAGGCCGTCAGGGTAGTGTTTGCACAGGTTCCGACCTTCATCTGTCATTTCCATTTTCTCAAGGCGGCAGGGAAAAACCTTTTGGGGGAGGAGCATGACAGCATCAGGAAAAGGCTAAAGGGTTATGCAATACAGGGTATCCTAAAAAAGAGGGTACGCACCTTGCACGCTACTGTTGCCAGTTCCCCACCACACCTGATGCAGACATACATCAGGATTTTCGAGACTGAAGAGGAGTTGGCCCCCGGCAGTTGTGAAGGATTAGTACCGCTTATTATCCACACACTGCTTGTCTGGGTACTTGAGGGCAAGCATCAGGGGCAAGGATGCGGATTCCCTTTTGACCAGCCCTATCTGAGCTTCTACCAGAGACTGGTAAGTGCATACACACTTCTGGGTACGGTCAGATTCGCTTCTGTGTGTAAGACTGCCAAGGAGAAAAGGCTCTGTACTACCATTCGCGGTGACCTGAAGCCGGTCATCAGGGATTCGGTACTCAAAAAGGCATCGGCCAGGATGCAGGAGAAAGTGGTGGTATTTGGCCGCCTCAGAACTGCCATGAGAATAACGCTTCCGGAGAATAAGCGGGGCCTCAATGATATGGGAGACTCCTGCAACATGGAAACGATCGAAAAAGAGGTTAAGAAGTTTCATACCCGGCTATCCAAGGATACGAACCGTATGAAAGAAAAAGCGTATCAAAGGCTGGTCGGTACAATCACTCAGTATTGGGATAAGCTTTTCTGTGATCCTATCACAATCGAAACTCCTGCAGGGAAAATGCTCATCCAACCTCAACGGACAAATAATTTGCTCGAGCAATTTTTTCGAAATTTTATGCGGAAATATCGAAAGAAAAATGGTTTTCAGGCAGTGACCAGAGTATTGAAGGCAATGCTTGAAGACACTCCTCTGGTAATGAACCTACGGAACAAAGACTATATGAATATACTGCTCGATGGCAGACAAACCCTGGGGGAGAGGTTCGCTGATATTGATGCGGAAATCGTTCGCTCTCACCTGAATTCATTAAGCACCAATACATATCCGGTTTCTCACAAACTGAAGAAATTCATCAATGCTCCAACGTTTATTGAGTCTCTCAAGTCACTTATAAACAGGAAGGCTTCATAAGCAACTGATCCCGTAAAGTGCGACTTTTCCTACTTAATCCTCAGCTTCAAGGGTGAAATCCAACCGTTTGTTGTTTCCATAGAGAATTAGGGTATTAAAGGGATATAAAGTAATGAAATATGTACTTTCTTACTTGACAAAATAGCAAATAGCGTACCATAATTGGTACGCTATGGCAGAAAAAAAACTGATGATTGAAAATCGTGGTGAGAAAAGGTATGTCTATCGTGTCCAGAATATATACAACCCAGTGAAAAAACGTACTGACAAGAAAAAGGAATACTGTGGTGTGTTTACAGGGACATATGATGCAGAAGGTAAACCGGAATTCCGTAAGGCCCGTCTGGGATATGCTCCTGCAGAAGAAATCAGATTCCGTGATGCCTTCTACAATGTGGTTGAAAATTCTCTCAAGAGTAGTGAAGGCATTACCTGGTCGGAAACAAAGTTTAAATCATTTAAAAATAAGGACCTTATATATTTTTTCAGCTATTTCGAGCCATTGTCCTGCTACCTGGAGATGTATGTTCCTTTAGAAACTGAGCAGGTCTACTGCAGATTCTTTCAGTTTGGAAATAAAAAGGCAGAGTTGGAAAGTGAGCATAATATTGTGATATTGTTTGGCAGAGACATTGATGTTTTTAAGAAATTTCTCACTGGGGATACCGAAAATCAAGTTGTGCTTTGCGATAATAAATTACAGCAAGATAAATTGCCCGAGGTTTATACAGGTAGTACAATATTTGCTTACTCAAAAAATCAAGATCAGCTGAAGGAAATCAGGCTGCTTGCTGAGAGCTATGAGGTAATTGAAAGAGTGATAATACCGTATTTGCAACAGTTGCCTAATCAAAGAGAATTCAAAGATAAGAAGGGCTTGGAGTATTTGAGTAAACTCTGCACGAACATATTGAGTGTTCTTTTACAGATAGAAATTCCAGAGAATATCAATCGCAGCAATATAATCATAGACTTAATGTCCATGAACTCAAGGTTCATCAAGATTGGAGGAAAATGGATTCTACTTGAGGAAAGGGTAACGATGCCTATTGGTTGGCCAGAAGGACCCAGGCCAAAAAACTGAGTAGAGTAAATACAAGAATAGAAGAAGACACAGCCTCTGATGAGGATTCATGGGAATTCTACTGACAGATTTAGCTATGCATATGCCTCAAATATTTAGGTCATATTCTAGTATATGGTATATCAAATTGGTGAGGAGCAAGGAAGTTCCAGCAACTCCTATGCAAGGGTAATCAGTCCACCACGGCAGTGGGATATGGCAACAAGATAATTTAGCACCTGCCTGAACTGGTTGTGATAGGGGAGTATTATGGGGCCTCTGGATGGAGATGTGACTGAGAGAGAGTCTCCCTCAGGTTGAAAATAGTACTTATCCTCTCATTATGTAGCGTGATATATTTTCCTAGCGAAGCAGCCTGCCTTTTAACTGGGCTAGATTACCCAGGTAGTAGAGGTAATCAGGTTCTACCGTTCTATTTGCCCTTTACCAATAACCCTTTGGAAAAAGACAACGTGAGTCCTTGTTCTATGATACCCTGTTGGTAAGGCATCTGCAAAATCAATGTTCGGCTGGTATTTACCGGTCAATTCATGCAGTACACCTTACATAGGAATAGAAGAACAACTGATCGAAACAGGGGGGTCTTATGGAAGAACATATATTGGTCACAATCGGCAAGAGGCGGTTCGATTATCTCGAAGATGCCCCAGTTGATTTTGTTGTTGACATCTTGGCGAACCTACTTCTCAATGATCTCGTGGTCTACCCACATGCTTTTGTGTTGGCCTGTATGATGGACCGTCAGATGCAGGCGGAAAAGGTGTGGATGATTCCCAAACGTATCAAAGAAGATCTGGGAACCTTTGACATAATTATACTTGCATCGAAATCGGTTGGGTATTATGAGGAGCTTTTCAAACGACTTTCGTTGCATAGGTTTCCGGTCGCCATGGCGAACGTCTTCCATAAGGCTGTCCAACATATCATGGATGAGTACAATGGAGATGCCTCCCTCATCTGGAGCGGCAAGCCAAGCAGTGCGGCGGTAGTCTACCGGTTCCTGCAGTTTTATGGATGTGGCATTAAAATCGCCACGATGGCTGCGAATATACTCGCCCGTGCATACAAGGTTCCCTTCTCCGATTACTACTCGATCGACATATCGCCCGATGTCCATATCAAACGCGTACTCGCAAGAACCGGTCTTGTTAAGGAAGGTGCGGATATCCAGTCGATCATCTATAAAGCCCGTGAGCTATGCCCAGAATTCCCTGGTATTATAGACTATTCCTGCTGGGAAATTGGAAAGACGTACTGTAAACCTAACAATCCTAATTGCAAGGAATGCCTTATTTGTTCAAAGTGCCCAAAGGTAATTCAAAGAGGCTCTTGAGTTATTCAGGCGCCGCATGATAGGGCTGGTATCGGCAGGGTGAGAAACCCAAGAATGATGTGTTGCAGTTCTTCACTGGCTCCAGGGTTCTTCATACCAACAGCATCGCCGGAAAAGCATACCGACTTAAACCAACGGATCAGGCGTGCCTGCATCAGGAAGAACGATACAAAAGATAAACGTGCTATGAATAATGATTTTGGCTATGTTTGACATTTTGTATTGAAACACTACTATTCACTTGTTAAGTGTTGTATACTTGAAGCATGAAGAAGCAAAAATTCAGCAAAGAAGCACTTGAAGCCTACAATGCGTTGATGAACCTTTCAGAAGAAGAGCAACAGCTCGTTTTACGCGAGGTTTCCCAGTCTGAAACACCAGAGCCTGATAAGAAATCCCAAAAAGAGAAGCCATGTTGCCCACATTGTGGAAGTTCCCATGTGAGCAGGTGTGGAAAGACCCCAAAAGGCTATCAGCGGTTCGTTTGTGTCGAGTGCCGCAAGACTTTTGGAGAAAAGGAAAGGCCAGTATGGTTGGGAAGCCATTACCCCCTGAAAGTTTGGATGGAGTACATCCGACTCATGAACATGGGTGCTTCCATCAGGGCAATAGCTGAAGCCTTGGAAATCAACCCTACCACTGCATTCTTTTGGAGGCATAAGATCCTCACAGCACTTAAGGATGGCAAATCCGATGCTGTATTGGAGGAACATACGCAAGCAGACGAAACCTTCACCCAATTGAGCACTAAAGGTAACAATAATGCCTACAACAACTTGCATCGGGGAGAACCCGTTTTCAGGGAGCCTGATTATAAGAGAGTCAGGAAATCCGGACACAGACATGGCAAAGGATCGTGCAGCAGCACCAGAGGATTGAACCAAGGTCTTGTATGCACTCCTTTTGCCATAGGGGGAAACGACATTTGCTGGGGAAAGCCCTCAAATATGGGAGCTCCAAGTTCTGATGACCTTGATTCGGTATATGCTGGGCATCTTGGCGAATCAGTCATACTGGTCACCGATGCCTCAACAGCAGCCAGAAAATATGCTGAAGATAAGGAGCTCCCTATCATCCAACTGAAAAGCAAGACGGAATCCAGACAAGGCAAGTATAACCTTCAGAAGGTCAACAATCTCCACTCCTCCTTCAAGCAGGATTTGAGAGGTTACAACGGTGTCAGCACGAAATACTTGGAAAACTATGCCAACCTGACCATATTCAAGCAGGAAACCCCTGGAATCACGGTCATTACCAGGGCAACACTACTCACTGATAAGCTTAGAAACGTCTCAAAGGTAGCAAGATGGGAAGATTTGAGGGCTAAAGACTATCCACCATTTGTGTATGAGGTGCTTGATACAAAACCAGAAGATGAAGTTTCAATATGATTTGTCAAACATAGCCTTAAATAATCAGAAGGTTCATCTCCAAAGACAGTGATAGTAGCTTGGCAAAGAAAAGAGTTAGGAAACCAAGAAGGGATGAACACCTACCCTGAGAAAATCCTATAAGTTATAACTCCTTTGAAGAAACTAATGATAGAAACTGTTACTCAGAGTCATAGCACGCAAAGTGTAAAAATGATTTCTGGATCCCTCGTCATGTAGAAATCCAACCGAATTTTGTTTTCATAGAGATAACACCTATCTCAAACCCTTCAAAGCGTCATACGCTACGTCCTTACGGTCAGTAACCCTATGAGATAACACCTATCTCAAACATGGTCTACAAGATTTTCATCTGTCCAACCGGTCAGTAACCCTATGAGATAACACCTATCTCAAACTATTACAGCATTGTAAGCATTATTTATAACGGTCAGTAACCCTATGAGATAACACCTATCTCAAACGTTGTCTTTTGTGCATGCCTCATATGCTATGGTCAGTAACCCTATGAGATAACACCTATCTCAAACAGCAGTTCAAGTCTATTGTCCGCCAAGCTGGGTCAGTAACCCTATGAGATAACACCTATCTCAAACTTAGACCCAAAACTTATTGATGGAAGTTATGGTCAGTAACCCTATGAGATAACACCTATCTCAAACCGGAAGTCTATGGAGGCAATGAGGTTTTTAGGTCAGTAACCCTATGAGATAACACCTATCTCAAACAGTGCTATCGATGAGACAGCCTCCTTGACAGGTCAGTAACCCTATGAGATAACACCTATCTCAAACATGACAACGATAAACGAAGATGTTATTCGTATGCGTAAATTCGTAGCCCTTTGAGAGTATGGGGCAGGTATGTCATCATTGTGTCCAAGAGGATAAAAAGACAAT
>JAEINL010000097.1 GCA_016342655.1 Sphaerochaeta sp. | reverse complement strand
CCAGCTATATGTATAACGCCGAACTGGCGCACGAACCATGGTAATGCTTGTGCTACTCTCGCTTCGTTGGGGAATAAACACGAATATTTTACATTTGATGTGTTGATTCTCGAAAGGGGAGATTGATCATATGAAAGCTAAGCTACTAAAAAGGCTCGTCAAAGCCATTTTTGCAGAGGACATTGTATCCCTCAAGAAAATTGCTCATCTCATTATTCAAGATGAACGAAAACTTGGGCATACTGTGTTAGCTGACTCATTGGAAAACATAGCAGCAATAGAAAAACCCCGTTTCACTGTATATGGAAACCAACCATACAGAGGCAATGGGATTGCATCATTACCGACAAGTAAGCGAACAAATTCCCCCCTTGTCTCGTTCATTTCGCGGGAACACTTACAACATCATATGGTATTACCACCTGAAATAGAAATACGTTTGCGGTCAATTGAAATGGAGTATTCAGCAAAAGAACGATTAAGCAGATATAATCTTACACCAAAGAAAAAGATATTATTGCACGGGCCTTCTGGATGCGGAAAAACCTTAAGTGCCGAGCGTATAGCATGGAATTTGGGCTTGCCGCTGCTAAAAGTGAGATTTGACTCACTCCTTTCCTCTTACTTTGGAGAGTCTGCCTCTAACCTTCGTGCAGTGTTTGAATATTGTAAAAAAGAGCCGGTAGTTCTGCTCTTAGATGAATGTGATTTTATAGCAAAGTCTCGTGTTTCTCCCCAAGACGTTGGAGAGGTTCCTCGGATTGTAAATATGCTCCTAACCCTGTTAGACGAATATGATGCTCCAGGATTGGTTATCGCCACTACAAATCTTAAAGTTACCTTAGATGAAGCCTTATTTAGAAGATTTGATGACGTAATTGAAATGCCTATGCCACAATTGCAGGAAAGAGAAAAATTGCTAAAAATGACGTTCTCTACAATACCCGTCTTCCAAGAGGTTGATTTGCAAGATATTGCCTTAAAAATGGGTGGTTGCTCCTATGCAAACATCGTCCTAACAGCGCAACGTGCCGCGAAAATTAGCGTATTAGAAGGAAGTAAAAAAGTGTCTGCCATGCATTTCGAACAGGCACTTGCTGAAAGTTCAAAGTTCTAAGTTTTGGAGGTTCATTGCTATGGCAGACAATCTTGGTTTTATGCATTTGCCTATACCTATGGTTCTTCAAGGTAAGCCAAAACTATTCGGTGGAGGAGTATCTCATGCCACCACTGTTTTTAATTGCAATAATCGTGTGGACCATGGCTCATACATAAAAAGGCGATCTGTAGAATTGTCCCGTTTTTGGAAAGAACGTCGTCTTGACAGGGAAAATAATGAACTTCCAACAATTGAAACCGGTATCCCCATTTTGCTTGAGATTGACCCCAACGCAGATATTGATTTCCTTCAGCGATTGGAATCATTGAACTCCTACTCCGTAATGGGTATCTACATGATTCTACCTGTCTGATAATCGATGAACCAGAAACACATCTCCATCCTGAGTGGCAGATAAAACTGGCAAGATTACTGGTAGTGCTCGTTGCTGAAACCTCCATCAAGATATTGCTGAATACCCATAGCCCGTATTTTGTGGAAGCGATCAGGACATACTCTAAATCATATGCAATAGGGGACAAGACGAAGTTCTATTTTGTTGAACCTCAGCCAAAGTTTTCTTCAAGTATCACTGATGTCAGCAATAATATCACTCCGATTTTTGAACTCCTTGCCAAGCCATACAGAACTTTAGATTTGGCCTACCAAGATACATTATGACACATTTTCAACAGTGCTTACTCTCTGAGCAGTACACACACTATTGGCAACCGGTTTCTGATGTTTCGGATAGCCTTGGTGAATTTCTAAGCGGTTGTACACGTAAAGTCTTTCACTTTGAACCGTTTTGTGATGATGATACAAGCTTGAAAAATGTGCATAGGGTTGATGCAATTGCGATCAGAAAAAGAACCCCCCAGAAGACAGAAATTAACCTCCTTGAATTCAAAGGAGGACGAACCAGTGTTAATTGGGACAAAGACGGCTTTGCACTAAAAGCCTTTGATACCCTGCATTGCGGGTTTTCAAAGCTGGTTGGCAATGAAAGGTATCAATACCCCAGGGCAAGCCCTGGACCCAGGAGGCGTTGCCTCCTTTTCCGCCCCAAGGGGCGGGGTATCTCACCTTGCTTTCCCGCCACTCGCTCGGTAATGGAAGCATGCTTCCGCTACTCTCGCTTCGTTGGGGAATGATAGACGTGCCTGGAGCAATCTCTTTAGTGATGAAGAACTCGTTTTCAATTTCTACATCATTATTTCAGACAACCACATAATTGCGAGCGCTGAGACAGATCCCAAAGATGTAGTAACTCGAAGGGACACACAACAGGCAGCTAGAGAGGAGCTTGATAGCCTCCAAGGAAAATTGCATCGTTATGAGGACAAGCATCCGTTTGATCATGTAAAGGTTACTTCAACCAGCAAATTCCAGCAAAGGATCAATACAATTGTTGATGACATCCAGGCCTAGCGGTCCACAGCAAAAAGAGGATGCTGCTTAAGCATACTCAGTATGCTCAAGACGGTATTGGATGGACTAGCTGGAATTGAGAAGAATGATGGTGAAATGCCCAAAAAGTTGGGGTTGTCAAAGGTACTATGATATGACCTGTCAATTCGAATACGCATACCCTGTTCTTCCCGTATCAGTTTGAACAGCTAACAGCGACCTTTCCCCTAACAACCAATATTCTTTTACCCGAGATGTAATTTAAGATTGCATTATTGAAGAATAATCCATAAATACCAATATATATGATAAAATAAGTTACAATACTGGTAGAAAAAGAGTATACTGAACGAAAAGGAGGTCCGTTGATGAAAATCTTATCCGCAGCCAAGCTGTCGGAAACGGTATCTGAACTGCGAAATCAAAAGAAACTTACCCAAGCGAAACTCGGAGAACTCACCGGTCTTCACCGAATTATGATCGGACGCATAGAGCGAGAAGATTTTATCCCATCGGTCTTGCAGCTTGAAGCCCTGGCAGAAGTCCTTAGATTCGAGATCACAGAAATGTTTGTGGAAAAAGAGAACGCACAATCCTTTGTCGCTCTTCGTAGCGAAGCTATGAATGAAGATGAAAAGGAGGGTGTTGATACCCTGTTCACCATGATGTTTTCATTAAGACAGCAAATCCTGTTGAGGAGTAGATTCGAGCATGCATCAGAAACACGACCTTAACCCGTTGGAGATTGAATCCATTCGGAAATTAGCGAATACTCAGCGCCTAGCCCTCGGCTTTATTGGTGAAAACCCGATTGCTAACGATATTCTCACGATTCTTGAAAAGCTCAACATCATCCTACTCGAATTCCCCATTGCAACAAAGAGTGATAAGCCGGCCTTCTCCGCAATGATACTGTGCTCGGAAGAAAGTGGACAGCGCCTTGTATTCATTGGTCTCAATACCGCTGACTATTTTGATAGACAGATATTCGCGATATCCCATGAACTGTATCATTTTTATACCAAGACTGGTTCCCATTTGAGCCGACAGGAAGGGCAGGCCCTCGATATGGTCGAAGCGAGAGCAAATCGATTTGCAGCGGAGTTTCTTCTCCCTGAATTCGTACTGAAAAATCTGGTCTTCGATGAATTCAAATCATATTCACTTGCACATATTCAAACGAGAGTTTTGCTCCGTTTTATTGCAAGACTTCATTGCACCTGGTGGCTCCCTTACCGCTCGTTGGTGAGGCGACTGCGGGAGATAGAAGCCATAACCTTGGTACAATACCAAGAGCTCTATCGCCTTGATGAGCGTGATGCAGAGGGGGAATACGGCAGGATAGGGAGATCTACACAGAAAGATATCTTCACGATGCTGAACACTGCAACACATGCAATTGGCACGTCTCCACGGTCGATTGAGACGATCATTCGGAATTTTGAGGACAATCTGATAGATGAGGATACTTTTGCCAAGCTCTTACGCTTATTTCACAAAACACCAGCAGATTTTGGATATGAGATTTCACCGAGCTACTGAAAAAACTCGTTGGTGTAAGAAAGAAAAACCTCCCGACTGCAATCCTGTAAAACTATTCTAACGCACACATAATGGCCATGTTACAACTTGGGGAATCCAGAACTACCCCTTCCTCCAGATTCAAGCAAGAGATTGAAAGCTGTTATGAAAGAAGTCTCGCAAACAACAGGATTTCTTCCCTGCTCTCTATCTCTATTTCCTCCTAGGCTCCACTTCCCTATACTTTCCTTTTGGAGTTCCAGTACAATGGGTAGCATGTACAACCTTAGTGAAATCAAAAAGACCTGCTCTCGTTTTAGCCAAGCATATGATCACCTTAGAGATGCCATATACACGTGGGCAAGAAGCAAAGCCCCGCTACGAAGAAACATCTCATGGATGTTCATGAGCAACTATGGACCGGACCTGCCAGAAGAATACTCAGAAATCCAGGTACAGCTCTTCGTCGCCTCCCATGCACTGACAAACCCCAAGGCCATCAAGAGGATACTGAGGAATGTTGGGTCAGAAGCATCGGCCAACGAAAAAGAGGTCCTCTCCTTCTGGGTGGATAATCCTGCATTTTGGTGTTTCTATGCCATCAGAGAGACACTTGAGGATGAATTCTTCATCATCGAAGACCTGCTGACAGGGCAAACCCATCTTTTCCACTCCCATGATGTAGCCTATATGCAGAAGCAGGCGTTATCACGCAACAAGCACTACCTGAGCCTGATGGCAGCCAACGGCTCGTGTCTCCAACCGATTGGCTTTTCAAAATACAATTCCCTCTCCGCCTCTGATATGCAGTTCTACCTTTCGTTGTCCGCACCCGGTCTCGATCTTACCAGTGCCATCAACAAAAACTTCTGGCCCATCATCACCTTGGATTCGATCCGAGCTATTCCAGTCATTGTTGAGGGAGATATTGAACTGAAAAGGACGTGGCAACCATTCAAGCTCGAAACCTTTGCCATAGAGGACCTTCCTGGCACATGGGTCCTTAAGGACAGGAAGGCACAACAGAGGTTTACCTTTGCCACTACTGATGCTGCCATGCGAGGCCTGCCCAACTACAAAACCCTTAAAGCAACACACACAGGTCTGAAGGCAATCCTAGTACGGGAAAAAAGCAGTGGCGCGATGGCCCTCATAACAAACAGCGATGCTTCCTACTCCCTGTTCTCCGCTATGCTTAACCGTAGCTTTGCAGAACTGGCTCTACCCGAAAAACCCTCAGTCTCAATTTCATTGGCCCTTACCTCACTGTTGGATGAGGGTGACCACCCGGTCCCCTGGAAGAAGTACCTGACTATCCTAGCGTTCCAGAAGGAGCCTGCAGAAGAAACCATACCAACCATGGCTGAAATGCTAGATATGCAAGACCCAAGCAAACCTTTTGACATACGCACGCTGTATTCAAAGCAATAATCCTGTCTAGGAGCAGTGTGACCTAATCCCGTATAGAACAGGTGGATGAAGATGCTTGGAAGCTTCTTCATCCACCTGCCTTGTTTGGTTTGCTTGGTTGCTTTGTTTCTGTTTTCATTCCTACTTTACCTCACCTGGCCTCATGCTGTTTTCGTTGTAGACTTGTGCACTGTATCCTTGTGACGTATTTTACTTTTCTCGTGAGCCTTTTTTGGAACACTTTTTTCCGTTGCCCTCTTCCCTATTTCCCTCACTCCTGTACAATGATCAGCATGGAAAACAACACCGAGCTCAAACAGCACAGCAAGACCTTCTACCAAGCATATGAAAAACTTGAAACATATATCTTGGTATGGAGCCAACAGAGCAAGCCCCTGATGAGAGAGGTTAAGACCCAGCTCCTGCTAGAAGAGGATGGAGAGTATCTCGAAGGTTATTTCAACTACAGTGCATCAGCACTGGTGTTGCAGAGAGTACTCACTGATGTAAAGATGCTCAAACGTATCCAGAGAACGCAAGAAAAGTTCATGGTAAGGCGAGAAAAAGAGATCCTTTCCCTCTTGATCGAAAAGCCTGCCTTCTGGTGCTTCTTCACTATCAAGGAGGTGCTCGATGATGAGTTTATCCTTATCGAAGATCTCTTTAGAGGGAATACACACCTGATGTATGCACCAACTTTGATTCTTAGGAAGAAGATACAGGGCTTACAGCAGGCAAACTTCCTCTCTCTAATGATTCAAGACGGCGAGTGTATTTTGAATATCGCCCTGCTCAGGGTCTACTTCCTCAACAGCTCTGACATGCTCTTCTACTGTTCTCTGTTTGCAGGTATTGGTCTTGAGGGTATTCGGTTTACTGGTATTGGTTTTGATACTGAGACAACCCTTGGGGACGTCATCAACGATCATTACAACGACTTCTTTACCTTGGATAAGGTAGATGCCGCAATAACTGTAATGCGTGGGAAGCATGAACAAAGACATACCTGGCAACCATTCTCCCTGGAGAAGTTTGACATACATCGTCTTGGAGGAACGTGGACAGCCACCCATGTTGGGAACCAGACTAGATACGACCTTGTAGAAATGGATGAAGAGATGATAAAGCTTCCCCATGCTCGATTGTGGTACTTTGATTTGGACCTCATGGACGGGCTCATGGTCAGGGACCACAACAGTGGTGAGATGGGCCTCATGAACAACTCTGAAATTAGCTACTCGATATTTGCCGCCACACTACAAAGGGCCTATCCCGAGCTTGTACTGCCACAACAACCTGAAATCTCCATACCTGTTACCCTCTACTTCAATATTTTCAACTTGGACCTGACCACTCCCTGGGAGAAGTTCAATGAGGTGAGGACCTATGGTAAAGAAGCATGACCATAAGTGTCAAACAAAGAAATTAGCATGCAAGATAAGCCAACCAAAGAAGAAGCAGTGGTAACCACGGAAAAAAAGAAAGGCAGTAGATCGGAAGAAGTTCGCAATCTTGCCTTAGACTTTCAGCTGACCTATCCAGAGCTTTCACTGCCACAGCACCCTGAAATCTCCATCCCTGTCAGCCTCTACGACAACATTACCGACTTGGACCTGACTGTTCCCTGGGGGAAGTTCGAATCTGTCATGAACTGTAAGGAAGAAGACATCCTGTGATAAACGTGCCAAACAAAGGAACTACTATGCAAAATACCTTTTCTTACCAAGTACCCCAAGCAGACAAGAAGTTCGAACTGTCAGGCTGGCCCCTTCCTTCTGATGAGATACAGCTCCATTTTGATTCTGACCTGGAAGAGTCAAACATGTTTGAAGTCTTCGGGGATGAAGATACAGAGGCCCAATTCACCGGGATAACAAAGGGCGCCTTTTTTACAGAGATCAATACATATGGGCATATACAGTTCGTGGAGAATCTCTTTGATGACAATTTCGACGAAGACATCGCCTTCATCCTGATGAACGCCTTCTTCTGGATCTTCTACTACAAGAGAGACACCTGGGCACCTGTCCGTAGCTATGCCATTGAGATGCTCAAGCTCTTTCCCGAAGCTATCCTCAAGCAGTATCCAATCCCTGAAGATTTCATCCAAGCCTTCAGCACATTCACCAAGAATATACTCTCAAAGCGGGGAATTTGCTCACTTAAGACCAGTCCCACTCCATATGAGGTAAAAAAAGGCACCTATGCTATCAGGTCAACAGATGCGTTTCAGTACCTGCTACAACCATCAGAGTATGTAATAGCTACTACCTTGGCTGAGTAGGCACGTTTCTATATCACGCTCATTCTTTGGCACTTCATGATAGTGGTGTGCCAGCCTTGTGCTTTTCTTTTCCAGTCTTTGTTCTGTAATTCCTCATCTTCTGTGTATGCTCTGTTTAAAATGTGTCTCCTACATGGCTACCTGTTCTTCTACAAAGGGTCGTACAAGAGGGATTTTCCTTTGAGCCATCTTTTTGTGCATCGTCTTTTTCAATCACCTCACCTTTTTTAGTTCCCTTTTATCCCAATTCCTGTAGAATATGCTTATGAACAACTACGAAACCATCAAGAGAGTCTGCACCCAATGCACCAGAAGCTTTACAAGCATTGAACCACTCATACTGGATTGGAAGAACAACACTACCCAGGTCAAAAAGATCGTACAGAAACTCAATGCCCTCGATAAGGAAGAAAATACCCCTGATGGGTATGGGCGCTTCAGTGCATCTAGCTACCTCTATGCCCAGGTGCTTACCGATAGAGAGGCCATCAAGAAGTTGCTGGCCCAGCAAGGCTCTTTCTTGACCAGCAAAGCAAGGGAGACCCTTGCATACTGGGGCGAACACCCCGGCTTCTGGTGCTTCTTTGCCATTGAACAGATGATGGAAGAAAAGGGGTTTCTGACAGTTGTTGACCTGATAAGCGGAGAAAAGCACCTTGTGTACTCCACAGCCCTTTGTGACTTGCAACAGACAAGCAATACGAAGGACAAGCACTACCTCTGTCTTTTGCTTCCCAATGGGGAGTGCCTGCAGACAGCTGGGCTGATCAGGTACTACCCCCTCTCTGCCAGAGACCTCCGCTTCTACTGCTCGATGTTCGAACCTGCAGAAGAGCTGGGTACCATCATCAACAAGCATTATGTCCGCTTCTTCAAGCTGGATCTGCTCTTATCGCAACCCGTTCCAATGCATAAGGAGTACGAGCTGAGAAAGACGTGGCAACCATTCACCCTGAAGGACTTCGACGTATCGAGGCTTGAAGGGTTATGGGTGACAGTTATCTTGGGTGAACAGCAGAAGTTCTTCTTCAATGGCCCTACTGACAGCATGAAGGCCATCCCCAATGCTGAGATACTCCCCGAAGAGCTTCCAATGATGGGAGGGACCCTGGTAAGGGAGACGAGTACAGGAGAGATGGGCCTGGTAACCAATTCGGAGGTTTCCTACGGCATCTTCTCCACGTTGCTGAACCGTGCCTACCCTGAGCTACAGCTTCCTGAGAGACCTGCAGTCTCCATCTTTCTTACCCTTATTGAGCTACTGAACAGGGATGACTTTCCACTTCCTTGGAAACAGTTCGATAGCATCATGCAGTATAGGGAAGATGAGGTTGAAGCGATTGAAGATGACGAGGCGTATGCTGAAGAAGTAATCGCTACCTATATGCAGCGTTACAGGGAAAAGCATGGTATTGAAGATTCTTCAGATGAGGATGACAGCTTGAAAACAGAAAAGGAAAATAAGGTTGTCCAAGATATCCTGGGCAAGTTCATAAAAACATATGAGGTAAAGGCCGAAGACCGGCCTATAGAGTTTGTAGACTGTCCCAACCCCTCCCTTCAGACTCGCATGAACTTTTTCTTGAATTTAACCGATCGTGAGGTATTTATAATCGATGACGATAGGGAAGCCTTTGATGAGTTTACCATCCTTACCAATGGAGCCTATTTCGATGAAGCAAAGGACACCGGCATTGCCACCTTCATAGAAAATCTATTTGTGAACAATTTCACCTCTGAGAAGGATCTTCCCTATATCCTGATGAACGCTTTCTTTTGGGTGCTCTTGCACAAGGGCAAGGAGTGGGCCCCTATGCGTAGCTATGCCATCGAGATGCTCAAGCTATTCCCCACCCCCATCATCAAGGCCTATCCTGAAAGTGAAGATTTCATAGAAGCCTTCAGCACGTTCACCAGAAAGATACTCGCTACGCGTGGTGTCTGCTACCTCAAGGCCCGACCGAAGGCAGCTGAGGTTGCTACTGGTATGTATGCTATCAAGGGAAGTGAGCCGTTCTTCACCCTGGTGCGGTCAGTAGTGGCGTACTAGCAAGGGCGAAAGAATACGCACAACGTGATCATCAAGCGCCCTATGCGGCCATTACCAGAGAAAATATGGTCGTGTATATCTTTGGCTTCTGATCAATATCATCACATTTGGAAATGGGGATTTCTTACCTGGCACCTATATCCCAATAGCCATATCGCTTTCCGTCTTTGCGCTCAAGTATATTCTTTTCTACCATGCCCATCATGGTGCGCTTAATTGTTGGTAGAGAAATAGCAAGCTGTTCGGAAAGCTCTCGCTGTTTTAAACGGGGATTCTGTTTCAATAGTGCAATTATTCTAAGTTCCAAAGTATCAGACAAAGGCACAACAATTCTGAACACATCCCCCTCACTGAATGTCGGCACCGCTCCGGAATGAAAGGTATCAATACCCCAGGGCAAGCCCTGGAAAGAGGAGGCGTTGCCTCCTTTTCCGCCCCAAGGGGCGGGGTATCTCACCTTGCTTTCCCGCCACTCGCTCGGTAATGGAAGCATGCTTCCGCTACTCTCGCTTCGTTGGGGAATAAAGCTTTGTGTACTTATAGGTATTGCGCATACCTGAACCCAACTCGTCAGCCAAACCAATTTCACTGAACACTTTTGAAATAGGTGGGTTCTTGGGAAATGGCTCAAAGTATGTGAGATTCAGATCACCGAATCCGTGGGAACGGTTGCTATTTTCTGTCAATATGCGATCCTTCTCAATAACAAACTTCGCGACATAAGCATTGGCATAATCGCGGTGCGCTAGTGAATTAGATACAATCTCACGGAGGATTTTGTCTCTGGCGCTGATGCTCTGTAGTCCTTCCATAACGAACAGGTCATTCAGGTGCTTTTCACCAAAAGCAATCAAGCGATCATGGCTTTCCAGCAAGTTTGTTACAATAACGTCTCTATCATCATAGCGGTCCATGTTGAACACACGGAAGATTGCATCGGTCTTGTGATGAGCCAAAACTGACAATATCAAATTATCCGGTCCAAACAAAAGAATTGCCGCTAACGTAATGCCTTCTCTCCCAGTTGATGTGTCCGTCAGAAGGAGACCGGCACTTCGAAGTATTTCTTCATCAGTCATATTCTGCCATGGGTGATTTTGAGTTCTCGCTCTGGTCATCTTTAGAGCACGGTCGATCAAATCGTGGCGCAAATCCGATACCGAAAACACAGGATACACCTTATTCACATAGTAGGTATCTTGCTTCCTGGCATATAGCTGAGAAACAAGACCTTCATTATCCGTGATGTCTAGGTCGGAATCAAAATTTCTATCAAAAATCTTTCCACCGCAACGGCAAACACTCTGAGAACACGACACCATGACTATTTTACATTGTTTCACATAAATTATAGGTGAAGAGTGTTCTGTACAACAAATACCCTCTACTTGCCAAAAACTCCTGCATTTCATTACACAAATGGACAAAAGGTACCCACTACCATCAATATGTATACCTTACATATTCCTAACAAGCCTTGTCTCTGCTTTTCTGTTGCTGCTTTCGGCACCTACATCCTCGCTATTTTCTGCTTCTAGCATTTCCAGGTAAATCTGGTGTTTTCCCTGTTCCCTTTTTTGGTAGTTCCTGTACAATGAGTAGCATGTATAACCTCAAAAAAACCAAAAAAACCTGTGACTTTTTCATCAAAGCCTATCATATCTACGATGATTTCATCTTCGATTGGGTAGAAAGCAATGCTCCTATCAAAAAGACTGTACATGCAATTTTTTCCAAAAGCACTGAAGACGATCTGCCAAAGGAGTTCTGGATAGCCCAAGCATCACTGTACACCGATGCCCAGATGATTACGGACCCCAAGACTATTAAGAAGATGAGTAAGGACGTTGAGCCCTATGCCTCAGAAGATGAAAGACAGGCCCTCTCGTTCTGGGCGGATAATCCTGGCTTTTGGTGTTTCTATGCCATCAAGGAGACACTTAAGGATAATTTCTTCATCATTGAAGATCTGGTGACAGGGGATACCCACCTTATGCACTCATTAGATATCGCGTATATGCAGACAGACGCAGTCTCTCGCAACAAGCATTACCTGAGCCTGATGTTACCCAATGGCTCATGCTTGCAAGCCTTAGGACTGCCCAAG
>JAEINL010000096.1 GCA_016342655.1 Sphaerochaeta sp. | reverse complement strand
TTATTCTAGAATATTGATAAAAAAACCTTTCTATTAGAGAGAAAAACTTAAAACACATTATCGCATCCGCTTGACATATGTAAAGCGAAGGCCCCCAATCCTTTGCCGATTAGCACATTTGATGCTATATTGAGATATAACTGGAGCTTATCCAGACAAAGTGAGGAAAGACATGATTGATAAAAAAGTAGTGACTCTGCTAAACGAACAGATTAACAAAGAGTTCTTCTCTGCCTATCTCTATCTAGATATCGCAAACTTCTATGCACACAAAAACCTTTTGGGCTATGAGAACTGGTTCAAGGTACAGGCTCAGGAGGAGATGGCACACGCCCTGCTCTTCAGGCAGTACCTCTTGAACAACGGCTATGCCGTCGAATTCCCCTCAATTGGCGACCCCACCAAGAAGTATGAGGATAACAAGGCACCCCTCCTTGAGGCTTTGAAGCATGAGCAGTATGTTACTGCCTCCATAAACGCCATCTATGAGCAGGGAGTTCTTCTCAAGGACTATAGGACACTCCAGTTTCTGGACTGGTTCATCAAGGAACAGGGCGAAGAGGAAATGAACGCTCAGGATAATCTCCAGAAGTATGAACTCTTCGGTTCCGACCCAAAGAGCCTCTATATGCTGGATAGGGAGCTGCTAACACGAGTCTTTACAGCCCCTTCCCTAGTTCTCTAAACCATGGTCAACACCCGCTTTTATTAAGGCGGGTGTTGTTTTTTCTGTCCCTATCATCAAAGGAGACATGGTGCAAAGCAAACCTATCAGGAAGACTACAGGGGGCTCCACTCAGTATGACGGCGCTGGGGTAAAGCTTGTCAGGGTAATCGGCAATCAGGACATCTATGACTTCGATCCCTTCCTTATGCTTGATGCATTTGACTCAACTGATCCCAAAGATTACATACAAGGCTTTCCTTGGCATCCACACCGGGGGATTGAGACCGTCACCTATCTGATAAGCGGCGAGATTGAACATGGGGATAGTCTGGGCAACGAAGGAATCATTGATGACGGGTGCTGCCAGTGGATGACAGCAGGAAGTGGCATCATCCACCAGGAGATGCCAAAGGCTGCCAAACGAATGCTCGGTAGCCAGCTTTGGATCAACCTTCCCCAAAGCGACAAGATGACAGATCCTGTCTACAGGGATATCCGTTCTGTTCAGATTCCCACCGTCAAGGAAGATGGCACTGAGGTACGCGTTATCAGCGGCACCTATGCAGGTACCAATGGCCCGGAACAAGGAGACTTTGTCAAGACCATCTACCTCGATGTGAAACTTGGTCCCAACAAGGAGTGGACTTTTGGTGTCGACCCCCGAAAGACTGTCTTCTGCTATTTGGTGGAAGGCTCTGCACTAGTAGGCCAAGCCAAGCAAAAGATCGGAAGCGGCTTGGGCGTTCTGTTTGGAGAGGGTGACACGATTGATATTACGGCTACAGAGGAAGGCATTCGCTTCTTCCTTTATGCAGCAAAGCCAC
Organism: Sphaerochaeta sp.; assembly: GCA_016342655.1. Lineage (GTDB taxonomy): Bacteria > Spirochaetota > Spirochaetia > Sphaerochaetales > Sphaerochaetaceae > Sphaerochaeta. Next base: position 11,055 of record JAEINL010000096.1, on the reverse strand, counting down.
TGGGAGAGAGCATTGCCTGGAGGGGTCCTATCGTGATGAACACCCAAGACGAGCTTAAGCTTGCTTCCAAGGAACTGAGGGAAGGTACGTTCATCAAGCACCCTTGATAGAGAAACGTCTTACATCTGAACCACAGCATCTCTCTTCACCATGAAGGGAGATTTCTTTATGCCTTGCTACCTGTAAGTGTTCATGGGTTTCTAGAAAAATTGAACTTGGGAAAATTTTGAAAATTTGAATGCAGGATTTCTTGACATTGTACTAATGCACCCGTACAATAGTACAAGGAAGGAAACCCACGTGAATACAAAAGGCGAAAGCAGACTTGAATTCAGTCTCGATATGAAAAGCGGAGTCCCCTTCTACAAGCAGATAATCTTCCAAGTGGAGATGGCGATCGCTGATGGAAGATTGGAGAAAGGCGTTCAGTTACCCACAGTCAGAACCCTTGCTGTAGACTTGAGCATCAATCCCAATACGGTAGCACGGGCATATGCCGAAATGGAGATTCGCAACATTGTGGTGACCCAACAAGGCTCAGGAACCTTCATCAGTGACAAGAAGATTAATCTCAATGCAATTGAACGAGAGCAGGTGCTCTCACAGATTACCAAGGTCTACCTCACCAAGGCAGCATCCTTCGGATTCTCCCTTGAAGAGATTTTGACAAATATCAATGATTTGGGCTCTGAATTGAAGCTAAAAAAGGAAACAGTATGAATCTTTATCAGAAGAAGTTTGACAGGATCAAGAACATCAAGACATTCAGCCTCAAAAAGGATTTCAACTTTGGTGCAATCTCCTTCTTTTCCCTAGCGATCTTTATGGGCGTTGGTGCATGGGTACAGTTGCTTATCTTCCCATCCTTTCCCCTGGAAGGCATTGTCCTGCTTGTTTCTTTCGTATTGGTGATAGGTCTCATCATCGCACTTCTGCCGATGTGGCTTACTGCCATTGCCTTGCTCATAATCATGTGGATAGGGGTAATGGGACAGCTGTCACCCTACCTCTACCCCTTGGCAATCTTTGCAACGGTAGGGATACTCCTCGCAAGTGGCGTCCAACTGGTACAGCACTGGGACAAGGTCATTGTCCTGCGCCTTGGAAAATTCAAGAAGGTACACGGCACAGGACTTTTCTTTCTCATTCCCATGGTAGATAGGATTGCTGAGTTTGTAGACATGCGCATCAGGGCAACAGATTTCAGTGCAGAAAAAACACTCACCAAGGACACCGTCCCGGTTCATGTCGATGCCCTCGCATTCTGGATGATTTGGGATGCCAAGAGGGCTATCCTAGAGGTTGAGAACTACACCGAGGCAGTTATCCTGTCTGCGCAGACAGCCCTACGCGACTCCATTGGAAAGTACACGCTTTCTTCGCTACTTTCCGAACGGGAAGAGTTGGGTAGGGAAATCCAGCAGGCCCTCGATGCAAAGACCAATCCCTGGGGGGTGACCATCCTCTCTGTGGAGATTACTGACATCATCATACCCAAGGAGCTGGAAAACTCGCTGAGCAAGCAGGCTCAGGCCGAGCGGGAAAAGGAATCAAGGATTATCCTGGGGGCTGCTGAGGTTGAGATAGCAAAGAAATTCACAGAAGCATCGAAACAGTATGCCAATGACCCGGTAGCCTTGCAATTGCGCTCGATGAATATGATCTATGAAGGCATCAGGCAGAACAACTCCATGATGCTCTTACCGGCTTCTATTCTGGACCATATGGATCTTGGGGCCGTATTAGGAACTGCAGCAATCCAGAAGACCCAAGAAGAAAACAGTAAAAAGAAAGCAACTACACCCAAGACACAAAGTACCGAGGAGTAACAGATGATCAAGATTACAGACGTATCGCGTAACTATAAGACAGGAGAGACCGTCGTCAAAGCGCTGAAAAAAGTATCCTTGGAAATTGCTGATGGAGACTTTCTCTCGATAGCTGGTCCCTCAGGTTCAGGAAAAACAACCCTGCTCAACCTCATCGGCTGTATTGATGCATTGGACGAAGGGGAGATTACCATCAATGGGGAAAAGGTTACCACGATGGGAAAGAAAGGCATGACCGAGTTCCGCAGGAATAACCTCGGATTCGTTTTCCAGACCTACAACCTCATCCCAGTTCTCACTGCCTATGAGAACGTTGCCTTCGTCCTCTCAATCCTCAATGTAAGTGAAGAGGAGACAAAAAAGCGCACCATGGCCATTCTCAAGGAGGTCGGGTTGGAAGGGATGGAAAACCGCCGTCCTGGCAAACTCAGCGGAGGACAGCAACAGCGCGTCGCAATTGCCAGAGCCCTGATCAAGAATCCCCAGATTGTCCTGGCAGACGAACCGACGGCTAACCTTGACTCCAAGACAGGTGAGGAGATCCTCCGTCTCATGAAAAAGATGAACGAGAAGTACAAGACCACCTTCATCTTCTCAACCCATGACCAGATGGTCATGGACTATGCCTCCCGTCTGGTGCTTCTGCATGATGGGACCATCATCAGCGATGAGAGGAGGAATGGATGAAATTCATCTTCACCCTCGCGATGAAGAACTTGGCCCGATACAAGAGGCGCACTGCCATCACGGCGATCGCCATTGCCCTTGGCCTGATGATGTACATCATAGTCGACTCATTGTTGCTTGGCATCGAATTGGAATCGGAACGCAACCTGGCCTGGTACGAAACTTCCTCGGTGAGGATACACCAGAAGGATTACTGGCCTGACAGACAGCTCTTGCCCTTGGAAAAGGGAATAGAAAATCCTGGGGAAGTAATTGACCTCCTCAAGAAAGGGGGATGGACAGCAACAGAGCGCACCATGTTCAAAGCTGACATGATCCTCTACAGCGATGACTTTGGTGAAGACGGGAACCTGTCAGTAATGGTTACAGGCATCGACCCTGAGACTGACAACCAGATCTTTCACTTTGAAGACACCCTTGTCGAAGGAAGACTACTCAAACCAGGGGAACAGGATGGCCTGCTCATGGGATCCTGGCTTGCCGAAGACATAGGGGCGAAGGTCGGCTACTGGGTCACCTTGGTCACCCGAGGAAACGGCGGCTTTTTTGAAGCAATAGATGTCCAGGTAGTAGGCATCGTCAACTGTCCCAATCCTAACGTGAACCGCACCCTCATCATGATGGACAAAGACACTGCAGGTTCCATACTGGGTATGGATGGGAGTGTGACAGAAATTGACATCCTGTTGCCAAACCGTGCTGATGTCGACATCGAGGTACAAAAGATACAGGCTACGCTTGAATCTAGCGGTCGAAACGACCTTGAGGCTCGAAGCTGGAGAGAGATGGCCAAGGATTATCTTGCTATCGCAGAGGCCAAGCGCGGAGGGACAGGAATAATCCTCTTCTTGGTATTTATCATTGCAGCGGTGGGTATCTCCAACACCATGCTGATGGCAATGTACGAGAGGACCCGCGAGCTTGGGATGATGAGGGCCTTGGGAATGAAGGATAACCATATCCGCCTTGCCTTCATCTTTGAGGCTGGAGGCATTGGGTTGTTGGGAGCTCTGGCAGGTATCGCCCTGGGAGCTTTGGGGAATATCTTTCTGGTAGAAATGGGCATCAACTATGGATCCATCTTTCGTGATATGGATATTGGCTACAGGGTCCAGAGCATCATTCGAGGAACGTGGAGCTTCAAGAGCTTCATCATAACCTTCGTATCAGGTATCGGCCTTGCCATGCTTGTATCGCTCTTTCCCATCAGGCGAGCTCTTAAGATGGATATTCCAACCTGCCTCAGGCACCAATAGGAGAGCCTTATTATGATGACAAACCTTCCGAAACTAGCTTTCAGAAACATATTCAGGAATCTTAGGCGTTCTATCCTCTCTGCAGTTGCAATTGCAGTCTCAGCGATGAGCATTGTCATGCTCTTCGGACTGCTCGACGGGATGGAAGCTGACATGGCCAACAACCTCAAATCCTACTATACAGGACAAATACGTATCCAACATGCCGACTTTGAGAAGTATGAGCGCTACAACCCGCTGCACCTTGGAGTCGACTGGCAAAGCATAGAGCCCATCCTAGCAACAAACAGCAATGTGAGAGCCGCCACCCCGAGGATCAACTTCCCTGCAAACATGTACCTAGGGGATGACACCCACGGAGTCATGGGCGTCGGTGTGGATTTCGCAAGAGAAGAGGCGTTCATTGACTTCCCTTCCTTAGTCAAGGAAGGCAGAATCCCTGAACAAGGGAAGAATGAGATCCTGATGGGCTTTGCCCTTGCAAGGGATATGCATCTGGGTCTTGGTGACAAGGTAACGCTACTCAGCACGACAGCAACTCGGGGAAGCAATGCCATAACCTTCCAGATCGTTGGCATCGCAGGCTTCCCTGTAGCTAGTCTCAATGCCAACAGCATATGGGCACCGATAGACCGGGTCCAGTACTTCCTCAGGATGGAGGCCCTCACCCAGAATATCCTTGTGCTGCTCAATGATGGAGCAAATGAGAAGCAGGTAGCGATCGAAATCGGCAATGAGATTGAGAACAAGCTGGGCACTACCACTGATACACGATCATGGAAGGAACTGAACAAGATGTACAGCTTGCTGAGGATAGCCAAGACCGCATACTACTTCATCGCCATGTTCTTCTTTCTCCTTGGCAGTACGGTCATCATCAACACAACCATGATGGTCATCTTTGAGAGGATGCGCGAAATCGGAACATTGTCAGCCCTAGGGATGCAAGGATCCGAACTGACCAGACTTTTCCTGCTTGAAGGCTTCTTCATCAGTGTCATCGGCTCGTTTGTCGGAGTACTGATCGGATTCATTGGCACCTACTATATGGGCAAGGTAGGACTCGACTTCACCGATGCCCTCAGTGGTATCGATATGGAGATATCCTCCATCCTCTACCCTGAGACAAGCGTAGTGAAAGCCATTATCATCTGGGCCTATGCAGTGGTCATATCCACCCTGTCAACCTTCATCCCTTCTCATCACGCTTCAAAAATCCAACCTGTGGAGGCTTTACGTTATGTCTAAGAAACTGCAAAGACTACAAATACTAACCATCTTGCTCTTCTGTATCCCTGCAATGCTCTTCGCCTTAAGTGCTGATGAAATCATCGGCGAGATGGATAGACTCTCTACTTTCGAGACCACCTACTCTACAGGCTCGATTCAGACAACCGACCGCTTCGGGACCAAGACCACCCTCTTCAAGTCCTGGAGCCAAGGCAAGAATGACTCGCTGATCGAGTTCACCAGCAAGGCAGAACGCGGGCAGAAGATCCTCCGCACACAGGGAAGCCTCTACCTCTTCTATCCTGATGCCGAACAGCTCATCAGGATGCAAGGGGCGGCCCTCAGACAGTCCATGCTGGGGTCGGACATATCCTATGAGGATATGACCGAGGAGAAAAACACCTTGGACAACTACAAGGCAAACCTAGATGGGTTGGAAACTTTCAAAGGCAGAGAGTGTCATGTACTGACCCTTACGGCAAAGAACCGTTCTGTCGCCTACCCGATCCAGAAGGTCTGGATCGACAAACAGTCCTACCTTGTCTGGAAGGCAGAGTACTCCACCCAAGCCGGAAGGCTCCTCAAGGAGATGGAGGTGCTGGATACCTTTGTATCTGGGGACAGGGTACTCCCAAAGCAAAGCAAGATTGAGGATAAAATGAAGAAGGATTCTTCCACCCTCATGAGCATTGATTCTTTTGAAGCGAATCCCAAGCTGGACAAGAGTATCTTTACTTTGGAGAACCTCACATGGTAGAAAAGAAAACTCAGCGTATCATCCTCTCTTGCGTAGCAGTGGCTCTCTTTCTACGTCCACTTATAGCTGCAGAGAATCCTGTGATAAGCATGGACCTGCTGCCCACTATAAGCTATCAAGCAAAAGACGATAGATGGACAAAACTCATGCATGCAAATCTCTCCGTCTCCCTCTCTTCCAAACGAGTGGGAAACGTACGCGGAGAGGTTGTACTGAAAGGGAACTCCCTGACACCAGTCACAAGCTTTGACGATGTGGTGTACAAGGCGTACTTCAAGGCACGCTTCCCCTCCTTCCGACTAACTGCTGGAAAGACAAGGCTCTCTTGGGGAGACGGGATGCTCTTCAATGCAGGTGATGTGCTGTACGGAAGCAACTCCACCTCGGTCTCCCTGACCCAGGCGGAGCTGCGAAGCACTACAAACTGGCTGGCTTCGGCCAACTACCCCTTGGGGTTCTTCTCGTTCGCAGAAGCTGTGGTGATGCCCTCTGAAACACAAGACCCCACAGACATGATGTTCGGAGCCCGGTATTATACTACAGTAAAGGATATGAAGGTTGAGGTAGGATATGCCTCAAAGGACCCTTCAACTTCCGTGCGTGTGCACAAACCCTACCTAAGCCTACAGGGCAACCTCGGCTTTGACTGGTATCTCGCCTCCTCAGTAGCTATTCCGGTAGCTGGTGACATTGCCAAAGAGAGCGGTGAGTCCTGGATGATAAGTGCTGGCCTCTTCCACCTGGTGACACTACCTCTGGACAGGTCGCTCACCCTTAGGCTGGAGCTTCTTACCAGGCCTTTTGGGAAGTGGGAAACAGGGCCAGTTGCTGATGGTACAGCAGCAATTCTGCTTTATCCCGAGCTTGCACTTTCCTACTCACCTTCGCTGTCCTTCAGCTTGCGCTCTATCATTTCGCCCTTGGATCTCTCTGCAATGAGTACCCTTGGCATGAGCTGGAATATCTTTGATGCTTTCAATCTTTTTGGAAGCCTCTCTCTAGCTACTGGTGATGAGGGAGATTTGTTTGCTTGGATAACAACAGACCCAACAGACCCAACTTTACCAGATTTTACCAAACCCTCTTTCTCTGCCACAGTGGGCAGCAACTGGGTTTTCTAACAAGGGGATATATCTTTGAAATTCGCCTTCCTTCTAGCAATAAAAAACCTCTCCCGTTACAAGAGACGAACATTCATCACGGCCATAGCAATTGCCCTTGGTCTGGCGATGTACCTCATAGTTGACTCTCTTATTTTGGGAATGGAAGAGGAATCAATACGCAACTTGCTCTGGTACGAAACCTCTTCAATTAGAATTCATACTCAAGAGTACTGGCCAGATCGTCAGCTCTATCCTTTGGAACAGGGGATAAAACATCCTGAAAACGTACTACAGACTCTTAAGGAAGAAGGCTGGACAGCAACAGGGCGTACCATGTTCACAGGTGATATGATCCTCTACAGTGAGGACTTTGGTGAAGACGGGAACATGAGCGTCCTAGTCACCGCCATTGACCCTGCAACTGATAATGACGTATTTCATTATGAGGATACCCTCATTGATGGTAGGTTTCTTACTGCTGATGATGATGAGGAAATTCTCATGGGATCGTGGTTTGCACAGGACATCGGAGCAGAGGTGGGCTACTGGGTAACCCTAGTCACCCGAGGCAATGGGGGGTTCTTTGGTGCTGTTGACCTGCAGATTGTAGGAATCGTCAACTGCCCCAATCCCAATGTAAACAGGACACTGCTGATGATGAACAAGGATAGTGCAGACAATCTGTTGGACATGGAGGGGTCGGTGACGGAAATAGATATTCGCCTGCCAATACATAGCGATGTAGATAAAGAAGTGGTCAGTCTGCAACAGCTTCTCAACGTATCTGATCTGAATCTTGAAGCAAGAAGCTGGAAAGTTCTAGCAAAGGATTATCTCTCTGCATTGGAAGCAGATAAAGGGGGTTCCGCGCTCATCCTTTTTCTGGTATTCATTATAGCAGCAGTGGGAATTTCCAATACAATGCTCATGTCCATGTATGAACGAACACGGGAGTTGGGAATGATGAGGGCCATGGGAATGAAAGACAGCCATATCCTGCTCTCCTTCTTGTTTGAAGCTGGAGGTATCGGCATGATCGGGGCGCTTATAGGGATTGTTTTGGGGGTTTTGGGTAATCTCTATATGGTCAATGTTGGCATTGATTTTGGCTTTATGATGCGTGATATGAATATGGGCTATAGGATCCAGAGTATTGTGCGGGGCACCTGGAATCTCAAATCCTTTGGAGTGACCTTTGCCTCTGGCATCGGGCTTTCGATGATTGTTGCCTGGATTCCCATCAGACGCTCCCTGAAGATGGATATTCCTTCTTGCCTACGTCACCAGTAGAGGAACTGCCCATAAGGGCAGGCCCCCTACTGTTCCTCTCAGAGAATCTCCCCTTCTGAAGAGAGCGTGACCACAGCTATTGGCAGAATTTTGCCTGATGCAGCAATGGCTCGTTTCACAGCACTATCAAGGCCACCACAACAGGGAACTTCCATCCTGACTACTGTAACGCTTCTGATGCTGTTGTGCTCAAAGATGAGCGCTAGCTTCTGGGCATAGTCTCCTTCATCGAGCTTGGGGCATCCTATGAGGGTCACCTTGTCCTTGATGAATGTGTTGTGGAAGTCTGCATAGGCATAGGCTGAGCAGTCAGCGGCAATGAGCAGGTCACAGTTCTTGAAGAATGCTGCATTGGGAGCGGCAAGCTTAATCTGCACAGGCCACTGACGTAGTTCGCTGAGAGGCTTTGTTGTTACAGGCATTGCTTTCTCTTCTGTTTTCTTTTTTTCACTCTGTTTCATGACCTTCATCTGGGTCCCCGGGCAACTGAAGACAGGAGCCTCCTCACCCATCAGATGGGCAACAGCTTCATGGTTGAAGACAGGAGCCTCCCGCTCTTCAAAGGTTATGGCTCCAGTGGGACATACAGGCAGACAGTTGCCCAACCCGTCACAATAGTCCTCACGCAACAAGACAGCCTTGCCGTTCTGCATCCCGATGGCACCCTCTAGGCAGGCACTGGCACACAGACCACAGCCATTACACAACTCTTCATCTATTCGTATCATCTGTCTGATCATTATTTATCTCCATTGTCCAAATTTCTCTGACATGCTACTATGAGCAACAAGCAAATTATGTTGTTTTTACAACAAAAGGACAGTTTTATGGATTCTCTGCCAATTCTTGCACAAAGCCTTCTCTTTCAAGGGGTAAGCTTGACAGATATCCCCCACCTGATCCGGTGCCTAAAGCCCAAGGAGGTTACATACCCCAAGGACTACACCATCATCGAGGAGGGGGACATCCTCGATGAGCTTGCAATCATTCTATCTGGCTCAGTCAGCATTGTCCGCCATGACTTTTGGGGAAACCGGACTTTGGTAGCTAAACTGGGTGTTGGTGACATCTTTGCTGAGACTGTAGCCTGCACAGCGGAAAAGAGTGTAGCTTCAGTCATCACAGAGGAAAAAACCGTGGTGCTCTTCCTTGGAGTGGAGAAAATACTATTCACCTGCCCCTCTGCTTGTGTATTCCACCACGCCATCATCAAAAACATGGTCAAGTTGTTGGCACAAAAGAATCTTGCCCTAATGCAAAAGATGAATCATATAACCAAACGAAGCACCCACGAGAAGTTGCTCTCCTTTCTCTCTGAACAGGCCCTAAATAGTGGCAAACAGAAATTTAGCATACCCTTTGACCGACAGCAGCTTGCCGATTACCTCTGTGTGGAGCGTAGTGCCATGTCCAGCTGCCTAAGTAAGATGAAAAGAGAGGGACTGCTTGAATATACCAAGAACACCTTTATTCTCAAACAGGATCAGAGGTAGCCTGCTTTACTGCTATGACTACCGTCGCCTACCTAAAGTATAATGAGATATCATAAGAGTCCAATGCAAAGGAAGAGTGTATGAAACAATTGAGAAACCTTCTTCTCGTACTCATAGTGGCCACTATGATGGTCTTCACTTCCTGTGTGACAGTTCAGGAACAAGCAACACCTGAGATACAACTACAAACTCTGGAGACAAATGTTGCAATCATCGACAAATACGGTAACCTTACCTTGGAAATGAGTGAACATCTCCTGTTGGGAGATGGCTATGAGGTTGGGGATATCGTAGCTATTACCGTAGGGGACTTCACCTACGAATCTCCCATCGGTACCGCCTACAGCGATGTGGATAAGGGCAACTATGTAGTAAGGCTTAACAAAGGTGCTGTTATCCTAGCCATTACCTACGGAAACCTCGCAAAGACCAGCGGAGCTGTAGAAAATGCACCTGTCACTATTGCCTTGTCTGAGAAAGGTGGCTACCGACAGGAGTTTGAACTGAGGCACCTTGTACGAACTGAAGTGCGATCGGATTATGCTTCGGATGCTGTCTTTGCCAACTTCCGCATGATCTCCTTTGGCTCAATAGCTGAGGGCATGCTCTATCGGTCAGCCAATCCCATACTCGGTGATGAACGTGCTCCATTCGTTGCAAAGCTAGCTGAGCTGGTTGGTATCAAAACTGTCATTAACCTAGCAGATGACAAAGAGAGCCTCTATGTGAATCTCGATGATGCACCTTACTACAAGGCCTTGGTTGAGGAAGGTTCGGTCATCACTCTGAATATGGGCGTCACCTTCACTGATGACGATTTCATCATCAGACTCCGCGAAGGCCTCACCTTCATGGCCGACCACAAGGGGCCCTATCTTGTACACTGCAACGAGGGAAAGGACAGGGCAGGCTTTGTAAGCGCCCTTCTCAGTGCCATAATGGGGGCAACAGTTGATGAGGTAGTAGAGGATTATATGATCAGCTACGAAAACTATTACGGTGTGGAGAAAGGTACAGAACGCTATGAGCTTATCAGCAAGATTATCATCAACCTCTTCTCTGATATCAACGATGGCGAGAAAGTTACTGACAAGAGCATTAGAAAGGTGGCTGAATCCTATCTGTTGAACCAGGTAAAGCTCTCCCCGACGCAATTGGATGCTATCAGGAATAATCTTTCAGGAAAGAAAATACAGGTCAGCGGACAAATTACCTTTACTTTTTGATGCAATGGTAGACTTTTACAGGCAACCTTTTAGGTTGCCTGCAACCTATACGTAAGGCATGGCATTCGTGTAAAACGCGTATAAGGATAGGGCACGTAGCCATATTCTGTAAACGTCTTTTCGTAGCCCATATCTGATCCACTGCAAATCGAATAAGCTTCTTTCCAGGAGACTAGCAGTGAAC
>JAEINL010000095.1 GCA_016342655.1 Sphaerochaeta sp. | reverse complement strand
GAAACCATTAAAAATAACTCATCCACGGCGTTTTTTGTCAATCCCGATGCAAAATCCTTTTTAAGCGATTGCCCTGGTACCCATGCGGTTGCCTTTGCATAGATATCCTCGACCCGTGCAGGCTGGGTGCTGACCATGGAGTGTGGGGGACAAGGCTGCCAGGTCAATTCAATCTCAGCCTTTTCATATCCGATGAGCTGCGGGGTGACGATCATTTCCCCTGCAGGTTGCTTTTTGGTGTCTTCCATAGTGAACGTGCTTTTCGTCTCTTTTGTCCCAGCTGCAAAGACAACCGAGCAAACCAACAAGCCTGTACATATCAGAGCCAGTACTTTTCTAGAATCCATTCTTTCCTCCAATTTTTCGAGTGAAAATACGTAGTGTGGTGCGATATGGATGAGTATAAAACGGGAAAAGCTATCTGTCAAGAAATAGTTAACTATTTTAATATTGATAGTTTTACTATCCACATACTGTACTATATATGCTATACTGCTCTTGATAGGTTTGCTTACCTACTGTACTGGCAAACCTAAATAAGGGTAACGGGTGTAACTATGCAAACGAGAGAAAATACGACCAGTGATTTGATATATAAAGAATTGAAAGAAGCTATTTTTTCTGAACAGCTCCTCCATGGCAATCGCCTGGTAGAGACCTCCATTGCCCAGAATCATAAGGTTAATAAGATACATGTTTCCTATGCCCTGCAGAAACTGGCAACCGAGGGTTTGGTTGAATATAAGCCGAGAAGAGGGTATTTCGTAAAGGGTATGGATACCAGCGATTTCCTTGAGATTGTGAAAATCAGGGAGATCCTAGAACTCGAACTCGTCAGAAGCTTTTTCAAATATGCCAAGGATGAAGATTTTAAAGAAGCTGCAAACCTAACCAAGAGAAAATTGGTTTTCCTTGAGAATAGGATGTTTGGGGATGCAGACCTCGAGACTGAGCATGTATTTGCCCTTGTCCAGTCAGTATCACGATTGCGTCATGTTCCCAAGCTACATGCCCAGCACCAGAAATATCTGATGAGTATCGTTAAAAATGATTTCTATGTGGCAGAAACTCCGGAGGTTACCATCAATACCACGGAAATGCTTTTGGAAGGCCTTCAAAAACAGGACCTGGAGCTTTGTCTTGCCTGGGTGGAAGTACGTCATGACAATCTGGTAAAGACCAGATATAACAATTTTGGGGTAAACCCTTCCAATGACCTTGAGCAAGCTGAAATAGAGCATCCAGAGCATGATCTGACTGAATAAGAAGGAACAGGTATGGGTACCTGTTCTCAGGAAGGATTTCACACTGCTTCTTGACTCCTACATAGCCTCTGTCCCGGACAGGGGCTAGGTGTTGTATGCCTCTTCCTGTTCAAGGGCAACTATACTGGAATGTGAACTTCCCAAGGTTTTTCCCACTCAAACCTAAAACCCCAAAAAAATAGTTGAGATAAAGCTCGGAATCATATCGATTTCTGAGCTTTATTCATAGTATTTCTCTCCCCCGGGTAGTATACTGATTGAGTAACAATTGCTACTTGTTATGGGAGGTGAAAATGTATCTGGATTTTCTTGTCAGCGTCCCTGATGTACCGGGGAAAATCGTCCGCAAACGCATCAAGGAGACGGTCTACATCGACTATGAGTATGACCGATCCTATGATGCCGTGAGGAAGTTCAACATCCCTAAGAGGGCCACCATCGGCAAGCAATCCTCAGAGAATGCCTCGCTGATGCATCCCAACCAGAACTATCTCAGGTACTTCCCTGAGACCGTGCGCCCCCAGGAGAAGGCGGGCTTTGAGAGGAGCAGCTGCCTGAGAATCGGCTCCTACCTGGTCATCAGGAAAGTCATCGAGGACTATCGCCTCCAGGAGATGATAGGCAGGATTTTCGGAAAGGACGGGGGGGTCTTGCTTGACCTTGCCGCCTACTCGATAGTCTGTGAGAACAATGCCGGCCAGTACTATCCCGATTACGCATTCAACCATCCCCTGCTTACCGAGGGCATGAGGGTCTACAGCGACTCCAAGGTCTCCTCCTTCCTCTCCTCCATCACCGAGGACCACACATCCTCGTTCCTCAATGGGTGGAACTACAAGCGCAACCACAGGGAGCGGGTCTACATCTCCTATGACTCCACGAACAAGAACTGCCAGGCGGGGGACATCTCCATCGTCGAGTACGGGCATCCGAAGGATGACAAGGGGCTTCCCGTCTTCAACTATGCCATCGCCTACGGCAGGACCAACTGCGAGCCACTGTTCTACGAGGAGTATCCCGGCAGCATCGTCGATGTCTCACATCTGCAGTTCATGTTGGAGAAGGCCAAGGCCTATGGCTACAGGAATGTAGGCTTCATCCTGGACCGGGGCTGCTTCAGCAAGGGCAACATCGACTACATGGATGACTGTGGCTATGACTTCGTCATCATGTTCAAGGGGATGGCATCCCTGGTCGGCGGCCTCATCACGGAACACAAGGGTACCTTCGAGAGCAGCAGGGAATGCTCGATCAGGTCCCACAAGGTCTATGCCAAGACCGTAAGGGCAAGACTGTACGCTTCAGACAAGAAGGACCGGTATTTTCATCTCTACTACAGCAGTGCAAAGGACAGTGCCGAGAAGGAGGAGGTCGAGACCAGGATGGACCGCATGGCCAAGCTCATCGCCTCCCATGAGATGAAGCGCATGACATTCCCCAAAGCCTTCCAAGACTACTTCGACCTTGTCTATGACAAGAAGCGCGACCTGTTCCTCTTCGGCAAGGAGAAGTCGGATGTGGTCGAGCGGGCGCTCGGCCTGTGCGGGTACTTCGTCATCGTCACTTCCGAGAGGATGAGCGCAAAGGAGGCCCTGGACCTCTACAAGGCCAGGGACCAGAGCGAGAAGCTGTTCAAGGGGGACAAGTCCTACCTGGGTGACAAGAGTGCCGGGATCTATTCGGATGAGTCGGTTTCCGGAAAGATCTTCATTGAGTTTGTCGCCCTCATCATCCGCAACAGGATGTACTGCCAGCTCAAGGATGGGATGGAGGAATATGTGGCAAAGCCGAACTACATGACAGTCCCCGCTGCAATCAAGGAACTGGAGAAGGTTGAGATGATCAGGCAGATGGACGGCATCTACCGCCTTGACCATGCAGTCACCACAAGGCAGAAGAACGTGCTCAAGGCCTTCGGCCTTGATGCGGATCATGTGCGGGAGAAAGCGATTGATCTGGGCAGGACCCTTGCAAGTATGAAACCGAATATGACAAAAAAGAGTGACCAGGATGGCACGCATGAAATCCATGAAAACGATTGAGACTGGGATTGCCCAGGCAAAGGAAATGGTGCTCAAGTCCAAGGCCAGGCATGAGGCTACCATTGCCAAAAACCTGTTTGATGCTTTCAAGAAAAGCGGCAAGTCCTATGATGCTGTGATGAGGTTCCTGAAGGAAGGCCTAGGATAGTGGGAAACTGCCTCCGATTATGTTTGAGTGGGAAAATATCAGGAAGTTGACATATAAGGATTATCGGTCCCATGAGGAACTTCCATATTTTCACAAAACCGCTGAATTAGGGCATTGAGAGCGTGTTTTTGGTTGAATAAAGAAGAAACCAGTACGCCGGAAGAACAATAGCTTTTTTCACATCTACAAAAATCAGGATGTCTTAAGCTTGAAATCGATTTGCTAGCCATGCAAAAAGTCTAAGGCCTCTTGTAGGTTCTCCCTGTTCATTTCCTCTTTCTCAGTCAGCATACCTTTTTTGGTTTCCGGGTGTTTGGAGAAGAAGGCAACCAACTTGATAATGCTTCTGTCTATGAAAGACATCCTGTTGAACATGTAGCGACCTCCAACAGGAAATACCTTGCTCGTATTCACAATCTCAGAGGAGAAACTATCGTTCACTACCTTGTTGATGACTTCTCTATTGCTCGTTCCGCTTGTAAGGATAATTATGACCTTCTTGTCCTTCAGGGAAGGCCAGTTCGCAACCACATACTCTTTGATTGATACCGAGCCAGCGTGAATGCTGCCAGCCATTACAACCACATCAAAGTCATGTAGATCCTTTGGACAGTCTGTTATGGTATACAGGTCAAAGCCAGTAGCTTCGGCCATCCATTCTGCATATTGTTTCGTTGACCCGTATCTTGATTCCCCAACGAAGCGAGAGTAGTGGAAGCATGTTTCCATTACCGAGCGAGTGCTGGGAAAGCAAGGTGAGATACCCCGCCCCTTGGGGCGGAAAAGGAGGCAACGCCTCCTCTTTCCAGGGCTTGCCCTGGGGTATTGATACCTTTCATTTATAGATTATGATACCTTTCACTCTTATTCCTCATATATGATGTATGGCTGCAAATACTATGACGGTGTCCAAAAACAGTTCAAGGGTTCCCTCAAATACAATGAGTCTGAAAGACTACAGGTTTTCACCATCCCAATCAGGGAAATCTTCCCAAAGATCCTCTTCATCCCCCACTATCCCTTTCGGAAGATGCTCTGCCAGGGTGACCCCTTCACTATCAGGATTGGGAACACGCTGTTCAAGCAGATACACAAGGTTTGAACCGCTATGAATGCGCAAGAGGTCAAGAAACTCCTCCTCACTATACTGCTTCCCAGCGATCAGAAAGGGATTTTTACATAGACACCAACTATTTTGTTGAGAATCTCCTATAAGGATATTCCCTACCTTTGTCTTATTTGTATCCACCATGAGAGGGGTCACAAGACTTGGTGATGTACAATCCAGGTTAGAATATCAGGGATTTTCCATGAGCCGTCTGCAACAGACAAGCCAAGCAGAACCAAATCATCATCTGTATACTCCAACTTGATCCCATTGAGCTCAAGGAATACCTCGCACAGGTGGACCCCTATCCGCTTGTTTCCGTCGATAAATGGATGGTTCTGGACCAAGCAAAAGCACAATGCTGCAGCCTTGCACTCTTTTCCTGGATACAGGTCCTTCCCTCCAAACGTTTGGAACGGTGTATTGAGAGCCGATTCCAAGGCCCCTTGATCCCTCAATCCTTCCATGCCCCCTGATTCCTCGACGAGGTACGTATGGATGAGCAGGGTTTGTTCCATTGAGAAGCGGATCATTTGGCAAGTTCTTTATAAGCTGCCTCATGATTCTTGAACAATCTTCTTGAGATTGCAAGCAACTGTTCATCCGACACCATTTCATCTGCAGCAATCTGATCGTAGGAGATGATCACATATCTCGGTGCGTTGTTCTTCATTATCACTACCGATCCGTTCTCATCAACTGCTCGGGCGATTTTTGAGAAATTTCGATTCGCTTCAGTGATGGATACCAGGTTTTTCATATCTACCAACATCTTGAATACCTCCACAATTCGTTCCCCTAAATGATACTCAAATAGTAGGATAAATACAACCTATAATCCATTGCGGAATAGAACCGGTATTGATACCAGTTCTCGGGTATACCTTTCACCTATTCCACAGCTGCAGAAATCATGATGTCTTCAAAATCCTGCGCAACAACTTCACAAACAGCCCATTGATCAAAAAGTGTCTGCTAAACCAGGCCCGTTCTCGATCATGGCATTATGTTGATAGCTGGATGATTTTTGTTGAAGGAGAAAGAACCGGCATGGATACCTGTTTTTAGGTAGAATTCTCACAAAACCCACATCTGAAGAAACCAACAGTATTTTCCTATCCCAGGTCAGAGCACATTTTGGTCAGGGATCTGTTCAGTGCCTCCCTTTGGTCTAGTGTCAACAAGCAGTTTTCAACCGTACATAGGCCATTTGTTAGGTATACTCAGAAATTCTTTGCTTGAGTTCTCCCGACCGGATAGGAAGCTTCTCATTTGGATTGATATATACGTCATTGGCGTATATTATTGGTATGGAATTCATAGAAACAATGTTGTATGCCTATGCAAAGAATGAAAGAGACAATCTTACTAAAAAACAGCTTCAACAGCTTTCCGCATTGGTAAAGGAGGAGCTTACATGAACAATGAGAATTTTGCATTATTGAGGGAAAGTATCAAGGAAGGTGGGGCAATCCTTCGCAAGGAAAAAGAACCCAACAGAAAGTTTGTTTTTTCCCCACCTGACATCAAGGCAATCAGAAAACATGCGAACGCAACACAGGTTGAATTTGCAAAGATGATAGGAGTAAGTGTCGGTACTTTGAAAAACTGGGAACAAGGGAGAAGGACTCCTGATGGTCCTGCCCTTGCCTTGTTGAAGGTTGCCTCAGCTGATCCCCAATATGTCAAGACTATCCTTGCAACTTGACTACAGTTCACCCCATTTTCGTACCACAGGTCTCAAGAAATCTGGTACGGGATGAATCCTCTGGAATCGCTCTCGATCATGGCATTGTGTTGATAGCTGGATGATTTTTGGTGAATAAGAGAGAACCGGTACGAATACCGGTTCTCCTGTAGAATACCCTCAACAGCCTCTTCTTTGCCTCTAGATCATATTCTTCGGACTCACATCCCTTCCCGTCCAACCCTGGCTTCGTGCCCACTCACTCATTGCCCTTGCCTCATCCCTGTCGCCCTCATGAATAGTGCGGAGCATATCAATATATCCAGAAACATTCCCACAGTCGTCAAGCACATTCAGGCCATCTTTGGCTATGCAGATCGGTTTGCAGTTGGCAATGACCTTGGCTGCAGCCTCATCATCTACACCCTGGGTATCCCTTCCGAATTCCCGAACCAACGAGAGGTCTACCTCCCAACCATCACCATAGTCGTAACTATAGAGAAGTTCGGAAGCAATCGGCATGATCTCCTTCGGTTCTGTCTTCTCCTGAAGACTCCAAAATTGCCTGGTAGCATGGGAGTATGCAGTTGTAACACGAGGTCCTCCCTTCCGTTTTGCTTCTGAAACGACGATATCACGATAGTGCTTGTAAAGCGGAATAGTGCTATTGTCTGTTGCCAAGGCAACAGCCTTTGCCGACTCGATGTTTCCGGGATTCATTGAAAGAATGTCGTACAGCCGAAGGCTTTCTTTCAGGATATCAGGCATTCCGCCATCAAAGATAACTGCATCCAAAAGTTCTTGCAACGTTGCATCCTCGAATTTGATCTTTCTGGACGTTTCTTCCTCGTCCAATCGGAACGGACACACATCCAGAATGGGCAGACGATTTGCCAAATCCTGAATCTCTACCTGATTCTCTATCCAGTAGTCGCTACACCCCTCATACTTGTACTGCTTCTGATACTTTGAACGCATCCATGTCCTGGGGCTCTTGGTTTCATCGTAGTCGTCATCCCAGAAGGCATCATTGAAGGTAGTGTTTGTAAACTTGAGATAATACCCGAACACCGGGGAAATTTCCAACAGCTTTCCGTTGGTCAGTGTCTGGAACAACGGCAGAGGCAGCTGGAAATCGTGCAAATGGCTGTTTGTCCAACCGAAGGCCATGTTGATCAGGTAATGAAGCTGGTGCAGGGCAAAGGAAGACGGGACTATGACATCCCGGGAAATGGACTTTGCAACACCACCATATTTGGCAAGGATCTTTGCTTCCTCGGGAGGCAAGGAATCAAGGTTGCTGTCACGCAGTTCCAAATGCAGGTGCATTGCAAAAGGAGTCTTCTTCTCACCAGGTGTCGTAGTCTCTTGCACCGTACCCAAGCCATCCATTGTCTGTTGTTCGCGTGCCTGACTTTTCTCTGCATACGCACGGTTTCGCTCGCGATACTTCTCGCTTCGAATTGCAGTGTCTGTCTTATCGGACTCATCATACAGTCCCTTTTCGTAGGGCAGATAGTTCTGGACCATCGCCATGCTGATCTGCAGGATTTTAGCAATCTCTGACGAGGACTTTCCCTGATCAGATAGTTCACGAATCTGCTGTGACCGCACACTTGACCACAGTCCTTCGGTGATGAGAATCTTTCTGACCTTTGTAGTTGAAATTTCTGTCTGTAGGGCCGTTTTACCAATGGATCCTGTCTTCTTATACACGCTCACTACCTTCTCGATAGTTTCCGTCTTGGGAGCTTCTGCACTCTTTGTCATTTGTTATCCTCTCCTTTGTCTGTATCTACGGTATACCATGGTTGTAATGTCGTGTCAATAAAATCTTTGTCGTTTCAATAATATCATAATTGCACTACATAGTGTCCACTGAGAATTGCACAGGGAGGGAACGCGACAGGTATAGGAACCAGGTCAGGAATTCGTATTCATAGGGAATACCTGCATGGTGCAACACAACCCAGCAGTTGCATCCAATCTCGTCTGGCATACAGCATCCTGATGATTGTGATTGTTCTTGCATCCTCCTTGACGGTATAGAACAGAATATAGTTCTTCGCCATTACGTGCCGTATTCCACGGTGCTCGTCATGTGAGAGAGGGAACAGATAAGGATTCTCAGATAGAACCGCAACTTCCTTTTCACTAGCATCAAGCAGTTTTTCGGCGGCGACTGGAACTTTGAGCACATCAGATATGTATGTGATGGCACAAATCAGGTCTTCTTTCACCAACGATGTCCACTGTACTTCGTGCATCACTTCTTCATCGATTTTCGGATATCAGCGATTACCTTGTCTGTTGGTTCGACCTGGCCGGCATCCCGTGCCTTCAATCCTTCGTCAAGCAGAGTATACAGTTCCCTTTTTCCGGTGAGCATCTCATAGGTTTCAATACTCATTACTGCCAGGTCTCCTTGTCCGTTTTTTGTGATGAACACCGGTTCGGGATATTGATGACAGAATTCGGATATCTCGTGGTATTTGTTTCTCAGATCAGCGCTAGGGCGAATGGTTGGCATATGCAGAACCTCCATATATCAAAATACTATCGTTATTATGATATCAATGCAAGCATGTGAAAGAAAGGGATATCTTCCCCACGCATGACCCAGGTAAGCCTACACGATAGCCTTGAAATCCTGGGTATTGAACGCCTCCCTATCGAACTCATCCAACGAGTTTGCAACCAGAACTGAGGTTGTCATGTCGCCAGCGACATTGGTCATGGTCCTGAACATGTCGACGATGAAATCGACACCAGAGACCAAGCCTACCGCCTCTACAGGTAACCCTACGGTAGTCAGGTTAATGATAGTGAAAGCTGTCGCTCCCATGGGCACCGCCGCACTTCCTAGACTTGCTAAGACCGATACGATCACGATCAGCACGTACTGGGAGACGCTGAGATCAATGCCAAACGCATTTGAGGCAAATACCGCGACCATGGCTGGAAAGATCCCCCCCCCACAGGCATCCATGTTCATGACCGCACCAAGCGGCCCTACAAAGTTTGCCACACGGGAGTTCACCTTCAACCTGTTGGTCATAGTCAGCGACCCAAGGCTGGACCGGCTTGAGAAGGCCAACAGCAGGGCAGGACTGGCCGCACGATAGAACCTGAGGGAGATGTACCTTTGCAACCGATGCAAGCAGTCCACCGTACACCACAGATAACTGCACCAGACATGCCACTACCATGGCGACGACAAAAATGCCAAGTGAAAGCAGCGCCGACATTCCTGTACTCGACAGCCAGTAGGCTGTGAGCCCGAGTACCCCATAGGGGGTGAGGGCCAACACGATTTGGGTCAGTTGCATGACGATTTGCAAGAAGCTTTCCAGGATATCCTGGAACGGTTTGACAGCCTCAGGTTTCTTGGTCTTCACCATTATGGCCGATACACCAATGAAGATCGAGAATACCACCAACGGGATCATATTCGTCTCGGCCGCTGCTTTTACGAAGTTCGATGGTATGAAATTCCTGAATTGGGAGAACAGGTTGGTCACCGTACTACCTTCCCGTGCCGCCAGGTCACCGATAGCCATCCCTGTCCCCACTGAAAATATGTTGCCGACCAGTAACCCGATGGTTCGTGCGACTATCGCGGTGAACAGGAAGATTCCTATGGTCCTGAAGCCCATCTGCTTCAGTTCGGAGGTGTTGCTGAGTTTTATCAGGCCGGCGATTATGCTTGTCGGCACCAAGGGGATGATCAGCATCCGTAACAAGTCGACATACCCGAACCCGCCATAAAGCCGATATTCAAGTGGTAAACCAGGCAATGAGGATGTATGCCCCCCTCACGGGACAAAGACATTGCGAAACTCATGGACTATGCCGATACACTTCGGGTTAAGCCGAAGGTTCTTACCTATATGGAGATTCTTCTATGGTAAAAGGGACACCACCTTTGCTGCCGTACAATAGAAAACTCTATGTCTGCCAGGCGCTTTCCGCAACCGATAAGCAGAGCTGTACCAAATCCTAACGAGCATATATCATCAATATTGATAAAGATATTGGGAAGGAACCAGAGCATGAACGATATAAGCACCTTGCTGGAAACAGCACTCAGCGAAACCAAGAACCTGAAGGAAGGGGAGACCTTCCTGGTAAAGGACCTCTTCAAAGGCTACCTCTGGAACAGGATTCCCAAAGGAGACAGGCTTCTACTTGGCTCCCTGTTTCTGAGCTACGTGGGTCGCAATGACAGTGACCTCATGGTGATCAAGAAAGGCGCCTCAGGACAGCAGATGTATCAGAAGACACGAAGAGCAGACACGAAGAGCTGATATGGCTTTTGCTTAGCCAAAACCAATGATGGGGTTTGAATGGTTTGAATTCTCTCTTTGATTCCCCAACGAAGCGAGAGTAGCGGAAGCATGCTTCCATTACCGAGCGAGTGGCGGGAAAGCAAGGTGAGATACCCCGCCCCTTGGGGCGGAAAAGGAGGCAACGCCTCCTGGGTCCAGGGCTTGCCCTGGGGTATTGATACCTTTCATTGAGAATCATGCTAATCCATCCTATAATGAGTTTTAGGCTGATAGATGGTAATTGTACTGAAAAGGAAGACTCTTGCATGGCAGATCAGAAATATTTCAATGTTACAGGCCCTTGTATTCCCTCTGTTCATTATATGGTCGATACCAACAAAAAAATCGATCGTATCAGATCTGAGTATGTGGAGGCGGGCGAATACTTCATCATCAATCGTGCCAGACAATACGGTAAGACCACTACCCTTGAGCTCCTCTACCAAAGGTTGTCGAGGACATGCATAGTATTAAAATTGAGCTTTGAGGGAAAGGACGAATACTTCGCCTCTTTGGAGATTCTTGCAGATGGACTCAGGGATGATTTCCATAGCATGCTGCTTGAGCAACATGCGAAACTTGCCCATCTGTTTGAAGAGGATATCAATGATCGATTTCCTTTGAAGGATTTGGGCAAACGCATCACCCAGCTTTGCCAGGAAGCTGGTAGACCGGTGGTTCTGATCATTGATGAGGTTGACAAGGCCTGTGACAATCAGTTGTTCCTGACCTTCTTGGGGTGGCTTCGAGACCAATACATCAGTAGGAATACTCAGAAGAATCCTCGATATACGTTTCAGAGTGTCATTCTTGCTGGTGTGCACGATATCAATACTATGAGAATGGATATCCCTCCCGAGGAAAAGCACAAGTATAACAGCCCATGGAACATAGCCACTCGCTTTGATGTGGACATGAGCTTTTCAGCTTCCGAGATCACGACGATGCTTAAGGAATATGAGGAGCAACATCAGACAGAAATGGATATCGCGAAGGTTTCCCATCGTTTGTATTACTATACTGGTGGATATCCGTTTCTTGTAAGTCTAGTTTGCAAGAGCATTGATGAAGACGGATTGTCCTGGACAAGTGAAGGTGTGGATGAAGCTGAAAAGCGTATCTTGAAAACCAACAACACCCTATTTGATGATGTGATCAAGAATCTGGTGAACCATCCTTCATTTGGTGCCATGGTCAAAGGCATCCTTCTTGATGGTGCGCATGTTCCGTTTGAGATTCGTGATCCTGATATCGACCTTGGGTTGATGTTCGGGATTCTCAAGGATACTGAGGGCAAGGCTTGGGTCTCGAACGTCATGTTCGAAACGGTGATCCTGAACTATTATATCTCCACATCAAAAGCAAGGAGCCGGATTAATCAGTATGTTTCGGAAAGCGGCCCGGGCTTCCTGGAGTATGGCAAGTTGGACATGGCCTTGGTCCTGCAGCGCTTTGCCTCTTTCCTGAAATCCGAATACAGGGATGAGGATGGTTCTTTCATCGAAAGGGAAGGCCGGCTTCTATTCCTCAGCTTTTTGAAACCCATCATCAATGGCATGGGTCATTATGTGGTGGAACCTGAGACCAGGGGTAGTCGCCGTATGGATATCATGGTCTTCTACGGTTCACAGAGTTTTGTTGTCGAGCTGAAGATATGGCATGCCCAGAGCGCAGCAAACGATGCCTATGACCAGCTGGTTGGATATCTGGAAAGTCAAGCGCACAAGGATGGTTACCTCTTGAGCTTCTGCGACAACCGTAAGGCGCCACGAGAAGACAGGACCTTTGACCATGAGGGGCATACCATCACTGAGGTGATTATAGCCTATCGTGATACGGTTTGATGAAATCGAATCCCCGATTCCTAATAACGCCATTGATTCCCCAACGAAGCGAGAGTAGCGGAAGCATGCTTCCATTACCGAGCGAGTGGCGGGAAAGCAAGGTGAGATACCCCGCCCCTTGGGGCGGAAAAGGAGGCAACGCCTCCTCTTTCCAGGGCTTGCCCTGGGGTATTGATACCGTAAGCGTAAATTCGAGCCCCCTACAATATAAGTGAACAATATCCGACAATGATAATCGTTGGAGGATATGATGA
>JAEINL010000094.1 GCA_016342655.1 Sphaerochaeta sp. | reverse complement strand
GTTCTGGGAGGGGCATATGAAGGCTGGTGGTACTAGAGATTATTGCCTTCATGTGTCTACTCGACCATTACCGAGCGAGTGCTGGGAAAGCAAGTTGAGATACCCCGCCCCTTGCCCTGGGGTATTGATACCTTTCATTCATCACCTTCTTGCTATGACCCCATTTATCCACAAGGGATTCTATTGTGTCAAAGCTGGCGCAGAGGTTCTCGAGTTCTTTGTAGTTGTTCATAGCCTCTATTTTACAGGGGTAGGGAAAAAAGGGAAGAGAGAAAAAGGTAGTAGGCCTGGTCGTTGGTTTGCCAACAACCAGGCCTACTCGAACCCTCTATTCTTCCTTCACCTTCAGCAGGCTGTAGAACGCATCGGTTGCCTTGATCGCATAGGTACCTGAGCGTATCTCTTCAGAGCTAGGTCTCTTTGCCAGGGAGCAGATGCCCCGGGTGCAGAGCATCCTCTTGATGAACTTGCCCAGCAACTCAATGAAAACCTCCTGGTCCCCATAGGAGTGCAGTATGTCCGAGGGTATCCACTTCAGAATCTCTATGGCATAGCTACGGACAGGAACCCATTCCTTGCCCTCATGGTAGAGGATCCAGAAGAAGGTATTCATCACAGGATAGGCAAAATTCTCGTAAAAGGTTTCGGAAAACAAGGCCTCTACCATCTCAAACAATCCATCCTTTCCGACTTCTGTAGCAAAGTTCTTGCCACCAAGCTGCAAGAATTGCCTGTAGGCTTCTTCTGCATCATTACTCTCAAAGAATTCAGAATCGGAGAGGCTTTGGTACACACCATCCCCATAGGTATCGGTAGGCATTGGCCAGGTCTTCAATTCAAAGACCTTGTCCTCATCAGGTACAGTGAAGAAGATGTCTTCATAGCTCTCATCAAAATCATCGTCGCTAAAGTCAAAGTCCTCCTCATCGTCCGAAGCATCAAAGTCTGCCCCTTCAGGCAAATCATCGAACTTCCCTAGGAGTCGTTGTACATCTTGCCGGTCAAGTCCCATCACCTTGCTGACCTTATCGGCATCCAGGGGCTTTCCTGTTATCTGCGCTTCGATGAAGAGGTCTATCAAATCTCTCTCAGAGTTATCCGAACTATCAGGTCCATAGGCTTTCCTGTTCTCTTCCCTGAGTTTTTCCCACTCCTTCCTCTGGTCTGCCTCCACCTTCTCCTTCGGTTCCCTATAGTCAATGATATCCTCGAACTTTTTCCAGGGGACTGGAAGGTCCAGGGATGCCAAAAGGACTTGCATTGGTAGGCCGATGAAAATAGAAGGCTCTTTGGGAAGCTTGATCGTAGGATACGCCCGACTCAGCAAGGCTGAGAAGAAACTGTAGGCAACCTCTGTGTTTGTTAAGAGGGCCATCTCGTCTGTTGCATTGTCCCTGATAATGGCTCCTGCCATGGCATGGGGCTCTGTCTCAAATACCGCAAGGTTGGGCAGTCCGAGCATACGTGTATCAACAGTCTTTAGGGTGAATTTCTGGTGTGTCCCTACTGTTGGGGAAAACCATGTGCCTCCCAGGTTTTCAAGGGAAAACTCTGGTAGGGTGAATGCCTGCCAGGCAAAACCCATTTTGTAGATACCCCTTTTGAGAGGTGGAGCGTATCCGATCGTATCCAGGGTAAAGAACTGTGTGAAATGCTTGTGCAGTATGTCCTTAAGTCCCTCTTCTGGTTTGAACTGTGCACAGTAGAACAGGACGTCTGAGGCTGGGAGCCTGTAGTACTTGATGACCCCTACAGTCTGTAGGCACTCCCCGTTGGGTTGCATCAGGCACAGGAAGCTAAGACCTTCGGCTTCTTTCCATTTCTGCATGGTAGTGATTCCCTTGGAATACAGCAGGTGTTCCTTCCCCGACATATGGTCCACGATCTGATGGAAGTTGCCCCCGAGGTTCTCCTTGACGGAGAAGTAACACCAGAAGGCGGGATTCTGCTCCCAGAAGGAGAGAACCTCACGCCCAGCAGGTGTCAGCATAGAGTCGTGCTTGGTCCGCAGCTGCTTCATTGCCTTGGTGTCTTGGAAGACCTCAGCGAGCATATAGAGGTATGAAAGCTGTATCTCATTGTCCGTTACGATCTTATCAGGGCTTGATAGCAGTACCTCATCCATGCCCTTCTTGATGGGTTTCTTACTGTGGCCCCAGTCCCAGGCATAGCCCTTTATGGATTCAAAGCCCTTAGTAAAGGTGTTGCAGCGGTTCTTGATTGCATTGTGGTTGTTCATGCTATCCATTTTACAGAAGTTGGGAAAAAAAGAAAGAGGTGATAGGATCGGGTTGCAGGCTGGGTAGGGCAGTGAGATGGATAGGACAGGAAAGGCACTGGCTCGTAAGGGCGTTGAAAGCCTGAATCGCTTCGATTCAAGTATGCTTTCCTGAGGTAGCAAAAGCAAAATCGGCTCTATGGTGTACGCAGTTTCCATCGCCTGTGAGTCTTATCAATGAACCAGAACCATGATAGACTATTTCATACCACACTACCCGACAAGGAGGGTACCTTCAGATGAAGAAATATCCCCTCGCTTCAAAAAACCAAATCCTGGTTCTGGTAATAGTGCTTATCGTTTTGCTATTCCTTCTTTTTCCTGCTTCTGTGCTGTATTTCAACTACCGTAGCTCTGTCATTGAGGAAATGAGTGACCATGCCACCATCGTAGCCACGCTCACCACACACCTTGTCGAACAGAACATAGAAGAATACAGAGAGCTTTCAGAAACCCCCGATTTTGCAGAAGATCCCTATGACGAAGAGTACGCTCTGCGCATGAACAGCCTGTTTGCACAACTGAAGGATGAAACCGGTGCTGAGGCTATCTATACAAAACGATTAGTTGATAGCTCAACTGTTGAATACCTCCTCGATTCAGGGATTCCCGGCAGTGAATTGTTTTCGTCCCTTGGCACACCCGATTACCTCAGTGAACCCGAGCGCAAGGTGTATGAAGAAAGAATAGCCTACTCCAGTGGCCTCGAAGACTATGAAGGATGGGGGAAGTACATCACTGGGTATGCACCCATCATCGATCAGAGGGACGATACCTTGGTAGGCCTTGTAGGAGTCGATTACCCCTTAGCCGCCCTAAAGAAAGCCACACAGGATATGGTGTATCTCATTGTATTCAGCTTTATTCTTCTGCTGGTTCTCATTTCGTTGGTCATCTATATCCTGATCTCCTTGAGAAACGAATCCATGAAAACCGACTACCTGACAAAACTGAGCACCAAACGTTTCTTTGACATGAAACTCAAAGAATCCGTTGATGTAGCAGAAGCCTCCCAAAAGCCCTTCTCTCTGCTCATGATCGACATTGATACGTTCAAAATGATCAACGACACCTATGGCCATCAGTTTGGAGATGAGGTCCTGCAACTGGTATCAAATGCCATTCGTACTGCTACCACCCCTATGGACACCTGCTCCCGCATAGGAGGTGATGAGTTTTCCGTCATCCTCCCCAACACTTCACTGCATACGGCCTTGGAAGTTGCTGCCTCAATCCAAAGCAACTTGGGAGATGTATTTCTGAAAGATTCTTTCAAGACCAGAATTACCATCAGCATAGGAGTGGCCCAGTGGAGCCCAAAACTCTCAGCCTCCCAGCTGATAGAACAGGCGGACCAAGCTCTCTACCGGGCAAAGACCAATGGGAAGAATCAGGTTACCGATTGACCCTCTCTGATCTGAAAAATTCAAATACCGAAAAATCAGATTTTTGCCATCAGCATACTGAAACAGTATGCAAAACAGAGCTTTACCGGCTTCTTGATGAAGGAATCAGATCGAGAGACAATGATGAAGCTAGACCTGCACAGGAAGAGCTGGTATCCATCTCAAGCATACTACAAGCCCCTGCTGCTGCAGAGAGTCTCCTTGCATTTCCTACACTATTGATGAGGATGGTGAAACAGTCTCCAATCTCAGAATATTGTAGGCCTGAAGAGCTTGGCCCATCCCTTCAGAAAAGAGGTATAGGCTAAAAAGTAGCACCTGACACTTCCTTTGGGTGGGGATTCTTGAGAATCTTCACTGTCTTCTGCGGAAACTATGGAAGTTTCCCCCGTACCTATAGCATTACCTCCTCTGATGGCCTCAACAGGCTGTAGAAGGCATCAGTAGCCTTGATCGCATAGGTGCCTTGTAGAACTTCATCCGGGGTGGGACGGGCCTTCAGGGAGCAAATACCCCGGGCACAGCGTAGCTTCTTGGTGAAGACGCTGAAGGCTTCTATGAAGGCCTCAGCATCTCGATGGCGTAGCTGCGAACAGGGACCCAAGTCTTGCCTTTGTAGAAGAGGATCCAGAAGAAGGCGTTCATCAGGGGGGATTTTGTATGCTTGCCGCTCAAGCGCCAATTTTCCCCGTATGCATAGTATGCTCTCAATGGTAGCCTTCACTTCATCCAGGGCTTGGCCTGGGGTATTGATACCTTTCATTAGGCCCTTGCTAGTGTATGCGTGTGGTCTTCTCCTTGTAAAGGAGGTGTGAGGTAAGAGAATCGGATCGGATCGAATATATCACATAATTCCTGCTAAAAGTGTGAGTATCATCACACTTTTAGCAGGAATTATGTGATTACCTTTGATTTTTCACCCGTTTCTTCCTATACTATGAACCAAGAGGAGCCTTTGTATGAAACGAAACGCAATGCAGTCTTTGATCGCCTGGAAGAAATCCCCCTATCGCAAGCCTCTCATCCTTCAAGGGATTAGGCAGGTTGGAAAGACCTGGCTGCTCAAGGAGTTTGGTCGTAGAGAGTATGAACAGGTCGCCTATTTTAATTTTGATGAACATCCTGAATACCTGCAATTCTTCGCATCAACAAAAGATATTGTCAGAATTTTGGACAATCTCCAGTTCATTGTCGGGTTCCCCATTACCAAAGGAACCACCCTCATTATTTTTGATGAGATCCAAGATGCTCCCAACGTACTGAATGCATTGAAGTATTTCCATGAAAAAGGGAAGGCTTATCATGTTGCCTGCGCAGGGTCCCTGCTAGGGGTGACCTTGTCAAAACCTTCTTCGTTCCCTGTTGGGCAAGTTGATTTTCTGAAGATTCACCCCATGACTTTCAGGGAGATGTTGCAGGCAGACAAGGAAAAGGTATTGGTGGGGTATTTGGACGCCAAGCTTGATTTCGATCCGATCCCAGAGGCCTTTTTTACTCCATTGGTTGAAAATTTGAAGAAGTATTTTCTTTTGGGTGGTATGCCTGAGGCTGTTGCTCGTTGGGTGAACGAACGCGATAGCGGCCAAATTGATTCCATCCTCTGGTCAATCATCCAAGCGTATGAACGGGATTTTGCAAAGCACCCGGAGCCTAGAGAGTATCCCAAACTGATCAAAATCTGGCATTCGCTTCCTTCCCAATTGGCAAAAGAGAACAAGAAATTCTTTTATCAGCTCGTACGGCAGGGAGCGAGAGCCAGAGAATATGAAGATGCACTGCATTGGTTGGTTTCGTCGGAGGTGGTCACGAAAGTCTCACGCTGCACCAAACCTTCCCAACCGCTGTCAGCATACGAGGATCTGTCTGCCTTCAAACTATACGTAGCCGATGTGGCTTTGCTCAGAAGGTTGGCCCAGCTTGATAATTCCTCGTTTCTTCACCCATCACAATTGTTTACTGAGTTCAAAGGTGCTTTCACTGAGACGTATATTTTGCAGTCTCTGTCGGCATCCTTTCCTGTACCGTTACGATATTGGACCAGTAGTGACAACCGCTATGAGGTTGACTTTCTCCTGCAGTATAAGAATCTGGTAATCCCCATTGAGGTCAAAGCAAATACCAACATTTCCAGCACCTCCCTGAAAGTCATCAAGCGCCTGCATGGTGAGGATTTTCCCCTTCGTGTTCGGTATTCGTTGCAGAACCTCACCCTTGATGAGGATGTCCTCAACATCCCTCTGTTTATGGCCGACTGGAGTGAACAACTCATCAACCTGGCTTTGGAGCAGGGCATCGGTAAGGCTTAAGGAATCAGCACTACAAAAAGCTTCGTATCGTGACCACCTGTAAAGCGATTACAGAACCATGAAAAGAAGACCTCCATCTCTTTTTTCAGTGTCACTAAAGCCTGAGGGTAAGACGCTTGTGCTTTTTCTTAGCAGTGCATCCTATCAGGCCTTGATCGCATAGGTGCCCCTCTTGACCTCCTCAGCCTTAGGACGGGCCTTCATTGAGCAGACTCCCCCGGGTACAGCGTAGCTTCTTGGTGAAGACGCTGAAGGCTTCTATGAAGGCCTCAGCATCAGGATAGGCGCCTAGGATGGGATAGGGGAAGAGCTTGAGCATCTCGATGGCGTAGCTGCGAACAGGGACTCAAGTCTTGCCTTTGTAGAAGAGGATCCAGAAGAAGGAGTTCATCAGGGGGGACTTCGTATGCTTGCCGCTCAAGCGCCAGTTTTTCCCGCGTGTGTAGTATGCTCTCAATGGTAGCCTCCACTTCATCCATGGTGAGTTGGTTCCTTTTGCATGGTTTCCTTTGTTTGCCGCTTATGGTTGCATGGCATCCATATCTTTCATGATTTCTTCGAACCTCCCCCAAGGAAGGGGCAGACCCACATTGACGATGCGAAACAGGAGGCTGGTAGGAATGGAGACCTCAGGCTCCTGAGGCAGGGCAAGCTCTGGATACGCACGCTCAAATAAGGCTACATACAACGCATGGGCAGGCTCTGAGGTGGACATGAAGCCCATATCCCCACTGTCGTGGTCCCTGACGATCAGGGCTTTCATAAGAGGGGGGTCTGAGCTAAGCAAATTCCCGTTGGGAAGGTCTTGTATGCTCTGGTCGTGCGAAACGAGGGTATATTTGCGTAAGGCCCCTACCTGGGTTGATGTCCAGGTTCCTCCAAGGCGATTGATGTCAAAATCCTCGAGATGCAATGATTGCCATGTCTGCCTTAGTTCGTACTCCCCATGCATGACCCTTGTTGTTGCATCTGTCTTATCCAAGACAAAGAAGTCGTTATAATGGTCGTTGATGACTTCGCCAAGGGTTGTCTCATCATCAGACTCACTGCCAGCAAACAGAGAACAGTAGAAACGCATGTCGGTTTTGCTCAGGGTGTAGATCCTGAGCAGGCCAATATTCGCAAGGCACTGTCCAGTGTACATCATTAGGGAAAGGTAGCTTTTTTGCCGGGAGCCATCCACCCTTTTCCTTAGACACAGGTTTGGGGCGTGCATTAGGTGGGTCTCTCCCCTAAATAGGTCTTCGATAAGGGCGAACTCCTCCTCGTATATCTCTATGATAGTGAAGAAGCACCAGAAGGCAGGCCTTTCAAGCAGGGAGGAGAGGACCTGTTTTTCCCGCGAGACCATAAACCTTTCCTGTGTGTTCTGGAAGCGTTTGAGCATCTTGCCATCAGTGAGCACTCTCTGCAGCAGTAATGCCGGTGTACTGTACCTGAAATAGTCTTGTGGGTACTCTCCATCCCTCTCTAAGAGCAGATGGTTCTTCATCTCTCTCACTAGGGGTTTGCTCTCTAGCCCCCAATCAAATACTAGATGTTCAAACCTCTCATAGGCTTGACCGAAGGCGATGCAGTGTCGTTTGAACTCTTTGGTGATTTCCATGGAGACTATTGTACAGCAATAGGTGAAAAAGGGAAGGGGAAAGAGTAAGAAAAGAAGGATGGGGAGAAGTAGGATAGAGAGTAAGAATCTAGGGAAAAGCCCATCTCGCTACAGCAGGCCCTTCCAAAGTCTCATGATGATACGTTGGATACGGTAACTTGTAAAACAGAAAGCTGTTTTCAGCCTCCTCAGTAGCTTCGGTACTCCCCAGGCCGTATCAGGCTGAAGAACGCATCACTGCCCTTGATCGCATACGTCCCCAAGCGTACCTCTTCGGAGCTAGGTCTCTTTGCCAGGGAGCAGATACCTCGGGTGCAGAGAACCCTCTTGATGAAAGCGGTGAAATCCTGCAGAAAGGCTTCCCTCTCAAAGTAGATAGGGGTGAGGGGGTAGCTTTTCATCTTCAGTATCTCAAGGGCGTAGCTACGGGCTGGAACCCAATCCCTTCCCTTGTAAAAAAGAATCCAGAGGAAAGCGTTCATCAGGAACATGCTTACGTCTTCGGGGAAGGCGTAAGCAAACAGGGAGGTGATGAACGAAGCTAATCCGTCTTGTTCGATCAGATTTGCATAGGAGCCATTGGTAAGGATGTTGAACAGGTCTTTGCTGTTGCTGTCATCCATAACCTCAAAGACCACTGAGTCGTTGAGGGTGGAGTCAAAAAGGTCCTGTATTCCTTGGGGTGGGACTGGCCAATCAGACATTTCAAAGCCTTTGTCGTTGGGATCGACCGGATAGGTGTCTTGGTACGCTTGCTTCTGTGATGTCAATCTTGAAAGAATATCCCGAATATCGACATGATTGTCATCGCCTGACAGGTCCAGGAGTTCTTCTATTCTTTCAGGAGTAAGTTCTGGAACCAGTATAGGATTGTCATTATACTCGTCCTGGGCAATCAGGAGCCCCTTGAACTTATTCCAGGGTAGGAGGTAATCACCATCAGACAACAGCAGGCTGAGCCCTAGAGAAATGGATACAGAGGGTTTTTCCGGTAGATTCAGTTCTGGATAGGATCGGTTGAGAAGAAGAGCGAACAACGCGTAGGTATTGTCGGTAGAGGTAAAGAGAGCCATCTCCCCACTCTTGTTGTCCCGTACCAAACTTACAGCCAGGATACCCCGTTCAGCTTCAAGAATATGAAAGTTGGGGAGGCTTGCATAGCTTGCAGCCTCTTGCACAAACCTGTATATCTGCAGCCTGCCTTTTTCTTGTGAATCCCAGGTGCCTTGCAGATCAAAGATGGAGAAGTCCTTGAGTCTGAATGGTTGCCACGTCTGCTTCATTTCAACATCCCCTTCAACAAGTACAGGCATACTGCTGAGACGTTCCAGGTCGAGGAGCCGTATGAAATTCCTGTTGATGGCAGGGCTCAATGCAAGGCCAGGGGAGAACAACGATAAGAAAAACTGCAGGTCAGAAGCAGGAAGGGAGTTGAACTTGGGGAATCCTATGGCTTGCAAGCACGAACCGTTGAAGATCATCAGGCTAAGGTAATGCTTGTTGCGATAGGATGCGTCTGTTTGCATATAACCGATGTCTGATGAGTGCAGTAGGTGGGTTTGCCCTGTCACCAGATCTTCAATGATGAAGAAGTCATCCCCTAGGGTCTCCTTGATGGCATAGAAGCACCAAAAGCCAGGATTATCGGCCCAGAAGGCGAGGGCCTTCCTTGTATCTTCTGATGCGAAGGGCTCAACCTCCTTGAGCATCTTCCTGATGGCCTTGGGATCGGTAAGCATGTGGGCATCGGTGTACAGTGATGCTTGGACTTTCCAGAAAGCCTCTGGTAGATCGACCGTATCAGCCTTGGAAAGGATTGCACGTACTGTCTTTCTGAGAGGTGGTTTGCTGTCCAGCCAATCGGGGATGAAGTCATCGTAGCTTTGATAGGCTTTGAAAAACAGGTCACAGGTTTTTTTTATTTCTTTGAGGTTGTACATGTTCTGTATTGTACAGGAACTGCCAGAAAAGGGAATAGCAAAAAGGGCTCTGAAAGGAAGTCTCCAATCACCAGGGGAGCAATTGAAAGGAAGAAGGCTGACAGTACCTACAGCAAAGGGGGAAACCCACAAGGGAAAATATGACAACAAGTACCAAAATCTGTATAGTGGTCAGCATTTGGGTCCTTCGTACCTAGTGAAACCAAACTGAAATTCCCCCTACTTCAGCAAATCATTCCCCTATGATACTATTACCTACCTTGGAGGCCTTATGAACCTTGATGACTTTGAAGATGCTATCGATTCGTCTGTGATACTCCAGAGAGGACTTGCCTATTACCGGGACAAGTGTGTGCTTTCCTTGGAGATGACCCGTACAAACCACTATGAGGCTGATGTCGCAGGAACACAGCTGTATACTGTAACGGTTACCCTTGATGATGCTAGGGAGGTCGAAGATATTGCCTGTACGTGTCCCTATGATTGGGGCGAGTACTGCAAGCATGAGGTTGCAGTTTTGTATTCCCTGCGTCATCAGCTGAACAGCACCCCACATACACTGGTTACCAGGCCTAAGGAAGTCGACCTTGCCTCTTTGTTGGAGAAGAAGAGCAAGAAGGAGTTGCTCTCCTTCTTGCTTTCCTATGCCAGGAAGAGTCCTGAATTGGCTTCTGCCCTGGTTGCTGCCTTCCCTTCCCCTGATGGTGAGGTCAACCTGACAAATCTTGGCATCGAGTTCAGGCAAGCCTGTGAAGACGGCATAGAGTGCCCGGAAGACGATGAGGATGGGTGGGACGATGAGCAGTATGGCTGGCAGTTCTCCCCGACCTTCAGGAAGAAGATTACAGCTTTTCTCATGATGGCACGTAGTGCCATACAAGAGGGGGATATCAGGTATGGAGGTTCCATCGCCACCATGATGGTCCATGAGCTCTCTGCCTTGGACGAGTACGAGGATGAAGACGAGACGCTCACTGATGAAGTAGAGAGTGTCCTCAGAGAGATAGCCGCCCTTTTTGATGAGAGTACCATCAGGCCTGATGATGGTTCCTGGCTGTTCACCCAGTTCCTTCCTGAGGCAAAGCAGTACAAGGGAACATTGCAAGCTGTGTTGCTCTCTCTCTGCTTGCGGTTTGCAGAGACCGAAGGCGACCAGAAAGTTTTGAGCGACTACCTGGTCTCCCTTGTCTCTGATGGGACGCAACTCGAAGGGCAAGTAAACCACACAATCCTTACGAGCCTGAAGTTCCAGCATGCCCTCTTGGTCAAGCAGGGGAGAATAGAGGATGCCCAGGGCATTGCCCTGGACAACCTCTCCTATGAGGCTATGCGAAAGCTAGCCTTTGACTATGCCCTTGGGGCAAAGGACTATGATTTGGCTGAAAAGCTTGCAAAGGAGAAGGAAGCTTCAGCCTATATCCCCCGGGGGGATATGGACTGGAGCGTCCTGCTGTTCAACGTCTACCAGGCGAGTGGAAACAGGGAGAAGGTAAGGGAACTTGCCAAAATGTTCCTCCTGCATGATAGGCTCGATTATTACCCTATCCTGAAAGAGAGCTATGAGCCTAGGGAATGGGAAGCTGTTGTCGATGGCCTCCTTGATGATCTGCAAGTGCGTGATGGAGCGAAGCATGCTTCGCTCAATAGACAAAATCCCTATCCTGAAGTTCTCAAAGGTGAGGGTAGGCATGGTCGCTTACTCGCCTACATCCAAAAGCATCCCCGCTTGGTGCAGAACTATCAGGAGGTGCTGCTTCCCCACTATCCAAAAGAGGTTTTCGCCCTGTACAGGCAAATAATCCTAACTGATGGGGAGGCCTCTTCCTCCCGCAAGGAGTATAAGGCCGTGGCCTCGTGGCTTAGGGAGCTTTCAGCAATTGGAGGTGAGGTTGTAGTGATGGATTGCCTTCAGTCCTTATCCCCAAAATATATGAGACGGCCCGCCTTTCGTGACGAGATTCAGATGGTGGGGTTGTTGTAAGGCTAAGCATATGCTTGCCAAAGAGATTCCCTGCTATGTTGTGTAAGAAAAGAGCTGTTTGGTGAAAACAGGCGTTTGCTGCAAGCGGAGTCTGGCACTGGTAAAGAGCAGACTCCCCGGCTCATTACCGAGCGAGTGCTGGGAAAGCAAGGTGAGATTCCAGGGCTTGCCCTAGGGTATTGATACCTTTCATTCTTTATTGGCTATCTGTTCTTTTGTGTAATTCTCTATATCACGGAGAGCCGTGGCAAGATGAAGCCCCATAGCCTCTGCAGCCGCTTCAGGCTCATGCTCTGCAATTGCTGAGAGGATCTTGCCATGCTCAACGACCGTAAGCTCCAGTCTTCCTGGGGTGTTGAGACTAGCTATCCAGCCTTCATTGAGCGTCTGGCCCATTGTCTTCATCAGGACATTTAGGGTCCTGTTCTTGGAGATCTTTGCGACCATCTGATGGAAAGCGCTGTCACTGGCGATTGCCTTCACAACATCCCCCTGTTCAAGGTGTATCTGGAGAATGGGAACAAGGAGAAGGTAAGAAGCCTGGCCAGAGAGTTCCTCCTTCATGACAACTTGGCCTATTACCCTATCCTAAAAAAGAGCTATGAGCCTAGGGAATGGGAAGCTGTTGTCGATGGTCTGCTTGATGACCTACAAACTCGTGATGGAGCGAAGCATGCTTCGCTCAATAGACAAAACCCCTATCCTGAAGTTCTCAAAGGTGAGGGTAGGCATGGTCGCTTACTCGCCTACATCCAGAAACAGCCCTCGCTGGTGCAATCATACCAAGAGGTCCTGATGCCTTACTACAAGGATGAGGTGTTTGCCCTGTATAGGACGGTGATACTGGGCAACGGTGAAACTGTTGCCAATCGTAACGAGTATCAGGCTCTGGCTTTTCGGCTTGAGGAGCTTGTTTCCCTCGGAGGTGAGGCAGTTGCCAAGGAGTGTGTCCAGGCACTGGCACCAAGATACATGAAAAGGCCAGCCATGAAGGATGAATTCCGTAAGGTGGGGCTCCTGTAGGGGTGGGGCAAAGGGTAGTGCTTGGTAAGCGAGAGCGGTTTTCCACTGAGCGTGGGTTAGTAAACCTACGATAAACCCAAAA
Source organism: Sphaerochaeta sp. (assembly GCA_016342655.1). Taxonomy (GTDB): domain Bacteria; phylum Spirochaetota; class Spirochaetia; order Sphaerochaetales; family Sphaerochaetaceae; genus Sphaerochaeta. Next base: position 57 of record JAEINL010000094.1, on the reverse strand, counting down.
GTAGAACTATATCTTAGCTAAGAACCGCTAAATCTTCAATTCAAGCATTTCTGAGCA
>JAEINL010000093.1 GCA_016342655.1 Sphaerochaeta sp. | reverse complement strand
GGAAACCATTAAAAATAACTCATCCACGGCGTTTTTTGTCAATCCCGATGCAAAATCCTTTTTAAGCGATTGCCCTGCAGAAACTCTAGTATGTCTTTTCCCTCTTCTCTGTTGTATCATTGAATATCAATCCCTGTTGGAGGTTTCTATGGAAGGCATTCTCTCGTACCTTACTACGTTCATCGTTGTTGTTGGTACTGTGATCCTCATGATTCTTGTCCGCTTCTTTTTTAGGAATACGGTAGAAAGCTCCAAGAAGTGGCCGTATCAGAGGCAGTTGCTTACTGCGGGTATTGTGCTGTTGGGCCTCTTCTTGTCCATTGGATTCCTTCCTCTGGACCAATTGGTGAAGAATCAGATACTCAGTGTCCTAGGCATACTGCTCAGTGCTGTCATAGCCCTCTCTTCCACTACGCTGGTGGGAAATGCAATGGCTGGTATCATGCTCAGGATGATGCATGAGTTCAGGGGAGGGGATTTCATCGAAGTCGATGACCTGATAGGCCGGGTCACAGACTTCAGTATCTTCCACACGGAGATCCAGCAGGTCAACCGCGATGTGGTGAGTATCCCCAACCTTCTCTTAATGCAGAAAGCGGTTAAGGTTACCAGAAGGGACGGAACCTTCATCAACCTAGCTGTATCACTTGGGTATACCGTGGACCATATACAGGCAGAGGAGGCTCTTAAGGGAGCGGCTCTTTCCTGCAAACTTTCTGATCCCTTTGTTTTCATTGAAGAATTTTTAGATCATGCGGTCAGATATCGGTTGTACGGCCTGCTAGAGGAGCCAATGGAGCGTTTGAGCAAGACAAGCGAACTGCACAAGGTTGTGTTGCAAACCCTCCATGAGAAGGGTATAGAGATAGCATCCCCTCGTCTGACGGATAGAAGAGAGTTTGAGAAGGCCGAACAATACATTCCCAAAACATCCAAACATAGTAAGACCCCACCCAAAAAAGAGCCTGTTGTTGAGGAAAAGGTCTTTGACAAGGCAGATGAGGCCCAATCCTTGGAGGATCTTCGTCAAGTATATGAGAAGCTTACGAAGAAGCAAGAGGCCATGAAGAATGGGGATGATAAAGCACAGAAAGCAAATCTTGGAAAAGAAATCAAGGAAGTTACCCAAGAAATAGCACAGCTCGAAGAGCAAAAGAAGGAAGAGTAGGTTTATCTCAATACCCCGAGGATCCCTTAACAGTGATCTTGTTTGTACGTGTTGGGTAACAGGTAAAAGGAGTCCTCGTCGAGTAGGTTTTCAGGCAGCACAATATCTATCGGAACGCTTATGGCCCTGTCTGGAGTCTGGCTCAGCATCCCTTTTCTATAGAGCTGATACACAGCTGTATACCCTTGGAAATTTGGTCTTTGTGAGATGAGACAGTCCACCTTTCCGCTTTGCATCGCTTTGCGATTCTGATCGATGAGGTCATAGCCTATGAGGATTGTCTGACCCTTTCTGCCAAGCAACGATACGAAGTTGGCTATCCTATGCACTGCATCGTTGACGACAAAGATTCCCCGTATGTCTGCATGCTCCCTGTAGGATTGTTCTAGGAAGTTATCTCCTCCGCTGATGTTCTGCATCTCAAGTTCCAGCATCTTGTATGCTGGTTTGTCTGCAAAATAGCTGTTGAACCCTCTGGCCCGCTCCTACCCCATAAAAACTACCAGAGAAAAATCGCTATGCTTGTAGTATGCTATGCAATGTTTTGTATAAAGTATGAAAAAGAGTCAAATCTACTGATATTTTCACTTTGGCAAACTATCAAAGACCCAATTCTTTATGAAAATATTGCAAACAAGAAAATTGCAACAACCTTGCAGGAGGTATACGGGGATTTTCTCTTGAACGTTTGACTTTTTTGATATAGTCATAAAGAAATTTTTCAAAACGTGTTTCAATTTCAAATTCAAATTTCTTCAACTCATTAAATTCATGTTGTCTAATACTGGCAGGAATCATCTCAACATACTTTTGTCTATCAACAATTACTACAGCTTTGGTAAAATCCAGACCGGCTTCATTACCGTCAGCAATAAAGGAAAAACTATGCTTGATAGAAGAACGTAAGGGAATAGCAAATGTCAACTGCATGACTTTAACAAGCACTACATAATATGGGCGTGTCGGCTTGTTGAGTATCTCAGGATATGCAGTACCATAGTCCTGATAGAATACTGCAGACAATCGGTTAAATTCCATGTTTTCCCTCTAAAAAGAATGCCCCTTCACAGGGGCATCATCGATTGAGCTTTCTTTTGATTAACGTGGTTGCGCTCTACAACCACCTCATCGATTGAGCTTTCTTTTGATTAACGTGGTTGCGCTCTACAACCATCACTACTTGTAATATACATCAGTCATCAGAATATGTAAAGATGTAATAGTAAGTAGTCAGAATCAATACTAGCCCGAATATGACCACCCTGATGGCATTGAAGGAAAAGGATACACCTATGAACAGAAAACCTCTGCAAGAGTATGAATTTTGGTTTCTTGTCGGCTCGCAATCTCTCTATGGGCCAGAAACATTGGAAAAGGTTGCACAGCAATCCCAGATAATGGCAAATGGGCTTGATGCCTCTAGGGATATCCCTTGCAAAGTAGTGTATAAGGCAACCTTGAAAACACCTGAAGAGATTGAGAAGTGGATCAAGGAAGCCAACTATGATGATGGGTGTGCAGGTATCATCGTCTGGATGCACACCTTCTCCCCCTCCAAGATGTGGATCAATGGCCTTTCCCTTCTGCAGAAACCTTACTGTCACCTCCATACCCAGTTCAACCGAAATATCCCCGACCAGGGAATTGATATGGACTTCATGAACCTCAACCAGTCAGCCCATGGAGACCGTGAACACGGCTTTATCGCAACACGCATGCAATTGAAGAGAAAGATTGTCGTCGGGTATTGGGAGGATGAGGATGTCCAGCAGGGAATAGGCAAGTGGATGCGTTCCGCTGTTGGTGCCATAGAGAGCAAGAAGCTCAAGCTTGGTCGGTTTGTAGAGTTCTCAGTTTTTGCAGAACCTACAACCCTTGACTGGTCGATCATCGGGGACCGAAAGGAACTGGATGTGCTGGGTGCACATTTAAGTCCCTACTGTTTTCCCTATGTAATCGAGAATATCCATAATGGGAATCTGGTGACCGATGGTGTAGTCAGCTCCATGTTCCCCCTTGAGGATTGGCAGAAGGCTTTCGAGTATGCTACTGGAATACATGGTGATTATAAAGTTGCCATAAAGTTCTAGTCTTTTCCTCTTCATTCCCCAACGAAGCGAGAGTAGCACAAGCATTACCCTGGTTCCATTACCGAGCGAGTGCCGGGAAAGCAAGGTGAGATATCCCGCCCCTTGGCTTGGAAAAGGAGGCAACGCCTCCTCTTTCCAGGGCTTGCCCTGGGGTATTGATACCTTTCATTTCTGCCCCCTTCTCATTGGAGGGGGCTTTTGGGGCTGGAAAATTGAGAATATTTATCCTTTTCTCAGTGTTTGTATGAAAGTTCTCCTGAAACCCAGGTATGTCTTTTCCCTCTTCTCTGTTGTATCATTGGCTATCAATCCCTGTTGGAGGTTTCTATGGAAGGTATTCTCTCGTACCTTACCACGTTCATCGTTGTTGTAGGCACTGTGGTCCTGATGATTCTTGTCCGCTTCTTTTTTAGGAATACGGTAGAAAGCTCCAAGAAGTGGCCGTATCAGAGGCAGTTGCTTACTGCGGGTATTGTGCTGTTGGGCCTCTTCTTGTCCATTGGATTCCTTCCTCTGGACCAATTGGTGAAGAATCAGATACTCAGTGTCCTAGGCATACTGCTCAGTGCTGTCATAGCCCTCTCTTCCACTACGCTGGTGGGAAATGCAATGGCTGGTATCATGCTCAGGATGATGCATGAGTTCAGGGGAGGGGATTTCATCGAAGTCGATGACCTGATAGGCCGGGTCACAGACTTCAGTATCTTCCACACGGAGATCCAGCAGGTCAACCGCGATGTGGTGAGTATCCCCAACCTTCTCTTAATGCAGAAAGCGGTTAAGGTTACCAGAAGGGACGGAACCTTCATCAACCTAGCTGTATCACTTGGGTATACCGTGGACCATATACAGGCAGAGGAGGCTCTTAAGGGAGCGGCTCTTTCCTGCAAACTTTCTGATCCCTTTGTTTTCATTGAAGAATTTTTAGATCATGCGGTCAGATATCGCTTGTATGGACTGCTTGAAGAGCCGACAGAGCGTTTGAGCAAGACAAGTGAACTGCACAAAGTTGTGTTGCAAACCCTCCATGAGAAGGGTATGGAGATAGCATCCCCTCGTCTGACGGATAGAAGAGAATTTGGCAAGGCAGAACAATACATTCCCAAAACGTCCAAACAGAGTAAACCCCCACCCAAAAAAGAACCTGTCGTAGAGGAGAAGGTCTTTGATAAGGCAGATGAGGCCCAATCCTTGGAGGATCTTCGTCAAGTATATGAGAAGCTTACGAAGAAGCAAGAGGCCTTGAAGAATGGGGAAGATAAAGCACAGAAAGCAAATCTTGGAAAAGAAATCAAGGAAGTTACCCAAGAAATAGAACAGATCGAAGAGCAAAAGAAGGAAGAGTAGGTTTATCTCAATACCCCGAGGACCCCTTAACAGTGATCCTGTTTGTACGTATTGGGTAACAGGTAAATGGAATCCTCGTCGAGTAGGTTTTCAGGTAGCACAATATCTATCGGAACACAAATGGTCCTATCTGGAGTCTGGTCCAGCATCCCCTTGCGATAGAGTTGATACACAGCAGTATAGCCTTGGAAATTTGGTCTTTGTGAGATGAGACAGTCCACCTTTCCGCTTTGCATCGCTTTGCGATTCTGATCGATGAGGTCATAGCCTATGAGGATTGTCTGACCCTTTCTGCCAAGCAACGATACGAAGTTGGCTATCCTATGCACTGCATCGTTGACGACAAAGATTCCCCGTATGTCTGCATGCTCCCTATAGGATTGTTCTAGGAAGTTATCTCCTCCGCTGATGTTCTGCATCTCAAGTTTCAGCATCTTGTATGCTGGTTTGTCTGCAAAATAGCTGTTGAACCCTCTGGCCCGCTCAAGGGAGTTGAATGCTGTCTTATGAGTCTGTATGGTGAGGTATGTGCCCCCCTGGGCACTGAGCAGATGCATCATTCTCCCTGCCATAAAGCCTCCCCTGAAAGGGTCCTGGACAACAGAGGATATTGGTTTCATATCAGGCAGGGGAGAGTCTATGAAGGCGTAGTCGAGCTCTGGATGCTTTTGTAGGAAGGTTCTGGATACATCGGGAAGGACAGGGGCCATAAGGAGGGCGTCAAGCTTCTCTTGCATAAGCTTCTCCCCCTTTTCCAGAAGGGACTGAGGGTTCGACCTGTCGAATTCTGCAACAGAGATGGATACCCTAAGAGGGAAAAGTTCCTTCGCCGCCTTCAGAATCCCCTCATAGATAAGGTTCCAGTATCCATACTCAGAGTGAAGCAAGGGCAATAGCACGCCAATTCTGAATTCCTTGCTAAGCTTGAGGTTTCTGGCAAACGTATTTGGCTGATACCCGTAGTCGTCAACCAAGGCCATCACCTTCTTGATGGTCTCGGGAGCGACACGGCCTCTTTTGTGCAGCACCCTGTCCACTGTTCCGATGGATACGTTCGCTAGTTTGGCAATTTCAGGAATAGTCATGATGGTAGTATCCTAATCTTTTAGTTAACAATAGCACATAAATTCATGATTATACTACGTCAAAGTCAAGTTTGAGAATAATGTCCTGTGGGTAATCTCCAAAATTCTCTCCAAATAGGGAGACCCCTCCCACATTAACAGCATCCTCCTTAATCCCTATTCTCATGGTAATGAAATGATTCTCGTTCACATGCAAGTCATCAATACCTACGGCAGAGATCCAGGTATTGTCAAGATAGGTGCCATGAGAATTGACTCTCCAGTTCTTAAGTTCGCCATACTGATTGATGGTATCAGACCACCAGGAAGGGTTTAGTTTGCCTCTCCTTCCCCCAAAATCCCCAGGACTTGTCCATGTGCCGATTTCAACACCATTAATCCATACTGTAATATCGCTTGGCCAATCGTTGCGGTAGAAGGGAGCTTCGGAACAAGCTTCGAAAGACAGATGGAGTTGCTTGATTATTCCCATGGAATTAACATTGTTGGGAAATCGGTACTCCACAAACCCCATATAGAACCATAATACCTGTGCAAGTGTTCTTTTGGGAAAATAAAAACTACTTGGTTGGTCAAACATACCAATGGGGCTATATTCACTAGCAAGCCCACAAGTAGGATGAATTTCACAATCCATGAAATTCCCGATAGGCATAGTCATCACAACAGAGTTCTCTCTTTTGCTGTGAGTTTTTTCTAGGGATAACTGTAGAATGATTCTATCACAGACTCTACTGCTGATTTTCATTGAACCCCTGATACCCGGTTGTGACTCTGTAAATAACAGGCCGGCCTTCTCTAGGATCCTTATGTTCAAAGCAGCAGTAGATGCAGGAAGCCCCAATTGCTCAGCTATTTCATTCACGCTCAGGCTTTGTTCATTTAAAAGTTCAAGGATGCTGATTCGTGCTTCGTTTGCAATGGCCTTTGCCACAACCAGCATCCTGTTCTTATCTGAATAATCAAGATACACCTCTTGTAGCATACGATGTCCTCCTCTAGCTTAGCAGTGTATCAGATTTTTACCCTGTAATGAAAATATACCAATAAAATTTACAGGCCAATGCTATTCGAACGAAAGTCTCAGAAGATTCCATGTCAAACTTCCAAGGCTGGCACGATATGACCCGCACTCCATCTTTGCATTCACTGCAACAACCTCAGGATACACCTCATCTGGGTTATCCTTATCATTTACTGCATCCAAATCAGCATGAGAGAGTGTGATATGCTCAAGGACTGTACATGTATTGCCAAAACTCGAAAGGTCAAAAGACATCTCCAAGGATTCTTCCTGGTTCCTGTTGATGACAAAGATGTCAAGCTCCTTTATATCTGTGTGATAGACAGCGATACAGTCGGCAAAAGGAACGTTTCCATGGTTTGCGTTTTCATATGAAGGGACATCAAGTCTGATATCCAGGACCTCTCCTCTGCCATAACGAGAAGCGTAATAGTAGGGCCAGTAGATGGTTTGTCTCCAAGCACTTCCCCCTGTTTCTGTCATAATCGGGGCTATGGTATTTACCAGCTGAGCTAGGCAAGCTACCTTCACACGGTCACAGTGGCGCAACAGGCTGTTGAGCATACAGCCAACTACCAACGCATCCTCAAACGTGTAGACATCTTCAAGTAAAGATGGTCCTACTATCCACGCTGGTTGCTCCTTGTCCTTTTGATTGGAATGGAACCAGACATTCCATTCATCAAAAGAAAGGTACATTGTTTTTTTTGAACGCTTTTTAGCTTTTACATAATCACAGACATCGATCACACTTTCAATGAATGAATCCATCTCTAAGGAAGAGGCCAAAAATGTAGCTGTATCAGAATCTTTACGGAAGTAAAGGTGTAAGGAAATATAATCAGATACGTCATAGCAGTGATCTAATACTGTCTCTTCCCATTGGGGAAAGGTAGGCATCTGGGCATTGGAACTGCCACAGGCAACCAGTTCAAGAGTAGGGTCGAATAGCTTGATCGCTTTTCCCACTTCATTTGCAATTCGGCCATACTCCTCTGCAGTCTTGTGACCAACCTGCCAAGGGCCGTCCATCTCATTGCCTAAACACCACATCCTAATATCATATGGTTCTTTTGCCCCATGGTTCGTTCACAAATCACTGAGTGTTGATCCCTCGGGGTGGTTACAGTATTCAACCAGATCTTTTGCTTCCGAGAGGCCACGAGTCCCTAGGTTTATTGCCATCATGGGTTTTGTGCCTACTTTATCTGCCCATCGGATAAACTCATGTATGCCAAACTGGTTGGGATCCATTGCTTTCCAAGCTAGATCAAGTCGGGTTGGACGGGTCTCTTTGGGCCCCACAGAATCTTCCCAATTATGGTTCGAGACATAGTTGCCTCCTGAAAACGTACCATTGGCACATCAAGTTCCTTGATGAGATCAATCACATCGGTTCTGAACCCATCAGAATCAGCAAGAGGATGGTCAGGTTCATAAACTCCCCCATATACAGCGCGTCCAAGCTGTTCAACAAACGAACTGAACAACCTTTTGTCAACGGTCCCACGTACGAAGTACTTACTGGCATGCAACATACAATTCATAGAAATCTCCTAATATAGTATGATGGGGTTACCCTTTGACCCCACCTGAAGTAAGTCCAGCAATGAAATATTGTTGGAAGAAAATGAATATTAATATTAAAAGATTTGATTAAAACAAGTATTTTGTTTGTAAATCGCAAGGAAGTCTTGTATCAAACCTACATATGCACCCAATATCTAGTGCTCAAAAATACTACTACAAGAATTGGTAATAATTTTCTTGACTTATGCACGAAATGATCTAACAATGGTTAGTGTAATGCGTTAACGTAAACGCATAAAAAGTATTAAGGAGGCTACCTATGAAAAAGATGCTAACAGTAGCAATGGTACTACTGATTGCAATGAACATGGTCTTTGCAGGAGGGGCTGCTGAAACCTCTGCAACAAAAGGGATGATCGGAGTGGTTATGCCTACCCGATCGGAGGAACGCTGGAATAAGGACGGAGCGGCTGTCAAGAGTGGTTTGGAAGAGCTCGGATACAAGGTTGACCTGCAGTTCTCAGACGATGATATACCTACTCAGGTTCGTCAGATTGAAGATCTGATTACCAAGAGAGCCAAAGTACTCGTCATTGCATCAATCGATGGATTGGCTTTGAGCAATGTTCTGGCGAAAGCCGCCGATGAAGGGATCCCTGTAATCGCATACGACCGTCTGATTATGAAGTCACCGAATGTCGACTACTATCTGTCATTTGATAACTATGCCGTCGGCCAGCAAATGGGTGATATCCTCATCAAGGGGATGAATCTTGACAATCCCAAGAAAAAGCCATTGATAATCGAACTATTCGGTGGATCTCCTGACGACAACAACGCCTACAAGTTCTATGACGGTGCCATGGATAGGCTTAAGCCCTATTTCGACAACGGTACCCTCAAGATTGGTTCAGGCCAGCAGGGCATGGACACAGTAGGAACACTCCGCTGGAGTAATGAATTGGCTATGTCCAGGATGGAAAACCTACTTTCTGCTTATTATACCAGTCAGACGCTCGATGGAATTCTTTCCCCCTATGATCCGATTAGTCTTTCTACGCTTGAAGCTTGCAAGGCAGTCGGATATGGCACAGTTGGCAAGCCGTTGCCGGTTGTCGGTGGTCAGGACTGTATCGTAGCATCCAGTAAGTCAATTCTCGCTGGCGAACAGTATGCGACCGTCCTCAAGGATACCCGCGTACTCGGGCAGGCTACTGTTGTGCTCGTTGACACCATCATGCGTGGAGAGGTCCCTCAGGGTCTCGATACCACCAGTTATGACAACGGCTCCACTAAGAACGGCAAACCGTATATCGTTCCCTCCGTTCTTTTGAAGTCTGTTATTGTCACCAAGGACAATCTTAAAGCTGAAGTAGTTGATACTGGCTACCATACAGCTACTGAGCTTGGACTGTAAATGCAAGTATCCGGCCTCATCTCAGAGGCCGGAATTGTATTGCATGATCGCAAACCCGGTGCCATCAGCCTGCAGCTGATTTGGAATCGGTTTTAGTCTGTAGGGTGGGGAGATCTGTATGCTAAACAATTCTATTCTGCTGTCGATGAGGCATATCACCAAGACTTTCCCGGGTGTGAAAGCGCTTGATGACGTCAGCTTGGATGTAAAGACAAATGAAATTCATGCTTTGGTCGGTGAGAACGGAGCTGGAAAGTCGACATTGATGAAAGTTCTCTCTGGAGTGTATCCTTATGGAACCTATGATGGGGATATTTCTTTCGATGGCAAACGTTGCAAGTTCTCCAGTATCAGGCAGAGCGAACAAGCTGGTATCGTCATCATCCACCAGGAACTAGCGTTGAGCCCTTATCTTTCCATCGCAGAAAATATGTTCATTGGCGACGAACGGGCAAAATTCAATATCATCAACTGGGACAAGACCCGTGAAGATGCAGTGAAGTACATGGAGAGAATCGGACTCCATGAAAATCCCAACATTCCTGTGAACAAGCTTGGAGTGGGCAAGCAACAGATGGTTGAGATCGCCAAGGCTTTGGCTAAACATGCCAAGTTACTGATTCTTGATGAGCCAACGAGCGCACTCAATGAAAAAGATAGCCAACATCTGCTTGATATTCTTAAGGAACTACGTGATACAAGCAATATTTCTTCTGTGCTGATTTCCCATAAGCTCAACGAAGTTGCTGCTGTAGCTGATTCAATTACGATCCTAAGGGATGGGAAAACCATCGAGACTCTTGAGGTGGAGCGTATAAAGGACGGTCCTGTCTCAATTGGTGAAGAGCGGATTATCAAAGGAATGGTGGGACGGGAGATAACCGATATGTATCCCAAAAGAGACAATCCCATCGGGGATATCCTGTTCGAGATCAAAGACTGGACGGTCCAAAATCCTGACAATCCAGAACGGAAAAAACTTTATGGTGTTAACATACAAGTTCGCGCGGGAGAAGTCGTTGGTTTGGCCGGTCTGGTCGGTGCTGGACGTACCGAACTCGCCATGAGTGTGTTCGGACGCGCATATGGGAAGAATATCACCGGAAGAACATTACTTGAAGGTAAAGATGTCGACATCAGTACGATTCCCAAAGCAATTGCAAACGGTGTTGCCTATGTGCCTGAGGACCGAAAGGAACTTGGCTTGGTGTTGATCCAGAACATCAAGGAAAATACAACAATCGCCAAACTAAAAAAGATTTCCAAGGCAATGATAATCAACGAGCATGATGAGAATATTATAGCAGAAGAATACTGCAAAAAACTCAATACGAAGACACCAACAATTCTCCAGATGACAGGGAACCTCTCCGGAGGTAATCAGCAGAAGGTTGTTCTGTCAAAATGGCTATTCACAGATCCAAAGGTCCTGATTCTTGATGAACCTACCCGTGGTATTGATGTCGGTACGAAGCATGAAATCTATACAATCATCAACTCACTTGCTGCCCAAGGGATGGCGTGCATCCTGATTTCCAGTGAGATGCTGGAGATCATTGGGATGAGTGACAGGATCTATGTGATGAGTGAGGGCAAAATCACTGCAGAGCTATCTGGGGAGACTGCAACCCAGGAAAAGATCATGCGCAATATTCTGAACAATTGAGCTACGCTGTTCATTCGGCGCTATGATGACGTAGTAGGATCAGATATTAAAGTGAATGAATACATACGATAAGGAGTATGGGATGAATGGCTTGATGGCAATTTTGAAAAAAAATATGAGGCAGTACATGATGGTCGTCGCCTTGGCGGTGGCGATGATTACTTTTGGCCTTTTGACGGACGGTATCTTTTTCAGACCGGTAAATTTGACGAATTTGGTACTTCAGAACAGCTATGTACTGATTCTTGCTGTAGGCATGTTGCTATGTACGTTGACGGGAAACATCGACCTTTCTGTCGGATCTGTCGTCTGTTTCATCGGAGCCCTGAGCGGGGTCATGATGGTAGACCTGCAGTGGAATCCGTATTTGGTGATGTTTCTGTTGTTGCTATTCGGTGCATTGATTGGAATGTGGCAAGGCTTCTGGATAGCATTCGTGAATGTGCCTCCGTTCATTGCCACCCTAGCGGGCATGTTGGTCTTCCGTGGCCTCGGTCAGGTCATTATGAAAGGACAGACGAAAGCTCCTTTCCCTAAGGAATTCCAATTGATCTCGTCCGGATATATTGCTGACCCATTTGGGGGAGCTACGGTAGGAACCGTGCATCTGCATATTTTCACCTTGCTGATTGGGTTCCTAATTGTAGCACTGATTACCTTCGGTGAAATACAAAAGCGAAAAAAACAGAAGCAATATGCCTTTGACTTGCTTCCGATTGGAATTTGGCTTGTAAAGGTAATTTTCATAGCTACAGTCCTGGCAGCTTTCACCATCGTTTTCGCCATCTACAAAGGGTTCCCCAATATCTTGATTTTACTGGGATTCCTTGTCATAGGATACCAGTTTGTTGCATCCAAGACTGTGCAAGGCCGCCATATTTACGCTCTGGGAGGAAATAGGAAAGCTGCGGAGTTGTCGGGTGTCAAGGTCAAATGGGTAATGTTCTGGATCTACACCAATATGGCGGTTCTAGCAACAATCGCAGCAATGGTATTTACAGCACGTCTCAACTCCGCCACTCCAAAGGCAGGACAGAACTTTGAGATGGATGCTATAGCCGCGTGTTACGTTGGTGGTTCCGCTGTCTCAGGAGGAGTCGGAACTGTGATTGGGGCTGTAGTAGGAGGATTTTTCATTGGGGTGCTGAATAATGGAATGTCCATCATTGGTATCAGCACGGACTGGCAGCAAGCAATCAAGGGTTTTGTCCTGCTTTCAGCAGTTGCCTTCGACCTGTATTCAAAATCAAGGTCTTCTAAAGTGGCTTGATTTTCCATCGTTCTTGCTTGTGGGAACCCCCTGCGGCTCGTCTTGGCTTCGGGGGTTTTTAGTCACTCAAAAAGATATTTTCCAGGGCAAGCCTCTCTACTGTGAGTCCATCACTGATTCTGCTGATACCCCCCCAACCCTGACTAAGTACAGATTTTGACGAACTCAGGGGCGTGGATGGGAAACCTAGAAGCACTCCATCTCAAGCAATCAATGTTGAATATGGGACACTGCAGAGTGTTCCTTCTCCCCGACCTCTCGGTGATCCAATACAGTTTGTCCTCAGCTTGTGGGTTGATGGTGTGGCCATACAAAATAGAAGGCTATGTTTGACAATTCATATTGAAGCCTCAACCTCTGTATTCCCATCAAGCACCTCATAGACAAATTGCGGATAG
>JAEINL010000004.1 GCA_016342655.1 Sphaerochaeta sp. | reverse complement strand
TGTTGATCCAGTCTCGGGTTGCTCTTAAGACAAAGTCCCTTCCGCTTACCTATGACAATATCACTTCCCATTGAGGTTCCTTCCTTGTTTTACTCCTGTTACTCTTGTCCAAGGTATCCCTTTTTACTATGATGGTAACAATTCATTGAGTATAGAAGGTATATTTATGCAGATTACGTTAGACAACTTACAAAGATCATATGGCAATCTGCATGCCGTTAATGGGGTGAGCCTCTCCATACCCTCCAATACCATCTATGGTATTATCGGAAAAAGTGGAGCGGGCAAGTCAACGCTGGTACGTCTTATCAGTCTTCTGGAGAGTCCAGATGGTGGTGAAGTCTATTTTGATGATGTTCGTGTGGACAACCTTTCCAAACGTGGCATGATTGGACGCAGACGCAGAGTTGGTATGATATTTCAGAACTTCAACCTGTTCTCTTCACGGAATGCAGAAGAGAATATTGCCTATCCCATGGAAATTAATGGAATGAGTAAGGATGTCATCAAAGAGAGAGTGGATGAGCTGCTTGCCCTTGTAGCCCTGGAAGGTCGGGGAAAGGCTTCCATCAGCACCCTTAGCGGTGGGCAGAAGCAAAGGGTAGCCATAGCTAGGGCTTTGGCTTGTAACCCGGACATACTCTTCTGTGATGAAGCTACCAGTGCCCTAGACCCTCAGACCACCCATTCGATCCTCTCCCTGTTGAAGGCGATCCAGAAGAAGATGTCCCTCACCGTCGTCATGATAACCCACCAGATGGAAGTTGTTCGTGATGCCTGCGAACAGGTAGCGGTCCTCGATGATGGCAAGGTAGTCGAACAAGGATTTGTCACTGATATCTTCGCCAATCCTACCAGTGAGGTGACCAAGGATTTTCTGGCTCACCTGATAGGTGTCGATGAGAGTGCTTCCCATCAGGACAAAATGGTGCAATGGTCAAAGAAAATCGGGACCTATACCCTTCGATTCCGCGGTGACACCACAGATTTACCGATCCTCAGCAGGATAACCATGGAGCTAGGAGTCGAGTTTAATATTCGAGCAGGTGGTGTTCAGAAGGTTGGGGATGTGGAGATTGGTACCATGGTTGTAGACATAAGCGGTGATGAGGTAATTAAGCAAAAGACCATTGACGCACTGAAGAGTCAGGGCGTCCTTGTGGAAGAGGAGGACAAGGTATGAGTAAACTTTGGATACTTGTTCTAACCTCAACAGGACAGACGTTAAGTATGGTCTTCTTCTCTACATTTTTTTCTCTTCTGATGGGCTTGCCTTTGGGAATACTGCTTTCCATCACATCGGGAGAGGAACAGGGTGGAATTATCCCCAAGCCACTTCTGAACAACGTCCTGGGAAGGATAGTAAACGTGCTACGCTCGTTTCCTTTCATCATCCTGATGATTTTGCTGTTTCCCCTTTCACGCATTCTAATCGGAACTAGTATCGGTACTGCCGCTACTATCGTCCCGTTGTCCATTGCGGCAGCACCGTTTGTGGCTCGAGTAATTGAGACCGCTCTGAAGGAGGTGGATCCGGGGGTCGTTCAGGCCGCCCGTGCAATGGGATCTACCAACTGGCAAATCATCCGAAAAGTTCTTATCCCGGAAGCCTTGCCCTCGCTTGTCAGTGGGGTTACGCTGACGATCATCAACCTCATCGGGTACTCGGCCATGGCCGGAGCTATCGGAGGAGGGGGCTTGGGAGACCTTGCTATTCGCTACGGATACCAACGCTTCCGTGGAGACGTTATGGTTGTTGCCGTAATTATCATCCTGGTGCTTGTAGAGATTATCCAGGTGATAGGCAACAAGATCAGTTCCCATCTGTTGGCCAAGCGCTGACACTATTCGTGCATACCTCTCGCCTTCGGGGAGAGTAGGAGAAAATATGAAAAAAACATTGACCATCGTATTGGTAATCCTCGTGGCAGCAACTCTATTTGCTACCGGAACAAAGGAACAGTCCTCCACACAGGTACTGACTGTTGGTGCGACCCCGGAGCCTCATGCTGCCTTTCTGAGCCTTATTGTTGAGGATCTTGCTGCACAAGGTATCACCCTTAAGGTCCGTGAGTTCACAGACTATGTGACCCCTAATGAAGCCCTTGAGACAGGTGAGCTTGATGCGAACTTTTTCCAGCATGTTCCTTACCTCGAGTCTTTCAACAAAGACAGTGGCTATCACCTGGCAAATGCAGGCGGCATACATGTTGAGCCCTTCGCCCTCTACTCCAATAAGCACAAGGCTATCGGGGACTTCCCCCAGGGTGCAACCATTGCAATTCCCAATGACCCCACCAACGAAGGTCGTGCGCTTCTCTTGCTTCAGAGTGCAGGCCTTCTCACCCTTGAAGCCAATGCAGGCCTTGAGGCAACTCCCCTGGATATTGCAAAGAACCCCAAGGGTCTGAAGTTCCGTGAAATTGAAGCAGCATCCCTTCCCCGCGTCTTGCAGGATGTCGATGCGGCTATCATCAATGGTAACTACGCCATTCCTGCCGGACTCATCGCAACTCGTGACGGCCTTTTGGTTGAAGGCTCTGACAGCCCCTACGTAAACGTCGTGGCAGTCAAGCAGGGCAATGAAAACGATCCTCGCATCGTTGCACTGGTGAAGGCCCTTCGTGGTGATAAGATAAAGGCCTATGTAGCCAAGCAGTATGTCAACGGTGAAGTGGTACTCGTTACCAAATAACCAAATTTCTTGCAAATCTGGCCCTCCTTCCTTGTGTTGGGGGGCTTTTTGCATCAGAATATAATGAAGTAGCTTTTCTGCATACTTATGCAAACATATTGCATTTTATGCATAAATATGTATTATTGACCATTATACGGAGGGTAGCATGAATACAGGGATATCACTCAAGGGGCGAAGTTTTCTCACACTCAATGATTATACTACAGAAGAAATCCACTATCTGCTGGACCTTGCAAAAGAACTCAAGGCTAAAAAGAAGAAAAAGCCGTTTGCCAAGAATCTGGAAGGTGCTTTGCTGGAGGGGAAGAACATTGTCCTCATCTTTGACAAGACCTCAACGCGTACCCGATGTTCCTTTGAAGTTGCAGCTTTTGATGAAGGGGCTTGTGTCACCTTCCTCACCAACAGTCAGATGGGCAAGAAAGAGTCCATTGAAGATACGGCCCAGGTGCTTGGCCGGTTGTATGACGGTATCGAGTACCGTGGCTTTGCTATGCAGATTGTTAAGGACCTCGCCCTCTATAGTGGTGTTCCCGTATGGAATGGTCTCACCGATGATGACCACCCCACTCAGGTACTTGCCGATTTTCTCACTGCCATGGAACATACGGGAAAGCCTCTTGACAAGATGAAGATGGCCTATATAGGCGATGGAAGGAACAATGTCTCCAATGCCCTGATGATAGGAGCCGCTAAGGTAGGCATGCATTACAGCATAGGCGCTCCTCTTGAGCTCTTTCCTTCTGAGGACCTTATTGCAGAACTTGCCCCTGTGGCAGAGCAGACAGGGGCCCTCATCACTACAACGACAGATCCTTACGAAGCAGTAAAGGATGCCGATATCATCTATACCGACATCTGGGTTTCGATGGGTGAGGAGGACCAGACAGCGAGTCGTATAGCCCTGCTGAAGGATTATCAGGTCACTATGGATCTTCTTCGTGCTTCGGGCAATGAAAAGGTGCTCTTTGAACACTGCTTGCCTTCTTTCCATGATCTGAACACGACCGTAGCAAGGCAGATCCACACCCAGTATGGACTCACCGAACTGGAGGTCACCGACGAAGTCTTCAGGAGTAGCCACTCAGTAGTCTTTGATGAGGCAGAAAATAGGATGCACACGATCAAGGCTATTATGGTGGCAACGATGAGTGACAAGCTCTACACATGATTTTGTCCCATTCTCGTCTTGCTTTTTTTAATGATGGGTCATTCTGATACGGTTAAATAGCCTTGTTGCTACTCCCTATACCAGTTTGACCCATTGGTGTCTTAAGAGCCTTGCAGTGGCCATCAAAAACAAGGTATGTATGCTGTATTTTCTGGATTCTTGCTAGAAATAATGACTTTTAGTATATATTTGTTGGATTGGCACGCTTTGTGCATCTATATTATTGAAAACCCGAAAAAGGGGATTACATATAGATAAACACATGGAGGTGTACAAATGGCATATCTTACAACAAAAAACAATTATCGGTCGCCGGTGGTATCGCCCTTCGATTCGCTTTTCGGCAATATGCTTTTTGATTGGGGTCTTACCTCATCGAAGATTCCTCCTGTAGACATTACAGAGACAGACAAGGCCTACATCGTTGAGGCCGAACTTCCCGGGTATAAGCAGGAAGATGTTAAGGTGAATATTGAGAAACACGTGCTTAGACTCAGTTCTTCCAAGCAGACTACCAAGGAAGAGAAGGATGGGAAAAAGCTTCTCATCTGCGAGCGATACGCTCAGAGTTTTGAACGGGCCTTCTCCCTTCCTGAGGATGTGGATGAGGCAGCAATAGAAGGCGAATTCGCCAACGGAGTGCTTACTGTGACTCTTCCCAAGAAGGAAGTTGTCCAGCCCAAGAGCATTGAAGTGAAGATCAAGGAAAAATAATGAGGCAACCCGTTCTGTACTGAGGGGCTCCGCAAAAATGCGGAGCCTCTTTTGGGTGAGTTACCAATTCTTAAGTAGGGCTAGAAAGAAGGCGACAGCCTTTTCTACGTTGTCGGTATGGATTCTTTCATCGGGAGCATGCATCCTATTCACCTCACTCCTACCCATCTGGGCAGGAGTGAAACGGTAAATATGCTGGCAGAGTTGCTGGTACTTGCGGGCATCTGTTGCTCCAAGCATCAAATAGGAAGTGACAATGGCTTCAGGGAATACCTGGGAAATGGTTGCCTTAAGCTGGTCGAAGGCTTCCCCCGTTGTGGGGGATTCTTTCGAAGGCTCTTCATAACGCCTGACAGAAAGGGAGACCTCCTCATCTGCTATGACAGCTTTGAGATGCTTAAGAGTCTGCTCTTGGGTATCCCCCGGAAGCAGGCGCGTGTTTATCACAGCTGAAGAGGTTAATGCTATGACATTGCTTTTGTCGCTTCCCTCAATCATGGTAGGCACGCTGGTAGTCCTAATCAGAGCATTGAGGGTAGGGCTCTTGGAAAAGATCAGCATGATCAGTGGCTTGGTAAGCCAGAGATTGAGAAAGAGAAATGCTAAGGGGAAAGGGGCCTCTTCTCCTATGTTCCTGAGCATAGCCTGTACGGGCTTTGTAAGCCTTGCCTCTTGCTTGCTCGATTCAATGGCTGTTACTGCCTTTGCTATCTTGCCAAGTGCTGTAGGCATTAGTGGGGTGGACGAGTGGCCTGCTTCGCGGCTACAGCTCAAAAGTGTGTCAATGTACCCTTTTTCTGCAACCCCTACAACTGCTATTGGGCGATTGATACCTTTGATGTAGTTCTCTGAAACCACTCCCCCCTCATCGAGCAGTAAAGAGAAGGTGAGGCCCATCCGTTCAAATTGCTCTGCGATGAGAGTCGCTCCCTTGTTGCCTCCATTTACCTCCTCATCACAGCCGAAGGCGGCATACCAGGTTCTCTTGGGTTTCTTACTCTCTTGTAACAGCAGCTCAAATGCTTCCAGTATGGCTATGAGCTGTAACTTGCAGTCAAAACTTCCTCTTCCCCAGACATATCCTTCTTCTAGGGTTTTGGCAAAAGGTGGGTAGGTCCACTGATCATCGCTTGCTGATACCACGTCCTGGTGTGCTGTAAGCAAGCCAGGAAGGGCTGTGGTATCCTCCCCTGCAAAACGGTAGATAAGGTTATGGTCGGATTGACTCTCTAGTTTCAGGTGTTTTTCACAGAGAGGAAAGGCCTCTGCCAGATAGGTAGCAAATTGGATGAACTGGTCCCAGTCCGTCTTGCCTTCCTCCCTGCTACTCACTGTCTTGAAGGTTATTGCATGCTGCAATTTTTCTATGGTTCTATCAGTAGCAGGGATTGGGGCTGGGAGAGGAATTTCATAGTGTTTTCGCTTGAGGACAAGAGTCCTTACAATTCCTATTGCTAATGGAATAAGTACTATGGCTAAAAGAACAAATATGAGAAACATAAAAACCTCTCTGAGATATAGTGTTTTTTACAGTATAATGGTATATTGTAATATAACAATAGAGTACAGATAGGTTTAGGGGGATTTTAGGCTATGCCCAAGAAGATTGATCATGAGGAAAGAAAGGAAAAGATACTGCAGACTGCTCTGAAAGTCTTTGGACGGGAAGGGTATCGAGATTCTAACCTCTCTCTTATTGCCCTGGAGTGTGGAATCTCCCGACCAACCATCTATCAATATTTTAAAGATAAGGAAGAGATCTATTACTATGCGGTGAAACTGGTTACCGGACGCATGTTTACCAAGTATGCGACCCTTGCCTGGTCTTCTGATGCCAACTACATGGATAGGATTAAGAGTATCTGCTCTGAAATTATGGATACTGCAACCGCCCACGAAGGGGAGCTTACCTCCCTAGTGGATGTGATGCTGCAGATGAAGAAAGAGGGCCGAGATTTCAACGAGATAGTCATGAGAAGGACAGCCAAGCTTACCATTCTTTTCAAACGACTATTGCGGGTAGGTATTAGTAGTGGGGATATCATCGAGTGTGACATCAACAAGGTGGCCAACCACATCCTGTTGCTTCTTGAGTCCTCCTGCTTTCAGGTTGCATTTCTGGATACCTTTGAGATGTCCCTTTCCCAGGAACTGATTGCCAATTATCTGGAGTTTTTCAAAGTCCGACCAAAAACGACACCGGTCATAAGCCGTTCCTAGTCGACCGGACATTTTGTCAGTATATTCTTTATGTACAGGATAGGGCCCCATGGGGTCCTTTGTCACATATACACATAGGAAGGAATACATATGAATATCGATAAAATGACCATCAAACTTCGTCAGGCTGTCGGTGATGCCGATATCCTAGCAAATGAAAGAGGGAGTGCTGAGATCACAAGCGAGCATCTCTTGCTTGCACTGCTCAACCAGAAAGAAGGATTGCTCTCTCCTCTCTTCGAGCGGTTGGGAGTCCCTCCTAAACAGATCCAAATAGCCCTTGAAGACCTCACAAACCGTCTGCCCAAAGCCTATGGTGGCAGTGTTAAACGCACAGTCTCTTCTGCCTTGGGAAACCAGCTCTATGCAGCAGACAAAATCGCCTTAGAGTTCAAAGATGAGTTCCTTAGTGCAGAGCACATTCTGCTTGCCATCATTGATGACCCATGCCCTGCCAGCAAGGCGTTGAAGAACCTAGGCGTTACCCGTTCAGGAATCATGCAGGCATTGCAGAGCATCAGGGGTAATCAGAGTATCGACTCTGAAGACCCCGAGAGCCGATACCAGGCCTTGGAAAAGTACTGTAAAGACATGACTGCCCTTGCTCATCAGGGCAAGCTTGACCCTGTCATCGGGCGAGATGAGGAGATAAGACGCGTGATGCAGGTCCTGTCCAGAAGGACCAAAAACAATCCGGTTCTCATAGGTGAACCTGGGGTGGGAAAGACAGCTATTGTCGAGGGTCTTGCCCAACGTATCAACAGTGGGGATGTCCCAGAATCACTCAAGCATAAGCGTATCCTATCCTTGGATGTGGGATCTCTCGTTGCAGGGGCAAAGTTCCGTGGGGAGTTTGAGGAGAGGCTGAAGGCTGTCATCAAGGAAGTGACCAGCAGTGAAGGATCCATCATTCTCTTTATTGATGAGTTGCATACTATAGTCGGGGCCGGGGCGAGTGAAGGTTCTACCGATGCCTCGAATCTCATCAAGCCAGCTCTGGCACGGGGAGAACTCCATGCCATAGGAGCCACAACGCTGGATGAGTACCGCAAGTATATCGAAGTTGATAAGGCCCTGGAGCGCAGATTCCAGCCGGTCTTTACCAATGAGCCCTCCGTTGAGAGCACCATAGCCATTTTACGTGGTCTCAAGGAACGCTACGAAGTGCATCATGGGGTGCGAATCAAGGATGAGGCACTTGTTGCTGCAGCTACGATGAGTAACCGCTATATTACCAATCGCTTTCTTCCTGACAAGGCTATCGACTTGGTCGATGAAGCTGCCAGCCAGTTGAAGATGGAGATAGAGAGCCAGCCAGAAGAACTCGACCAGATCAAAAGGAAGATCCTGCAGCTGAACATTGAAGAGCAAGCCCTCACCCGTGAGACGGATGAAGCCAGCCTTGAACGCCTGAAGAAGATTCGTAGTGAGGTGAGTTTCTTGAGGGGCAAACGGGACAGCATGCAACTGCAGTGGGGTAATGAGCGTAACGCAATCGCCTTGCTGCGAGAGAAGAAGGCAAGCTTGGAACAGCTGAAGGTTGAGGAGCAGCAAGCTGAGCGTGAAGGTGACCTTGCAAGGGCTGCCCAGATCAAACATGGTTCGATTCCTACTTTACTCAGGGAGATAGAGCAACAGAGCGAGCTTCTTGCCCTAGGCCAGAGTGAAGGGAGGCAGATGCTCCGGGAGGAGGTCAGCGAAGATGACATTGCTAGGATTGTCAGCAACTGGACCGGAGTCCCCGTTTCAAAAATGAAAGGAAGCGAGATGCAAAAATATCTGCAACTTGAAGATACCCTTTCGGAGCAGGTTGTCGGGCAGAAAGAGGCGATTACAGCCATCTCTGATGCAATCAGACGCAACAAGGCGGGCATTGGTGATGAGCGACGACCCTTGGGGAGCTTCCTGTTTGCAGGCCCAACTGGGGTGGGAAAGACCTTGTTGGCAAAGGTATTGGCCTCATTTCTCTTTGATGATGAGAAGGCCCTCACCCGTATTGATATGAGTGAGTACATGGAGAAGTACTCAGTAAGCAGGCTTATCGGTGCTCCTCCGGGGTATGTGGGCTATGATCAGGGAGGGCAACTGACTGAAATTGTTAGGAGAAGGCCTTATTCAGTCATTCTGTTTGATGAAATTGAAAAGGCACATCCGGATGTTTTCAACATCCTTTTGCAACTATTGGATGACGGTAGGCTTACCGATGGGCAGGGTAGGGTTGTAGACTTTACCAATACGGTGATCATCCTGACCAGCAATCTGGGCAGTTCCTTTCTCCTGCATCCTAACGACCAAGAAGAGGCCCGAAAGCAGGTTCTCTCTATCATTCATGACTCATTCAAGCCTGAGTTCATTAATCGCCTTGATGAGATTATCATCTTCGAGAGCCTTGGCGCTGATCAGATCAGAAGGATCGTGAGCATACAGCTTAAGCAGCTTGCACAGCGCCTCGAACGGCGAGGGTATGCCTTAAGCTGGGATGAGGACGTGGTGGAACTGGTATTCAAGGAGGGCTTTGATGCATCATTCGGTGCGCGTCCTGTCAAACGGGCAATCCAGAGGTTGGTGGAGAATCCCCTGTCAGTGCAGTTGCTTACTGGTGATTTTGGAACTTCGGCTGGGATTCGTTTGACGACAGCCGAAGATAAGGTGGTTGCCGTCAAGGCTTAGGATGCATGAGCAACTCTGCGTAGGCGTGTATTGTATCGATGTCGCGGACATAGGCCTCGTCATCGACAATACACTGCTCTACATGGAAATCCTTCAACAGTTCATGCATGGTAAAGGGGACAGCTTGTTCAAGGATTTGAGCTTTGAAGCTTGCTCGCAACAGGACAGGATGTCCTATCTGTCCCTTATAAAGAGGGCGCAGAGCTTCTGAAGAGGTGAAGTGTCGGGCTAAGAAATGATAGTGGGCTGCTCTGATCAGAGGCATGTCAGAGAGGGAGATGAAGAAGTCCTCACCATCACGAAGGGCTTTTGCACCTACGAGTGTTGAGGAGCCCTGGCCCAAAGAATAGTTCTCATTGTAAGTAATAATGAGATTTGGACATGCGAGCTGTTTGAGAGCCTGTTCGACTTCCCTTGTCCTGAATCCAGTGACTACAATCGTGTGGAGTCCCGCCAGAAGTGATTGCTCTACCGCGTGTGTGATGATCGGTCGGCCTTTATAGGGAAGCAATAGCTTCTCTCCCCCACTTCTCTTTCCTAATCCTGCTGCAAGAAGGATGTTTTGCATATTCGTTCCTTGTCCTTGTCTTTCTAACGTATTATACTCCTATCCATTATGTTTGCCACCTATATCAATTGTCTTACTGTCATACTCGGGTCACTGGTAGGGTTGTTTTTGAAGAACCGACTAAAAAACTCCTATAAGGAGGTGGTCTTCACCTCCTCAGGGTTGATTACTCTGGTCATCGGTATCTCGATGGCGATGCAGACCGGCTCCTTCTTGATTCTCATCTTCTCAACCGTATTGGGAGGGTTTGTGGGATATGCACTGTCTATCGAGGATGGAGTGCTCTCTTTGGGGACCTGGATTGAATCAAAGCTGGGAAAGAAGCATGACTCTGAGCAGGCTGCAAAGAACTTTGCCTTGGGCTTTCTCAATGCATCTCTGCTTTTTTGTTCGGGAGCCATGACCGTAGTTGGCTCCATTCAGGCTGGAACAACAGGAGATTACCAATTGCTCTTGGTGAAGTCGGTCATGGATGGTTGTATGGCGATCATCTTCAGTGCAGTCTATGGCCCAGGAGTCATGGCAAGTGCTTTGGTTATCCTTGTGTACCAAGGATTTTTTACCTTGGCAGGCGGCTTCATCTCCCCTATTTTGGGAGAATCGGGAATAAACGAGCTTTCTGCAGTTGGGGGAGTACTTTTAATGATGATTGGTCTGGGTTTGTTGGATATACGAAAAAGCAAAACAGGAAATTTTTTGCCGGCAATGCTGATAGCTCCTGCCTTGGCAATACTATCCCCCTATGTGATGATGCTATTTCCCTCTGTGTGTCTCTAGGGTTTTTTCTTCATATAGGTAAGAAGGCTGTAGACGATATCCTGTTCTTCATTATTTAAACCTGATACCATCTGCATGATTGCCTTGAACTTTGGTGAATGGTTCTCGGCTGCTTCCTCGTCGTCTGATGGTTCCCAATCAAAGCCGTACTCAAGGTTCTCAAGACTAAGACCTGTTTGTCCAGTGAGTATCAGGAGAACGTCCATAGGAGGGCGGCGGTCGTTGTGAATCCAGCTGGATAGGGTGCTTCTCTTAACATTGAGCATCGTGGCAAGATCTACCACACTAGTTGATCCTAAAAGGGTTGTTACTCGTTCCCAGAATTTTTGCATGGTAAGAATATACCAGTATTTTCTCCTTGATTGCTAAAAATGCGTCATTATTATCAATAATTTATCAAAAAATTCTTATCTTCATATTTTGTAAGTATATGGAAGTTTTATCTCTGCTAAAATTTCATCATATCTGTAGATAATTGCTAAATTCAAGACAGCAGATCCTCTATAGAACCTGCTGTATGAGCAGTTTGACCTACTTCTTGATTGCATCCTGCAACGCAGTCTCATTGCCGTTACTCCGTTCGACAGGGCATTTCTTGAGATTCCAGATATCATTTGCATATTCGCTGATGGTTCGGTCACTCGAGAATTTGCCACTTGAGGCAACATTGATGATGGCCTTGCGATTCCATTCATCCTGATCACTTGTATATAGGGAGCGAGCATTTTTGTGCATGTCTGCATACATGCGCAAGTCTGCAAAATGGAAGTACTTGTCCCCGTCTTCAAAGAGGCTTTTACGGATAGGATCAAAGATATTGGGTTCATTCACATTGAAGTCTCCGGTAGCAAGGAGCTGGACTGCATCCTTGATTTCCTTGTCTCTCATTGCCCAGGCAAAGGGGTCATAGCTCTGGCCAAGTTTTACAATCTCTTCTTCCGTATGGCCGAAGATGAATATGTTCTGCTTGCCCGCTTCTTCTGCAATTTCCACATTGGCTCCGTCCATTGTGCCGATGGTCAGTGCTCCGTTGCACATGAACTTCATGTTGCCGGTCCCTGATGCTTCGGTTCCTGCAGTGGGTATCTGTTCGGATAAGTTGGTGGCGGGAATGATGCTTTCTGCCATTGTCACCCTATAGTTAGGCATGAAATGGACACTAAGGAGCTTGTTTGCCTCTTTGTCCGCGTTGATGACATTGGCAATGTTGTTGATCAGTTTGATGATGAGTTTTGCGTTGACATACCCTGGTGCTGCCTTGCCTCCAAAGAGGAAGGTCATTGGAGACATGCCCTTGGTAGCCTCGCCACCTTTCTTTATATCGTTGTAGATCATCATGATGTTCAAGACATTAAGCAACTGGCGTTTGTATTCGTGTATGCGTTTCACCTGGACATCAAAGAGGGTATTGGGATCGATGAGTATTCCACAATCCCTTTTGAGAAAATTTGCGGCCTTGATCTTGTTTTCCAGCTTTATTTTTGCAAATTCAGCAATAAAGCTCTTGTCGGTTGCAAAGGGGGTAAGCTTGGATATCTGGCTGTAGTCTGTTATCCAACCATCACCGATTACTTCAGTAATCTTTTTTGCCAACCTTGGGTTTGCATCAAGCAACCAGCGCCGCTGGGTTATCCCGTTTGTCTTGTTGTTGAACCTGTCTGGGTAGATGGTGTTGAACTGCGGGAACATTGAACGCTTGAGCAACTCTGAGTGGAGTTCGGCAACACCATTGGTGCTGTGGCTACCAATGATTGCAAGGTTTGCCATGCGTATCTGTTTGGGATTCGATTCCTCAATGATGCTGATTTGTCGGAGCACCTGGGGCTGCAGGGGGAAGAAGGATACCGCTGACTGCATAAACCTATGGTTGATTTCGTAGATGATTTGCAGGTGTCTGGGCAGGATTGACTGCAACATGGGCAGGGACCACTTCTCCAATGCTTCTGGCATGAGCGTATGGTTTGTGTATCCCATCACGCTGTTGGTGATAGCCCATGCTTCGTCCCAAGCAAGATTTTCCTTGTCCAAGAGAATGCGCATCATTTCAGGGATTGCCAGAGAGGGGTGGGTATCATTGAGTTGGATTGCAGCAAAGTCAGTAAACTCTGACCATGTGCGATTTTCCTGTTTGAAAGTTCTCACAATATCTGCAAGCGAACAGGCTACAAAGAAATACTGTTGCTTCAGGCGAAGCTCCTTTCCCATATAGAGAGTATCATTAGGGTAGAGAACCTGAGAGAGGTTCTCTGCGGAAATCTTTGAACGGACAGCTTCTGTATAGTCGCCTTCGTTGAACTCATGGAAATCAAATTCCTCTGGGCTTGTTGCAGACCAGAGCCTGAGAGTGTTCACCGTCTTACAGCCATAGCCGATGATAGGCATGTCGTAGGCGACTCCAATGACCTGCTCGCCTCCGATCCACTTGAAGTTGTCCTTGCCCTTTTCACGGATAAGGTGGACCTCTCCGCCAAACTGAACGGTAAAAGCGACGTCATGGCGTTCTATTTCCCAAGGGTTCCCATATCTGAGCCAGTTGTCTGGTTGTTCGACCTGCCATCCATTCTTTATCTGTTGGCGGAAAATACCATAGTTATAGCGAATTCCATATCCATATGCCGGATATTCCAGTGTAGCTAGCGAGTCGAGAAAGCAAGCGGCCAGTCGTCCCAGTCCTCCATTTCCCAGTCCTGCATCGTGCTCGATGTCAGAGAGCTCCTCATATGTATATCCAAGGGAGGCGAGAGCCTCCTTCAATTCTTCCTCGATACCTAAGTTGATGACGTTGTTGGTCATAGCCCTTCCCATGAGAAACTCTAGGGAGAGATAGTTTATCCTTTTGGCATTCGTGCTCTTTTGGGTTTTCCTGCTTAGGTTCCACTGGTGGATGATTCTGTCACGGATGGTAAGTGCGAGGGCTGTATATCGGTCTTCTTGGGTTGTGTGGTATATATCTGCATCTTGGTTGTACTTGAGGTGCTCGGCAAAATCTTGTGCCAATTCTGGCGGTGTGTGGCCAAATCGTGTGTTCAGTGTGTCGTTCATTGAGATGAACTCCTTATAAATATGATATTTGGTTCAAGAAAACTATATACGATAGATACCTTATGGGCAACCAGCTGTAATATTGAGGGTGAAAATGTTTGGTGCGTATTGACAAATTATCCTAGCTCTGGTAAGTTTGCTTCTGCACGTCACAGGTATGTTTTGTTTGATATTTTTGTTGTGTTGTCAATGCCCTTGTAGCTCAGTCGGTAGAGCACCACCATGGTAAGGTGGGGGTCAACGGTTCAAATCCGTTCGAGGGCTCTTTTCTTTACTCATTCCCAAATTGGGAGTAGAGTTGGGTGAATACTCACCGAGGAGCATCAGATGGGTGAAAAGAAGAAAAAAGGTCCCGTAGAGAAAATTGCTCTGCAGTGCACCGAATGTAAGCAAAAGAATTATACGACCGAGAAGAATCGTCGTAATACGCAAGGTAAACTCGAGCTGAACAAGTATTGCCCGTTTGAACGCAAACATACCTTGCATCGCGAAGCAAAGATCAAATAAGTTCGAAAGGACTTTGTATCGAGAAGCAAATAGGCCAGTAGCTCCAATTGGTAGAGCGCTGGTCTCCAAAACCGGATGTTGAGGGTTCGAATCCTTCCTGGCCTGTCTGCTTCTTGATTTTTCTACCCCCAAAGGAGACTTTACATGAAGAAACTGTTCAAGTATTTCAAGGAGTCACACCAGGAACTTAAGAAAGTTGTCTGGCCCTCCCACGAAGCCGTTGTCTCTTCCACTAAGGTCGTACTGGTTTCTACTGTGATCGTCGCAGTATTCCTTGGATTGGTTGATTTTCTTCTTCTCAAGGGTATACTATTTATTTTTTAGGACGGTGTCATGGCAAAGGGCTGGTACGTAGTACATACATATTCTGGGTATGAACAGAAAATTGAACGCATCATAAATAAGATGCGAGAGACTGATGTGGACTTTAGTATGGTCTGCACAGACGTCAAGGTTCCGTTCGAAACGCTAGTTGAGGTCAAGGATGGTGTCCGTCGCGAAGTAAAGCGAAAGATACTCCCTGGCTATATTCTTGTTGAGCTCGATTTGCCTGAAAACAGCTGGAAGACTTGGTGTTCTCATATTAAGAGAATTCAAGGTGTGACCGGGTTTGTTACTCCCAATGACAGTGTGATACCTAAGGCTCTTACTTCAGGTGAGGTCAAAGGGATTTTTCAGAAAACTGGCGATTTGCCTGCTGAAAAGGTTTTTAAGCCAAAACAGACATTTGCCGTTGGTGAACAGGTTCGGATTGTTGAAGGACCCTTTGATACCTTTACAGGTGTCATTGAGGAAGTGAATCTTGACAAAGCCCGCATGCGAGTGAGCGTCGGGATCTTTGGTCGATCCACTCCTGTTGAGGTAGATTTCCTTCAGGTGGAAAAGATTCTCTAGGAGTTCCGGACTGGACTCTAGGAGAATCTAAGTAGTACGTTTTTTTACAACAAGTCCATTTATTCATGCATTTACTCCCTCAAGCAGATTGAGGTGGGAGCCTGATCGTATGACAGGCGTTAAAACCAGCGCGAACCCGGATTATCCGCCAGCTCAGGCAGGGTGTCGCGTAAGGAGAGAAACATGGCAAAGAAAAAGGTAACTGCAGTAGTCAAACTGCAGTGTCCTGCCCAGAAGGCTACGCCGGCACCCCCAGTTGGGCCCGCGCTTGGACCTCATGGTGTCAGTGCCCCGAAATTTGTTCAGGAGTTCAACGAAAAGACGAAGAACTACGAACCTGGACTCATCCTTCCAGTCATCATTACTGTGTACGCGGATAAGAGTTTTACTTTTATCTTGAAGACACCTCCTGCTGCAGTGCTTATCAAGAAGGCACTTGGCATCACCAAAGGAAGTGGTACACCTAACAAGACTAAGATTGGCAAGATTTCACAGGACCAACTTACCGAGATTGCAAAGACCAAGCTTGAGGATCTCAATGCAAATGACATTGAGGCTGCCAAGAAGATCATTGCAGGAACCGCTCGCAGTATGGGCGTAGAGGTGGAGCAGTAAGATGAAACACGGAAAAAATTATCGCGAAAGTATTAAAAAGGTCGACCGTGAGAAGTTATACTCCTTCGATGAGGCTGCAGCTCTTGTCAAGGACGTTGCCTTTGCAAAGTTCGACGAAACAGTCGAGATTTCTGTAAAGCTGACCCTCAAGAAGAGCCAGAGTGTCCGTGACACTGTAGTGCTCCCCAACCAGTTCTCCGCACAAAAGCGTGTCCTCGTTTTCGCCAAAGGCGAGAAGGCTCAGGAAGCTCTTGATGCTGGTGCAACCTTTGTTGGTGACAGCGAACTCATTGAGAAGATTCGTGGCGGTTGGATGGATTTTGATGTCGCTGTAGCTACACCTGATATGATGAAGGACGTCGGTCGTTTGGGACCTATTCTCGGGCGCAGAGGCCTGATGCCTAACCCCAAGACCCAGACTGTCACGTTTGACGTGAAGGGCGCTCTAGAAGAGTTGACCAAAGGTCGTGTCGAATTCCGTTCTGACAAGACCAGTGTCGTTCACCTTGGCGTTGGTAAAGTTTCCATGGATCCTGCAAAAGTAAGTGAAAACGCTCGTGCAGTTGTCAAGGAAATCATCCGCAAGAAGCCTTCTGATGCAAAGGCAGACTTCTTGGTAAGCGTAGCTCTTTCCTCCACGATGGGCCCAGGTGTCCATGTTAACGTGAAGGATCTGGCGCCTTCGGCAAACTAGGAGAAGTAGATTATGGATTATAAAACTCGTATTACACCCGCCAAGGAAGAAGCCGTAAAAGCTCTGAAAGATGAGTTTGCCCAGTATACTGGGTATATCTTCACCGATTACCGCGGTATGACTGTAGAACAGATTACCACGCTTCGCAGAAACCTCCTGAAGAAGGATGCTGCTTATCGTGTTGTCAAGAACCGTTTTGCCAAGATTGCCCTTACGCAACTTGACAGGTCCTCTGATGATCAGCTTGTCGGCCCCACTGCCATTGCATTGGTTCGTGGTGACGAGGCTAACGTTGTTGCTAAAGATCTGTTCCAGGCTGCCAAGGATGGATCCCCCCTTGTTATTAAGGGAGCTTTGCTTGATGGTTCTTTCATGAACGCTGATGAGATTGAGGCTTTCAGCAAGCTGCCAAGCAGGCTTGAGCTGATCTCAATGTTGATGGGCACCATGAAGGCTCCTGTGCAGAAACTTGCAGCAACTATGCTTGCATATGTAGAGAATCAAGGTGGAGCAGCAGTTGAAGAAGCTGCCCCAGTTGTCGAAGAGAACTAAACACAGTCCTAGTCTTCACTCGTAACCTGCTATGACTGTGCAGTATATACAATTTTAAGGAGAAGGTAATATGGCTACTAAAGAAGAAATTTTGGAATCTATCGCTAACATGTCCGTCATGGAAGTCTCTGACTTGATCAAGATGATGGAAGAGAAGTTTGGTGTTGTTGCAGCAGCTGCCGCCTCAGGCCCAGCCGCTGGTCCCGCAGCTGAAGCTGTAGAAGAGCCCACCGAATTTAACGTTATCCTCGTGGCTTGTGATCCTACTAAGAAGATTGCAGCTATTAAGGAAGTCCGCGCCCTTATCGGTCTTGGCCTCAAAGAAGCCAAGGAATTGGTTGAGGCTGGAAATGCCGTCATCAAGGAAAGTGTTAGCAAGGCTGATGCCGAAGCAGTCAAGGAAAGGCTTATTGCTGCTAGTTGCACCGTTGAGATCAAGCCGGTTGACTAACCTTACGTGTAGGGGCCTGTCCCTCTGGGGTCAGGGCCCTGCTCCTGTTTTTTGTAAGCGGGTGTAAACCCGATTAATTGAGCCACCGGATAGACACCGGTGGCCTGTTGTGTCTTTCGTTTCCCTCTGTCCAAGGGGGGATTCTGTCTGTTTCTCAATTGACTCTGGAGGGTACATGATGGTTGCCAAAGGCAAATCCATAACACGCACGTACATCGGTTCTGATTTCCAAGAAGTCTGTGAACTGCCCAACCTTATCGGGATTCAACTTGATTCCTATGAGAGATTTCTACAGCTTGAACGCTTCAAGCAGGGTTTGCCCCCTGAATCTGCGTCAGGTCTTGAAGAGGTCTTCCAAGCTACATTCCCGATAGATAGCCCTAATGGTGAGATGCGTCTTGCGTATAAGGGGTATACTATTGATTATGATAACATCAAGTTCACGCAAACCGAGTGCAAAAAAAAGGGCCGCTCCTATAGTGTGCCTATCAAAGTCACGATCAGTCTTGAGTTCTCTACTGGTGAGATGAGGGAGAAGGAGATCTTCTTTGGGGACATCCCCATGATGACAGATCGCGGTACCTTTATCATCAATGGAGCTGAACGGGTTGTTGTCAGTCAGATACACCGTTCACCTGGAGTGATCTTTTCCAATGATAAGGATGTGTACTCTTCGAGAATTATTCCCTACCGTGGATCTTGGCTTGAATTTGAAATCGATGATAAGAAGCACCTGATCTTTACAAAAATCGATCGCAAGAAGCGTATTCTAGGGACGCTCTTTTTGCGTGCGATTGGGTTTGATACCCGTGAAAAGATCATAGAACAGTTCTACAAGGGTGAGATGATTGATATTGCTGATGACAGCGACTTGAAATCCAGCCTTGAGAACCGCTACCTATACAAGGATATCTATGCTGTTGTAGACAAGAAGAACAAGAAAGTTCTTCGTGCCGGTGATAAGTTGCACGCCCATGAGATTGATGAGTTGCTTGCCCTTAAGGTGACTAGCCTTCATCTGATCAATATGCGTGACAAGGAATCCTTGCATAGTGATATGATCCTCAACTGTTTTGAGATCGAGGATGCAAAGTATACTCGTGAGGGATATGACGAACCGACCAAGGAAGATGTGCTAAGTCCTATCTTCAGCGTTCTCATGCCCGGAGAGATGATTGCCATCGAGCGGGCTGAGAAGGATCTTCCTGATATGTTCTTTTCCAGTCGCAGGTATGACCTCGGCTCAGTCGGTCGCTATAAGTTTAACAAGAAGTTTGGTTCAGGTTCAGAAGAGGAGGAGGAAAACGCCTCCACCGAACTGACTGTTCTGACCACCGCAGATATTGTCAACACGATGGGCTTCCTTATCAAGGTATTTATTCGTGAGCAGAATGTCGATGATATCGACCATCTTGGTAACCGACGTGTCCGTTCTGTAGGGGAGCTCCTGCAGAATGCGCTCAAGAGTGCCTTTGCACGAATGGAACGCATAGCCAAGGAGCGCATGAACCTTGAGACCGGAAGCGTCAAACCTCAGGACCTAATCTCAATCAAGCCAATTGTGGCCGCAGTGAAGGAATTCTTTGGCAGTAGTCAGCTCTCACAGTTTATGGACCAGGTCAACCCGCTTGCAGAGCTTACTCATAAGAGAAGGCTCAACGCACTCGGCCCTGGAGGGCTCTCACGAGATCGTGCTGGCTTTGAGGTTCGCGACGTCCACTATACCCATTATGGTCGTATCTGTCCCATTGAGACTCCTGAAGGTCCGAACATCGGGCTGATTGTCTCTTTGGCAAACTACACCAGGGTTAACCAGCATGGTTTCCTTGAATCCCCTTATCGCAGGGTGGTTGATGGTGTTGTGTCCAAGCAGTATAGATTCCTTGATGCCAATGATGAGGAGAAGTTTTTCATCGCACCGGCTTCTGCCAAATTGGATGAAGAGGGTAAGTTCCTGGACAAGGAAATTCCTGTTAGGCGCAGTGGAGACTACTCTACCAAGCCTCCTACAGAAATCCGTTATATGGACGTATCTCCCAAGCAGGTCATTAGTGTTGCAGCATCTCTCATCCCATTTCTTGAGCATGATGATGCTAACCGTGCCCTGATGGGTTCAAACATGCAGAGGCAGGCAGTTCCTTTGGAATTCCCTGAAGCTCCTCGTGTAGGAACTGGAATGGAGCGGAAAACCGCCTATGATAGTGGTGTGCTCGTGAAGGCATCCAAGGGTGGAACTGTCACGTATGTAAGTTCTGACAAGGTTGTCATCCAAGAGGACGATGCTGAAATTGAGGGTACAGTAAAAGAATACGCCATCCAGAAGTTCCAGAGAACCAACCAGGACACCTGCTTCAACCAGAAGCCAATTGTCAGTGTTGGTCAGCATGTGGAAAATGGTGAAGTTCTCGCTGACGGCCCCGCTACTCAAGATGGGGATCTTGCCCTAGGGAGAAACATTCTTGTCGGATTCGTGCCTTGGAATGGGTATAACTATGAGGATGCTGTCCTTATTAGTGAACGTGTCGTCAAAGATGATATTTTCACTTCAGTGCATATAAAAGAGTTCTCTACCGATATCCGGGAGACCAAACTCGGTCCTGAGAAACTCACTAGGGATATTCCAAACACAAGCGAGAAGATGCTTGAACAGCTTGATGAGGATGGTATTGTCCGCATCGGGACCATGGTCAAGCCGGGTTCTATCCTAGTTGGTAAGGTAACCCCAAAGAGTGAGAGTGATACGACCCCTGAATTCAAGTTGCTCAACTCCATCTTTGGTGAGAAAGCCAAGGAAGTGAGAGATACCTCCCTGAAAGTGCCACATGGAACTGAAGGGACAGTCATCGATATCCAGAGGCTCAAGCGAAGCAATAATGATGAACTTCCCCCTGGTGTCGAAGAGACGGTCAAGGTCCTGCTTGCAACCAAGCGCAAGCTGAGACAAGGCGATAAGATGGCAGGACGTCATGGTAACAAGGGTGTTGTCAGCCGGATACTTCCTGAAGAGGATATGCCATACATGGAAGATGGTACCCCCTTGGATGTCTGTCTCAACCCGTTGGGTGTTCCTTCTCGAATGAACATCGGCCAGTTGATGGAGACCCAGCTCGGTTGGGCCGCTGTCAAGCTTGACAAGTGGTATTCCACTCCTGTGTTCCAGAGTGCTTCAATGGCTCAGATTGAGCAGGCGATGCGTGATGCAGGACTTCCTGAGAACTCCAAGACTGTGCTGTACAATGGCCATACCGGTGTTCCTTTTGTGAACCCTGTATTCTGTGGATATATCTACTACCTCAAGCTGCATCACCTTGTAGATGACAAGATGCATGCCCGTTCCACCGGTCCTTACTCGCTGGTAACCCAGCAGCCTCTTGGCGGTAAGGCTCAGTTTGGTGGTCAGAGACTTGGTGAGATGGAAGTGTGGGCCCTAGAGGCGTACGGCGCTGCTAACACCTTGCAGGAACTGCTTACCATCAAGAGTGATGATATGAACGGTCGTGTGAAGATTTATGAAAGTATCGTCAAGGGAGAACCTGCTACCACTGCTGGAATACCTGAGGCATTTAATGTATTGGTTCAGGAGATCCGTGGCCTGGCTTTGGATATGTCTGTGTATGACTCCAATGGCAGGCAGGTTCCTTTGACCGAAAGAGATGAAGAGTTAATCGCCAAGCAGTCGAAAGGCTCCCTCAACTAATCAGGAGAAGTACGGATGAAGGAAATTCAGGATTTCGATAGCATCATGATAAAGCTGGCTTCACCAGAGCAGATCAAGGATTGGTCGTATGGTGAAGTGAAGAAGCCCGAGACTATAAATTACCGAACGCTTCGCCCCGAGAGGGATGGTCTTTTCTGTGAGAAGATATTCGGCACCACCAAGGAGTGGGAGTGCTACTGCGGAAAGTTCAAATCTATCCGCTATAAGGGTGTAATCTGCGACCGCTGTGGTGTTGAGGTAACCAACACCAAGGTTCGTCGTGAGCGCATGGGTCACATTACCCTTGCAGCCCCTGTTTCCCATATTTGGTATTACCGCTCTGTCCCTTCCAGAATGAGCATGTTGTTGGATATTACCCGCAACTCCCTGCAAAGCGTCCTCTACTATGAGAAGTACGTGGTCATCAACGCAGGGGATACCAGCCTCAAGCCTAAGCAACTGCTGAGCGAAGAGGAGTACTGGGAAGCCCGAGAGCAATACGGCGACTCATTTGAGGCCGGCATGGGTGCGGAAGCTGTTCGTAAGCTTCTTATAAACCTTGACCTTGAGGAGCTCTCTCGCGAACTTCGTGAGCAAATGCGTCAGAAGGCTGACAAGGCTGACAAGCGCCTACTCAAGAGGATTGAAGTCTGTGAGAACTTCCGCGACAGTGGCAACAAGCCAGAGTGGATGATTCTCACAGTCATTCCTGTCATACCACCAGATTTGAGACCCATGGTCCAGCTTGATGGCGGTAGGTTTGCTACAAGTGACCTCAACGATCTTTATCGTCGTTGTATCAACAGAAACAATCGTCTCGACCGTTTGGTCAAGCTCAATGCTCCTGATATCATTGTCCGTAATGAGAAAAGGATGCTCCAAGAAGCTGTTGATGCTCTATTTGACAACTCAAAGCGAAAGCGTGTTGTCAAGGGTGCTTCCAACAGGCCTCTGAAGAGCCTGTCTGATATGCTCAAGGGTAAGCAGGGCCGTTTCAGGCAGAACTTGCTCGGTAAGCGTGTCGACTATTCCGGTCGTTCGGTAATTGTTGTAGGACCTGAATTGAGAATGCACCAGTGCGGTCTTCCCTCGAAAATGGCCTTGGAACTCTACAAGCCCTTCATCATGAAGAAACTGGTCCAGGATGGTGTGGTCTACAACATCAAGAAGGCTAAGAGCCTTGTTGAGGAAGAGACCGATGCAGTCTGGTCCATCCTCGATGATGTTGTCAGGGAGCATCCTGTGCTTCTTAACCGTGCACCTACGCTTCACCGTCTTGGTATCCAAGCTTTTGACCCTGTGCTAGTAGATGGTAAGGCAATCAAGCTACATCCCCTCGTATGTCACGCCTACAATGCTGACTTTGATGGGGACCAGATGGCTGTACATGTACCTCTGACCCATGCTGCCCAACTTGAGTGTTGGACGCTGATGCTCTCTGTGACCAACTTGCTCGACCCTGCCAATGGTAAGCCAATTGTGTATCCATCACAGGATATGGTGCTTGGCATAAACTACCTGACACGTGAAATGCCAGGGGCTAAGGGCGAGGGGAAGTTTTATGACTCCCTCGGAGAGATTGAAATGGCCATTGATATTGGTGCACTATCCTATAATGCCCGCATCAGATTCCGGTTCTCGGACGGCACGAAGATTGAGACCACCCCTGGTCGCGTAATTTTCAATTCCGTCCTTCCCAAGGGTGTCCCTTACCAGAACATGTGTCTTGGGGACAAGGAACTGAAAGCGCTGATCGGAGATACCTTGAAAGTCAAGGCGAACTCTCTGGCTGTT
Source organism: Sphaerochaeta sp. (assembly GCA_016342655.1). GTDB lineage: Bacteria > Spirochaetota > Spirochaetia > Sphaerochaetales > Sphaerochaetaceae > Sphaerochaeta. Next base: position 69,185 of record JAEINL010000004.1, on the reverse strand, counting down.
GAAATGCTGGACTCCATTAAGGATGTCGGTTTCAAGTATGCTACGATCTTTGGTGCTACTATTGGACTGTCTGATATGATTATCCCTGCTGTCAAAGACGAGATGGTCGCTAAGGCTAACAACGAGCAGCAGAGGATTCTTGATCAGTACCGACAGGGTCATATAACCCAGGAAGAACGCTATAACAGGGTTATTGAGGTCTGGACGCAAACTAATGACCATCTTACAGATGCCCTCATGGGTGAGCTTCGTACCAGTCAGGGTGGTTTTAACCCACTCTTCCTCATGGCCGATAGTGGTGCTCGTGGATCGAAGACCCAGATTCGTCAGCTCGGTGGTATGCGTGGTCTTATGGCCAAGCCCTCTGGCGACGTCATCGAGTTCCCCATCAAGTCGAACTTTAAGGAAGGGCTCTCTATCATTGAGTTCTTCATTTCGACCAATGGTGCTCGTAAGGGTCTTTCCGATACTGCCTTGAAAACTGCTGAGGCTGGGTATCTTACCCGTCGTCTGGTTGATATCAGCCAGGATGTGGTTGTCAATGAGGATGACTGTCATACCATTAACGGTATCTGGCGTACTGCTATAAAAGATGGTGATGAGATTGTTGAAGGGCTTGCAGACCGCATTGTCGGACGCTGCCCTGTTGAGGATATCCTCCATCCGTTTACCCGAGATGTTCTTGCTGAAGCAAACGTTGAGATCAACGAGAAGGTTGCCCAGTCCATTGTGGACTCAGGTTTGGAAAGTGTCCTACTCAGGACCGTGCTGACCTGTGAGGCGAAGCATGGTGTCTGCCGTAAATGCTACGGACGTAACCTTGCAACCAACCGCAGTGTAGTCATCGGTGAGGCTGTAGGCATCATTGCCGCACAGTCCATCGGACAGCCTGGAACCCAGCTGACGATGCGTACCTTCCACGTCGGCGGAACAGCCTCTACCAGTTCTGAAGATAACAAGCTGGTCTTTACGTATCCTGTAGTCATTGGCTCCATCACCGGCACTCGTGTCGTACGTGCTTCTGACTCGGTCAAGGTATTTACCCGCAAGGGACATATCGAATATTTCCGTGTCAATGCTGAGATACGTCGCGATGAGTATGATGAACTCTTGGTTGAGAACGGTTCAATCGTAGGAAAGGGAACTCCTATCTTCAAAAAGAAAGGCAAGACTGTCCTTTCCCGTGAGAACGGTTCGGTTAAGGTTATTGGCAAACGCCTGTACCTTGTGGGACACTCCACAAGCCAGGTCGTCAAGACAGGATCTGAGCTTCTCATTGAATCTGGGCAGTATGTGGAAGCACATACCCCTTGGGTCACCTTCGATCCCTTTAGCGAGCCTGTTCTTTCTGAAGAGGGGGGCTTTACCTCCTTTGTTGATATCAAGCTGGGGACTACCTTGCATGAAGAGGTCAATGAAGAAACCGGTAATATCGAGAAGAGGATTACTGAGCACAGCTTGGAGTCACTTCAGCCTCGCATTGAAATTACCAGTGAGGAGCATGGAAAGGGTGATATTCTTTCTGTCTATCTCTTGCCCGGAGGTTCATACCTTCAGGTTGCTGATAATGTGAAGGTGGAAAAGGGGCACATCCTAGCTAAATTGCTCAAGGAAGGAACAAAGACTAAGGATATCACCGGTGGTCTTCCCCGTGTTGGGGAGCTCTTTGAGGCTCGCAGACCCAAGAACGGTGCCTTCTTGGCACAGGTTTCTGGTCTGGTCAGCTTCGGACCCATCGTCAAGAGCAAGCGCACCATTCTGGTAACTGACCCGTATGGCCATGAGTACAAGCACATGGTTCCAATGGGCAAGAACCTTCTGGTTCGTGATGGTGACTCTGTGGAAGCTGCCGAACCCTTGTGTGATGGTTCTGTAGACCCGCACGATGTGTTGGACATACTGGGAGAGAATGAACTGCAGTCCTTTTTGGTCGACGAGGTTCAGGAGGTCTACAGGATGCAGGGGGTGCAGATTAATGATAAGCACCTGGGCGTTATTGTGAGGCAGATGCTACGTAAGATTGAGGTTGTCCATGTGGGAGACACCAATCTGATCCATGGGCAACAGGTTGACAAGTATCGTTTTTACGAAGAAAATGAGCGAGTCACCAGTGAGGGAGGAGAACCGGCAGTGGCTCGTCCTCTGCTCCTTGGAATTACACGGGCATCGTTGAGCATTGACTCTTTCATCTCTGCAGCTTCCTTCCAGGAAACCACGAAGGTCTTGACAAATGCAGCTATAGCTGGTAGTAAAGATGAGTTGCGTGGTTTGAAAGAGAATGTCATAATTGGTCATCTGATCCCAGCTGGAACCGGTATGAAGAAGTACCGTGATATAAAGCTGAAGGATGAAGAGCTTCTTGTACTGCAGCAGAAAGTTGATGCGGTCAAGCAAGCGAGGCGTCAGGAAATGATTGATGACGATGATTTTGATGTGGAAGATTTGGGTAACATGAAATCCGCGGGTGATTCGGTGGAAGTGGACGATGGCTACGACGAAGATTAGGATTGGCGCCTGTTGGCGCTGTCTGCTTTGACGTCCTTCGTTATACAACACCCCATTGCGTCCATGCTGGGTGCGGATTTTACATAGACGTGCTGCCCTTTGGGCGGCACAGGTCCCTGCTTTAGTGAGAGGTAGTGGATCAAAAAAAAATAAGGAGTGTATCGATAAGATGCCTACTATTAATCAGCTGATCAGAAAGGGAAGGAAGACTATTGTCAACAAGACTAAATCTCCTGCTCTTGCCGGTTGTCCCCAGAAACGCGGTGTTTGCACCAGGGTCATGACCGTTACTCCGAAGAAGCCTAACTCTGCCCTTCGTAAGGTTGCACGTGTGCGCCTTTCCAATGGTATTGAGGTAACTGCTTACATCCCCGGTATTGGACATAACCTTCAGGAGCACTCTGTTGTGTTGCTGCGCGGTGGAAAGGTCAAGGACCTTCCTGGTGTTCGTTACCATATTGTCCGTGGTGCCAAGGATACCCTAGGGGTAGTAGATCGCAAGAGAAGCCGTTCTAAGTACGGTGCCAAAAAGCCAAAGGCTTGATGAGGGAGTTATATTATGTCTAGAAGAACAACTGCTCCCATTAGGGAAGTCTTGCCCGATCCTATCTATGGTAGTGTCGTGGTTGAAAAATTCATTTGCCGCATGATGATGGCTGGAAAGAAATCAGTAAGCAGAAGAATCATGTATGATGCAATGACTACTATGGGTGAGAAGACTGGCGAGAAGCCTCTTGATGTCTTTCTTAAGGCACTTGAAAATGTCAAACCCGCAGTAGAGGTAAAGAGTCGCCGTGTTGGTGGTGCTACATACCAGGTTCCTGTCGAAGTTCGTGATAACCGCAAAGAAGCTCTTTCGATGCGTTGGATTATCGCCGCAGCTCGAAAGCGTAACGGGCACAGCATGAGCGAGAAGCTCGGCGCTGAGTTCCTTGATGCATTCGCCCAGACTGGTGCAGCTTTCAAGAAAAAGGAAGATACACACAGGATGGCTGAGGCAAACAAGGCATTCAGTCACTACCGCTGGTAGTTTCTGCCTCTTCGTAAGACCGGTTGTTCTGAAAAGACAACCGGTCTTAAGTTATCTCAATAGAATTTACCGCTATCGCTTGACATGAAAACGTCTTTTCGCTTATAGTGCAAAAGGTGTCCGTATTTAGGCATGCCTAGCGGTACTATGAAGAGCCAAACCGATTATTGGAATAGCAATGATGAGGTGGTTTTCAGGAAGTAAGAAGTTTTTTTTAACTTTACTATGTCGGCCGGATGGGATTCTCCCATGCTTGTCGACCTCTGGAATCCTCTCTATACATTAGTTTCCCCCAATATTAGTTTGTCTCAACAGAAATGGTAAAGGCTTTGTGCCTTTATGAGCACATATTAGTTTTTTGATTGTGACAAGAAAAGAAAGTCACAAGGAGGAAATGATGGCAAAAGAGAAATTTCAGAGGACGAAGCCACACGTAAACGTAGGCACCATCGGCCACGTCGACCATGGTAAGACTACCCTTACTGCTGCAATTACCATGCATTGTGCTAAGTTGTTCGGCGACAAGGCCATGGCTTATGATTCAATTGACAACGCCCCTGAAGAGAAAGCGCGTGGTATTACTATCAACACCAGGCACGTTGAGTACCAGTCCACCAATAGGCACTACGCACACGTAGACTGCCCAGGACACGCTGACTACATCAAGAACATGATTACCGGTGCCGCTCAGATGGACGGAGCAATCATTGTTGTTGCTGCAACTGATGGTGCAATGGCACAGACAAAAGAGCACTTGCTGCTCGCTCGTCAGGTAGGTGTTCCTACCATTATTGTATTCATCAATAAGATTGACCAGGTTGACGATCCTGAACTCATTGACCTTGTTGAGGAAGAGATGCGTGACCTCCTGACCACCTATGGTTTTGATGGTGATGCGACTCCGATCATCCGTGGTTCTGCTTACAATGCAATGAACAATCCTGATGATCCTGAGATGACCAAGTGTCTCGATGAGCTTCTTGATGCAATGGATAGTTATATCCCACTTCCAGCTCGTGCCGTTGACCTTCCTTTCCTCATGCCAATTGAAGACGTGTTCTCAATTTCTGGCCGTGGAACTGTTGTAACCGGTCGTATTGAGCGTGGTGTAGTCAAGATCAACGATCCTGTAACCATCATTGGAATAAGGGATAACAGAGAAACCGTTGTAACCGGTATTGAAATGTTCAACAAGCTTCTTGATGACGGTCAGGCTGGTGATAACATTGGTGCTCTGCTTCGTGGTGTTGATAAGAAGGACGTTGTCCGTGGCCAGGTTCTGGCAAAGCCCAAGTCCATTCTTCCTCACGCCAAGTTCCTTGGTACTGTCTATGTCTTGAGCAAGGAAGAGGGTGGTCGTCACTCTCCATTCTTCGCAGGATATCGCCCCCAGTTCTATTTCCGAACCACGGACATCACCGGTACGGTAAATCTTCCTGAAGGCAAGCAGATGGTGCTCCCCGGGGACCACACAGATATCATCGTAGAACTCATTCACCCAGTCGCCATGGACAAGGGACTCCGCTTCGCAATTCGTGAAGGTGGTAGGACCGTTGCTTCTGGTCAGGTTACCGAGCTCGTCAATTAACATTTTTTTGCGAATGTCTTGCCAGCATCAAAATGATCTGGCAAGATCCGTTTTTTGGAGGAATAATGGCTAAAGAAAGAATTCGGGTAAGGTTGAGAGGCTTTGACATTGAGCTTGTTGAACAAAGCTCTAAAGCAATTGTAGAAACTGTTGTCAGGGCTGGCGCTACCGTGTCAGGTCCTGTCCCTCTCCCGACTCGTGTCAATAAGTACACTGTCCTGAGATCGCCCTTTGTCAATAAAACAGCTCGCGAACAGTTCGAGATGAGAACCCATAAAAGGTTGATTGACATATTGGATCCTACATCAAAAGTCATGGATGCCCTCATGAAGCTTGAGCTCCCTGCCGGTGTGGATGTAGAGATTAAACAGTAAGAGAGTTGAGGTAAGAGATGTTAGGGCTTATCGGCAAAAAAGTTGGAATGACACAGGTGTTTGATGCGCAAGGCAGACTTACACCCGTGACGGTTATTAAAATTGAGGGCAATGTTGTTGTCGCAGACCGGACTGAAGATAGAAATGGCTACACAGCCGCAGTCATTGGTTCCGTTGACAAGAAAAAAAGCACTGTCACCAAACCGTATGCTGGTCAGTTTACAGATATATGTGAACCGAAGCAAATTATAAAAGAGTTCCGTAATTTTGATAAAGAAATTACGGTTGGCGAAGTGTTGGGCGTGGATATATTTAAGGACACCACTTTTGTGGATGTCACTGGTGTTACTAAAGGTAAAGGTTTTGCCGGAGGTATGAAGCGTCATAACTTTAAGGGTGGACGCGCTACCCATGGTTCAAAGTTCCACCGTGACATCGGAGGAACATCAATGTCTTCTTCTCCTTCCCGTACATTTAAGGGTACTCGTATGGCTGGCCATATGGGTAATGAGAAGCACACAGTGCAGAATCTGAAGGTTGTCAGGGTCGATGAAGAGATGCAGGTTCTTATGGTAAGGGGAGCAATCCCTGGTCCCGCCCAGAGTGTCGTCATCGTCAAGAAAGCGATAAAGAAGTAGGGGCGAAAGATATGGAAACCAAAGTCTTTTCTATTGACGGCAAGGAAGTCAGGACCATCGAGTTGAATGACAGCGTCTTCAACCGCGAGGTCAGTGATGGATGTATCTATCATGCCGTTAACAATGAACTTGCAAACCGCAGAGTCGGTACTGCATGCACAAAGGGTCGTTCTGAAGTTCACTACAGCAACGCTAAACCTTATAAGCAGAAGGGAACAGGCAACGCAAGAGCTGGTGACAAGAAGTCACCGGTCTGGGTTGGTGGTGGAACAATGTTCGGCCCCAAGCCCCGCGATTATAGCTATGTGCTTCCCAAAAAGGTGAAGCGTCTTGCTATGAAGAGCCTGCTCTCCCTAGGAATTAAGGAAGAACGGCTTGTTGTTGTTGAGGATTTCACTACAGACAGTGGTAAAACCAGGGATCTGAGTGCAATCATCAAGAACTTTGTTCAGGACGAAACAAGAACAATCCTCATCCTCAAGGATGACGATGTAATGATACGCCGTGCTGCGAAAAATATTCCGTACCTGCGTGTCCTTTCCTACAACAGGCTTTCCTCTAAGGAACTCCTCTATGGAAGAAAGATCTTGGTTCTGGAAACCGCTGCCAAAAGTCTTAACGACTTCTACGGCGATAAATAAGGGGACCGGAGATGAGAGCAGACCAATTAATAATCGAACCTGTCTTGAGTGAGAAAACCAATATTGCTCGTGAAGGTGAGATAAAGAAGTACACATTCAGAGTCCATATGGACGCTAACAAGTTTTTGATCATGTCAGCTGTTAAAGAGCTGTTTGATGTAGAGCCTGTGAAATGTAATGTGATGATCGTAAAAGGCAAGCCTAAGTTTTCACGCGGTAAGGGTGGCAGCATCCTCGGTAACACCGGTGACTGGAAGAAGGCTGTCGTAACCTTGGCCAAAGGTGATAGCATCCAGGCCATCGAAGGCGTATAAGGAGAAGTTGGAATTATGGCACTAAAAACTTACAAGCCAAACACTCCCGGCCTTCGCCAGAAGACTACTTTGGTCTTCAGCGAACTGACTGCTAGCAAGCCTGAGAAGTCACTTACCACTGGTTTGAGCAAAAAAGCCGGACGTGACTCTCATGGGCGCATCAGCGTTCGCCGTAGAGGCGGTGGCCACAAGCGTGCTTATCGAACCATCGATTTCAAGCGCGACAAATATGGTATTCCTGGGACAGTCAAGACCATCGAATACGATCCAAACCGCAGTGCTAATATTGCTTTGGTATTCTATGCCGATGGTGAGAAGCGCTACATGATCGCCCCTAGGGGTTTGACTGTTGGAACCTCAGTGATCTCTGGTCCTGGAGTTCCCATTGCAAGTGGTAATGCTCTTCCTTTGAAGGACGTTCCTCTTGGGTTGTCTGTGCACAACGTTGAGCTTACCCGTGGCCGTGGTGGACAGCTTGTCCGATCTGCTGGTCTTGGGGCTACCGTGGTTGCCAAGGAAGGTGATTATGTCACTCTCCGTCTTCCTTCCGGTGAAATGCGCATGGTGTTTGGTGAGTGTTACGCTACCCTCGGGCAGCTTGGCAATGAAGATCATATGAATGTTACTCTTGGTAAGGCCGGTGCTAGTCGCCACCTTGGAAGAAGGCCTAAGGTACGAGGTGTTGCAATGAACCCTATCGATCACCCACATGGTGGTGGTGAGGGTAGGACTGCAGCTGGTCGTAATCCTGTAACCCCCTGGGGTAAGCCTACTAAGGGTGGGAAGACCCGTTCCAAGAGGAAGCCTTCCAGCACATTTATCGTAAAGAAACGGAAGTAGGAGAAAAAAGTGGCTAGATCAATCAAAAAAGGTCCTTTTATTGAGAAAAAACTTTATAAGAGGATTCAGGAGTCTCTCAAGACTAATCAAAAGCAGATGATCAAGACTTATTCCCGTAGTTCCACGATCATCCCTGAAATGGTAGGGTTCACAATTTCTGTGTATAACGGAAAGACATGGATTCCTGTATTTGTGACTGAAAACCTGGTCGGGCATAAGCTCGGAGAGTTCTCCCCAACCAGAATTTTTCGTGGTCACACCGCTTCCGACAAGAAGGTCGGCTAAACAAGATGGGTACAATGATGGAAGAAAAAAAAGGTTATTCAGCAACTGCAAAGTATCTGATGGTATCACCTTCAAAGGTTCGCCCTGTTGCTAATCTTGTTCGGAATAAGTCTTGTGCGGAAGCCGTTGCTATCCTCGAGGCCATGCCCCAGAAAGGTTCTGGCTTGATCCTCAAGGTTTTGCAATCCGCTTGTGCAAATGCACTTGATCAGAACAAGAAGCTCGATGAAGAGAACCTTGTGATCAAGGATTTGCAAGTTAACGAGGGTCCGAGACTCAAGAGAGTCTGGCCGAGATCCCACGGGAGACGGGATATTCTCCTCAAGAGGATGTCACACATTACCGTCGTCGTTGACGAAAAAGCAAGCGTGAGGAAATAAATGGGCCAGAAAGTAAATCCGATCGGACTGCGTCTTGGAATCAACAAGACTTGGAAATCAAAGTGGTACGTCGATCCTCGAGAGTATGCAGACACACTGCATGAAGACTTGAAGCTGAGAAAAGCTTTGCTCGAATCCCCTGAAGTCCAGGGTGCTGAGATATCGGATGTTGAAATCATCCGTAAACCACAGCGTATTACTATCGTGATCACAACCAGTCGCCCTGGTATCATTATTGGTAGCAAGGGTGCTAACGTTGAGAAGCTTGGGACTAGACTCCAAAAGCTGACTAACAAGAAGATACAGATCAAGATTAAAGAGATCAAGAAACCTGAAGCTGATGCTCAGCTGATCTCTGCTAACGTTGCGAAACAGCTCGTATCTCGCGGATCTTTCCGCAGAGCTATGAAGATGGCTGTTTCCAAGGCAATGCAGAGTGGAGCGCAGGGTGTCAAGATTAGATGTTCTGGTCGTATTGGTGGTGCTGAAATTGCTCGCTCCGAGTGGATGAAGGAAGGCCGAGTGCCCCTACATACTCTTCGTAGTGATATTGATTATGGATTCACTACTGCGAATACCTCATTTGGTGCCATTGGTGTCAAGGTTTGGGTGTTCAATGGTGAAATCTATGACCGTTCAGTCAAAGAAGATGCCGGTGGGCTGGTAAGGAAACCTGCTAAGTCCGAAGGCGTCGAGACAAGGAGTTAGTAGGCCATGCTTAGTCCAAAGAGAGTAAAGTATAGAAAAAAGCAGCGTGGAACCACTGATGGTGTAGCGCACCGCGGTAATACTGTCGCGTTTGGTGAATTTGGCTTGTTGGCTCTTGAGCCCAAGTGGATTACCAACCGACAGATTGAAGCTGCCCGTGTTGCCATGACCCGTCACATTAAGCGTGGTGGTAAGGTTTGGATTAGGATTTTCCCTGACATGCCTTATACCAAGAAACCCGCTGAAACTAGACAGGGTAAAGGTAAAGGTGCACCTGAGGGTTGGGTTGCTGTAGTCAAGACTGGTGCAGTCATGTTTGAAATGGGTGGCGTAGAAGAAGAGCTGGCTCGTGAAGCTTTTGCACTTGCTGCTTCAAAGCTCCCGATTAAGACGAAGTTCGTTACAAGAAGGGAAGTGGAGTAAGATTATGAAAAATTCATATAAAGATTTGACCCTTGACGAATTGGTTGCAAAAAAGGAAGCCCTTCATAAAGAGCATCTCAACCTTCGCATGGGAAGAGTTCTCGGACATGTTGAAAATCCGCTTGCTGTTCGGACGATCAGGAGGAACATCGCTCGCGTGAATACCCTCATCCACGAATATGCCCTCGGAATTCGGAAACCGGCAAATTAAGGGAGCGAGAGTTAGATGGAAGTTAACAAGAAAAGTTTTACTGGGCAGGTGGTCAGTGACAAGATGGAAAAGACCATTGTCGTCTCCATCCCCACAAGACGGTTGCACCCTATGTACAAAAAGTATGTGACCACCACTAAAAAGGTTAAGGCACATGATGAGAAAAACGAGGCCAATATCGGTGACACTGTACGTGTTGTCGAATGCCGCCACATCAGCAAAGACAAGTGCTGGCGTCTCGTTCAGATTGTCGAGCGTGCTCGGTAAACAGGAGAGACGTTATGGTACAGATGCAAAGTTATTTGAATGTAGCGGACAACAGTGGAGCCAAGAAGGTGCAGTGCATCAAGGTTCTTGGTGGAACCCATCGGTATGTTGCTGGAATTGGTGACATCATCGTAGTAGCTGTCAAGCAGTCACTACCCAATGGTGCTATCAAGAAAGGTGATGTCATGAAAGCTGTCATTGTTCGGACAAAGAAGGAATACCGCAGACCTGACGGTACCTATATCAGGTTCGATGATAACGCATGTGTTATTATCGATGCCAACAATAACCCGCGCGGTAAGCGTATCTTCGGACCAGTAGCCCGAGAACTTAGAGATGGCTACATGAAGATCGTTTCACTAGCGCCGGAAGTGTTGTAGGAGTGTGTGCACATGAAGCTTAAGAAGAACGACACCGTAAAGATTCTTGCTGGAAAAGACAAAGGTAAGACTGGCAAAATCGTAAAGGTAGACCGAGAAAGAGAAAGGGTTGTCGTCCAGGGTGCAAACATGGTCAAAAAGACCATGAAGAAGAAGAATCCACAGGATAAGGGGGGCATCATGGAAATTGAGGCTCCAATCCATGTATCCAATTTGGCATTCCTCACCTCAAAAGGTGTTGCAACCAGGATCGGCTACAAGTTCGACGAGAACGGTAAAAAAGTCCGTTTTGCTAAAAAAACTGGGGAAGTGATCTAATGGATAAGTTCATACCTAATTTTAAGACAAAGTATCGTGAGTCCATAGCTCCAGCTCTTTTTAAAGAACTTGGCTATAGCTCACCAATGCAGGTTCCTACCCTAGAAAAGATTGTTGTCAGTGTAGGTGTCGGTGAAGCTATTGTTAACAAGAAGCTTCTCGATTCTGCTGTCAAGGAACTTGAGCAGATCACCGGTCAGCATGTTCTGAAGACTAAGGCCAGAAAGTCTATCGCTAATTTCAAGGTTCGTGAGGGACAGGAAATTGGCGCAATGGTTACTCTTCGTGGTGATAATATGTGGATTTTCGTCGAAAGGCTGATCAGTATTGCTCTTCCCCGTGTCAAGGACTTCAGAGGTGTCAAACCGAATGCTTTTGATGGCCACGGAAACTACTCACTCGGAATTACCGAGCAGATTATTTTCCCTGAAATTGACTTCGATAAGATCGAGCGTGTCAGCGGATTGAACATCGCCATTGTAACAACCGCTAAGACCGATGAAGAAGGCTTTGCCCTGCTAAAGCAGCTTGGCATGCCCTTCGGAAAATAAGGGGTAGATATAGATGGCTAAAAAATCAATGATCGTAAAGGCTAATAGAGAGCCTAAGTTCAGTACCCGGAAAGTCAATCGCTGCAGAATTTGTGGTAGACCCCGTGGCTATATGCGCCAGTTCGAGATGTGCAGAATCTGCTTCCGCAAATTGGCAAGTGAAGGCCAGATTCCTGGTGTTACCAAATCTAGTTGGTAGGAGAGAAAAATGGCTGTAAGTGATCCAGTAGCTGATATGCTGACCAAAATCAGAAATGCTAGTTTGGCAAAGCATGAGAAAGTAGATATTTCCACTTCAAAGATGAAACTTCAGATTGTGAAGATTCTGAAAAATGAAGGGTACGTCAAGAACTTTAAGAAAGTAACCAAAGATGGAGTTTCCTTCATCCGAATCTTCCTTAAGTATGACGATAATCAGAGTCCTGTCCTCCATGGGATTAATCGCGTGTCAACACCAGGTCGCCGGGTTTATACCGGATACCGTGACATGCCCCGTGTATACAATGGACATGGCGTCGTAGTAGTCTCCACTTCAAGTGGTATTATAACCGGTAAGAAGGCTACAGAGAATAAGGTCGGTGGCGAACTGATCTGCACGATATGGTAAGGTGGTAAAAAATGGCTAGAATTGGAAAATTGCCTATCGTAATACCTGCAGGGGTTAAAGTAGCCGTTACCGATGGAGTTGTTTCTGTCGAAGGTCCTAAGGGAAAACTTAGTTGTGCCTATAGACCACAAGTGGCGATTGATGCTAAGGGCTCTGAGATTTTGGTAACCCCGGTGGATTCCTCCAAGGTTGCTAATAGTTATCAGGGTTTATATCGACAGCTTGTCAACAATATGATCATAGGTGTTTCAAAAGGTTACTCCAAGACTCTCATTATCAACGGGGTTGGCTATCGTGCTGAACTGAAAGGTAATGTGATGACTTTGAACCTCGGGTACTCTACATTGATCGAAGTTGTAATCCCTGAGGGAATCACTGTTGCTCTTGATGGACCTACCAAGGTTATCATAAGTGGCATCGATAAGCAGCTTGTTGGTCAGACTTGCGCTGAAATCCGCTCTCTACGTGCTCCAGAGCCGTACAAGGGTAAGGGAATTCGGTACGATGATGAAGTAATCCGTCGTAAGGCCGGCAAGTCCGCTTCTGCAAAGAAATAGTGGGTAGGTAATAAGATGAATAGAGTTATCGATAAAAGAAGAAAGCTTGCACGTCGTAAGCACCATATTCGCAAGAGAATCTCCGGTACTGCTAGCAGGCCGAGGATGAGTGTGTTTCGCAGCAACTCCCGCATGTATGTTCAAGTCATTGATGATGTAAACGGTACAACCCTGATTGCAGCAAGTACTGTTGAAAGTGAACTGAAAAACTTGAAGAACAATGTTGAGGATGCGGCCAAGCTTGGAGAGACCATTGGTAAGAGAATGCTTGAGAAGAATATTGACACTTGTGTATTCGATCGTAATGGCTATCTTTTCCACGGTATCGTCAAGGGCATCGCAGATGGCGCCCGCAAAGCCGGCGTAAGGTTCTAGGGGGAAACTGTGGATAGATCTAGAGTAAGAAACAAAGACAAGAACGACGGATATGTCGAAAAGCTAATCAAGCTGAACCGTGTTGCTAAAGTTGTTAAGGGTGGTAGAAGGTTTTCTTTTTCAGCCTTAGTAGTTGTTGGCGATCAGAAGGGTAAGGTTGGTTTTGGCTTTGGCAAGGCAAATGATGTCACTGAATCGATCCGAAAGGCTGTCGATCGGGCCAAGGCTAACATGATTGTTGTTCCTATGAAGAAAACCTCAATTCCTCATGAAATTGTAGGCAAGTATAAGAGTGCTAGTGTCCTATTGCGTCCTGCAGTCCCAGGTACCGGTGTTATTGCCGGTGGTGCTGTTCGTGCTATCTGTGATGCTTGTGGCATTCATGACATCTTGAGCAAGTCCCTCGGTTCTAAGAACTCAATCAACACCGTTAAGGCCGCTTTTGATGGACTCGAGCATCTTTTTGATGCGAAGAGCATAGCAAAGAACAGGGGTAAATCCCTGAGCGAGATGTGGGGTTAAGACGATGGATGAAGTAAAAAAAATCAAAATTACCCTAGTTAGAGGTCTTGCCCGCACACTTCCTAAACAGCGTAAAACTGTGAAGGCTCTTGGGCTCGGTAAGATTTCCAGCTCGGTTGTACATGACGCTACTCCCTGCACACTTGGGATGGTTCGTGTCGTAGCACACCTTGTGAAAGTCGAGGAGATGTAAGATGGGTCAGATTAATGCACCAGTTGGTGCAACTACCAAAAAGAAAATCGTAGGACGCGGAAACTCTTCAAAGGGTCGCTCCTGTGGTAGGGGGCATGACGGACAGAAGTCCCGCTCCGGCGGTGGTGTCCGTCTTGGTTTTGAAGGTGGGCAGATGCCTTTGTATCGTCGTGTGGCGCGCAGAGGTTTCTCTAATAGTAAGTTCAAGCAGGAGTATGCAGTAGTATCCCTCGATGTTCTTTCCGCCAACTTCGAAAATGGTGATGTGATTACCCTTGATGTTCTCAAGGACGCAGGTGTGGTAAAAGGTCACGATGTTCAGGCTAAGATTCTGGGCGATGGTGAGATTACCAAGAAGGTGATCATTGATGGCTTGAAGGTTTCCGCAAGCGCAATCGAAAAGATTTGTGCTGCGGGTGGCGAAATCAGATAACAAAGAAGGGCTCTATGGCAAACTCCTTAGTTGAGATGTATAGAATTAAGGATCTTCGGAAGAAGATTTTCATAACCTTGGGCCTGCTGATTGTCAGCAGGGTCGGGGCGGTGATTCCTATTCCAGGAATAGATCCTCAAGTTCTGAAACTGTATTTTCTTTCACAGAGTAATAGTTCCAACATCGGACTCACAGAGTATTTGAACTTTTTCTCCGGCGGTGCTTTTTCCAATTTTTCCTTATTCATGCTTGGTGTCATGCCATATATCAGTACGCAGATCATATTGCAATTGCTGATGTTGGTGATGCCTTCTTTGAAGAAGTTGGCACAGGATCCGTCAGGCCATAAGAAGATCCAGCAGTATACCAGATATGGAACGATTGTCGTATGTCTTATTCAGTCATATGTAATCACCATTTATGCAAACTCCATTCCAGGGGTTATGACAATTGGTAAGGTTCCCTTTACCCTGTTAGCAATGCTGACGGTCACTGCAGGTTCCATGCTTTTGATTTGGATCGGTAACAAGATCACCCAGTGGGGTATCGGAAACGGTATCAGCTTATTGATCTTCGCCGGTATTGTGGCAAGAATACCTAATGCTATGTCAACCTTGTTCAAGAATGTCTCAGCAGGCATTTTGAATCCGATTGTCGTTCTTGTGGTGTTCATGATGTTTTTGTTGGTTGTCGCTCTTGTCGTCTATGAAGAGCAGGGTGTAAGAAAAATTCCCGTGAACTATGCCAAACGTGTGGTAGGCCGGAAGATGTATGGTGCTCAGAGTACCTATATTCCTTTCAAGGTTAACCCCTCAGGTGTTATTCCTGTAATCTTTGCTTCAGCACTGCTTTCATTCCCGTTGCAAATCGCGACAACGTTAGGACCAGAGATTAGGTGGCTTGCTACCTTTTCCAATTGGCTTAATCCACAGGGTGCCCCCTATCTGGTTATCTACACCCTGTTGATCATAGCGTTTGCCTTCTTCTATACGCAGGTGTCTTTGAACCCGGTTGAGATGGCCAAGCAGATTCGTGAGAATGGTGGATCAGTACCTGGTGTACGGTCTGAAAAGTTGGAAGAGTACCTGACAAGGATTCTCAACCGCATAGTTCTCCCTGGAGCTGTATTCTTGGCTTTCATTGCCTTGATCCCCACGCTGGTACAGAAGTTCTTCAACTTCCCTTCGTCGGTTGCAATGCTATTCGGTGGAACCTCCCTCCTAATTTTGGTGGGTGTTGACCTGGACACCATGAGACAGATTGAAGGTGTCATGAAAATGCACCACTACGATGGGTTCAATGTGGGTAGCAAGAAGTCAAAACATATTTAGGCTTAGGAGCTAGAACATGAAAGTAAGAGCAAGTGTCAAACCGATTTGTGACAAGTGCAAAGTAGTCAGACGGAATGGGGTTGTCCGTATCATTTGTGATAATCCCAAGCACAAGCAGAGACAGAGATAACACGGTTCGGCGCAAGCCTTCCAACTCTATAAGAGAAATTCAGGAGGCCATTAATGGCGAGAATTGCAGGTGTCGATTTGCCGAACAAGGCAGTTAAGATAGCCCTGACCTATATTTACGGTATTGGCAGGGTTACAGCGGTAGATATTTGTGAAAAAACAAAGATCAGCCCTGATGTAAGTATCAATACCCTTTCAGGTGAAGATATTGCAGTACTGCGCAAGGTAATCGAAGAAGAGTACAAGGTAGAGGGACGTCTGAGAACAGAAGTTGCTCTAAATATTAAGCGCCTTATGGACATTGGTTGCTATCGTGGCCTACGTCATCGTAAGGGTCTTCCCGTACGCGGTCAGAGGACTAAGACCAATGCCCGTACTCGCAAGGGTAAGAAGAAGACCGTTGCGTCTAAGAAGAAATAAGGAGCAGGTCATACATGGCTAAAACTAAACGTAAAGTGAAGAGAACGGTATATGAAGGAAATGTCTATATTCAGGCTACCTTCAACAATACTATTGTCACCGTTACCGACCTTAATGGTAATGCAGTGTCCTGGGCCAGCGCAGGCGGGCTTGGATTCCGTGGAGCCAAGAAGTCCACTCCTTATGCAGCTCAGGCCACAGCTGAAAAAGCCGCTAAGGCAGCTATGGATTCTGGACTTCAGGAAGTGAATGTATTTGTGAAGGGACCCGGAGTTGGGCGCGAGAGTGCTATTCGTACTTTGGGAGTCCTTGGGTTGAAAGTCAGGTCTATCCGTGACGTCACACCCATCCCCCACAATGGATGCAGACCTCGAAAGAGCAGACGAGTCTGATGAGGAGCTAGAGAGCATATGGCAAGATATACAGGACCTAAATGCAGATATTGTAGGGTCGAAAGGACTAAGTTGTTCCTTAAGGGCGAGCGTTGTCATTCAGGAAAATGTCCTATGAATGATCCTAAGTCAACAGGACTTCCAGGAAAGGACCCTAGGGCCCGTTCCAAGAAACCTACAAACTATGGACTTCAACTTCGTGAGAAACAGAAGCTGAAGAGAACCTATTGTATGCTTGAGAAACAGTTCAAGCTAACCTTTGACGAAGCTGTCAGAATACCTGGTAAGACCGGTGAAAACCTCATTTCGTTGCTTGAGTGCAGACTTGACAACGTGGTGTACCGTTTGCATTTTGCAAGCAGTCGTAGCCAGTCCGCCCAGTTTATCAACCATGGTCACATCCTGGTCAATGACAAGCGAGTTGACATCCCTTCTTACCGTTTGAAGCCCGGTGACGTTGTCTCCGTAGGTTCCCATGGACAGAAGATGCTTACAATTAAGGAAAATCTGAAGGAATACACCAAATCCGGTGTCTACCAGTGGTTGACGTTGGATGCGGATGCGATGAAGGGCACCTTTGTTGCTGTTCCCAGAAGAAGTGAAGTCACCGAACTCGAAAAGATTAACGAGCAGCTGGTGGTCGAGTTGTATTCCAGATAAGGAGTAACCATGGCACGCAAAAACCTTCTGAAGGGCTTTAAGAAGCCCAAGGGGATTACCTTTGAACACAACGCAGTAGAACCGAATTATGGTCGATTTATTGCCTATCCTTTTGAGAGAGGCTTTGGTACCACAATCGGCAATACGCTGCGAAGGGTGCTTCTCTCTTCAATCCAGGGGTATGCAGTCACTGCTGTGAAGTTCACCAGCTTTAATGAAGATGGTGTACCGCATATGATTTCCAGCGAATTTGAGCAGCTTCCTGGTGTCCGTGAGGATATCTCGGATATTATTGCTGCTTTGAAAAAACTGCGGATCAGCATGCCTGAGGACTCGGAGGGAACAAACCTTCTCATTGAGTGCAAGGGTCCTGGCGTAGTGACCGGCGCAAACTTCGAGCGTGACCAGGTTGAGATCACCAACAAGGATCTGGTCCTCTTTACGATGATGGATGATGCCAACATTGAGATGGAGGTTCAGATTGACCTTGGTAGGGGCTATGTCCCGTCTGAAATCAACGAGAAATACATTGAGGAGATTGGGACCATTCCCCTCGACTCAACCTTCTCACCTGTCACTCGCGTCACATATTCAATTGAGCCCACCAGAGTTGGCTATCGTAATGATTACGACAAACTGACACTGGAAATCTACACCGATGGAACTGTTGTTCCTCAGAACGTCTTGGCAGAAGCTGCGAAAATCGCGAAGGACTACTTCCAGATTTTCATTAACTTCGATGAGACACTGATCAGTAGCAATGATGAAGTAGATGAAGAGGAAGAGAGAGTTCGAAAAATTCTCAATACCTCCGTTGAGGAATTGGAGCTGACCGTACGGTCCAGCAATTGCCTCAAGAATGCTAACATCAGGACTATTGGTGATCTAACCAAGAAAACTGAGGAAGAGATTGCTAAGACGAGAAACTTCGGCAAGAAGAGCCTCTCTGAAATCAAGGATAAGCTTAAGGAATGGAATCTCAGTCTTGGGATGACAGACTATAGCGTTTTGAAGACAGCAATCAGAGTCCCAGGGAACAAGGAAGAAGAGAATGAAGCATAGGATTGGATTCAATGCGCTGAGCAAAACCTCCTCACACAGGAAAGCAATGAAGCGCAGTATGGTGACCTCACTATTCAGATATGAAAGAATTGAGACCACCAAAGCAAAGGCTCTGGAAGTTCGCAGAATGGCTGAAAAGATGATTACTCGTGCAAAGGACGACAGTGTTGCAAATCGCCGTCGAATTGACCGGGATATCAAAGATGAAGCCATTTCCGCTAAGCTTTTCCTAGAGATCGCTCCCATGTTTGCTGAGCGTAAGGGTGGGTATACCCGCATCCTGAAAACTGGCAATCGTCTTGGTGATGCAGCAGAAATGGTCATCCTTGAGCTGGTTGAAAAAACCTCAAAGCCCGATAAGAAGGCTGAGAAAAAAGCTGAAAAAAAGGCTGAGAAAGCAGCTCTTAAAAAGGCTGAAACCAGCACAAAGGCAAAAGCCGAGAGTGCTGAGAAGAGTGCAAAAGAGGACAAATAAGACTCGCTAGCGTACCTTCACCAATGTATTTGTCCGTAAGGGCTAAGCCGCTGTTGTAATGATGGCGGTTTTTTTTGTTTTCTTACCGGAGTTTTCACTGGGTTGTGTATGAAATATTATGGCAATTCGCTGGTATCCCTATGCTTAGAGTCTATATTTCTAACAAGATGAGCCTTGACAATTACTACGTCCGTTCGTATGATTGTAACATTACAATAGGGGGTAGTATATGAACATTATACTTACTATACTCCTTAGTTGTTTTATTGGTATCATCTTAGGTTGGTTAAGCCGTTGGCTGTATGCGAAATTTAAGCTTACCTCGGTCGAACAGAGAGCTGTTAGACTGAATCAGGAAGCAATAAAAGAAGCGGAAGCGAAAAGCAAAGAGCTTTTGCTTGAGACTCGTGATCAGTTGTTAAAAGAACAACAGCAGCAGGAGCGAGAAGCTAGAGAAAGGCGAAGTGAATTGCAGCGCTCGGAAAGACGACTCTTGCAGAAAGAGGAGACGATTGAGCACAAGCAAGCCGAATTGGATGTCATCAGAAAGCAATTGGGAGATTGGGAAGCTAGACTTGCCCAAATGGAACTTGAGGTTGCAACGAAAGAAAGCAACCTGTTTACTGAAATTGAACGCATAGCAGGCATGAGCTCGGAAGAGGCTAAAAACACGATCATGGAGAGCATGTACAACGAAGCTCGCCGTGATGGACAGGTGATGATTAACAAGATCGAACAGGAAGCACAGCTTTCTGCCGATAAGAAGGCGCGTGATATTGTGGTTACCTCAATTCAACGCCTTGCTACTGAGGTAACCAGTGATGTTACTATCAGCTCTGTAAGTTTGCCTAGTGATGAGATGAAGGGAAGAATTATTGGGCGTGAAGGTCGAAATATCCGGACCCTTGAGACCCTCACTGGTGTGGATGTCATCATAGATGATACCCCAGAAGCTGTGGTGATTTCCTGTTTTGATCCTGTACGTAAAGAAATTGCCCGCGTCTCCTTGGAAAGGTTGGTCCAGGATGGAAGAATCCACCCAGCTCGAATTGAGGAAGTGGTCAACAAGGTTACTAAGGAAATTGGTAGGATCATCGCTGACGAGGGTGAGAAAGTCATCTTCGAACTTGGTGTACATAATATGGGACCTGAAACCATCCGTGCACTTGGAAGGCTCTATTTCCGTACCAGTTATGGACAGAATGTGCTCAATCACTCCAAGGAGGTAGCTATCCTCTCTGGAATGATTGCAAGTGAAGTCGGAGCAAACAGCGAACTCGCTATGCGAGCCGGCCTTTTGCACGACATTGGCAAGGGTATTGAGACTGAAAGTGATGCTACCCATGCTGAACTTGGTGCTGAGATGGCAAAACGCCTTGGCGAAGACCCTCGGATTGTCAATGCTATTTTAGCCCACCATAACGACACCGAACCAACCACCATTGAGGCAGTCATCGTACAGATAGCTGACGCCATCAGTGCTGCACGCCCAGGAGCTCGTCGTGAGACCTTGGATAACTACATCAAGAGGCTTGAGTCTCTTGAGCATATAGCTGAAAGTTTTCCCGGAGTGGATAAGGCATTTGCAATACAGGCAGGTCGTGAACTCAGGATCCTGGTCAACAATGAGCAGGTTAGTGATGATGGGGCCAAAGATATTGCCAAAGGCATTGCTAGTCGCATTGAGGCTGAGCTTCGCTATCCCGGTAGGATCAAAGTGACCATTATCCGAGAGATGAGGGTCGTCGAATATGCTAGGTAGGTTGTAAAGTGTCTGATAAGAAAACACTTGTAGCCCTGCTGCTCGGGGATGTCTGCGGACAACCCGGATGCAGGGCGCTTTTTATGGGCCTTGGCTCTTTGGTCAAGGACTATCGTGCTGATATGGTCATCGTCAATGGCGAGAATGCTGCCAATGGCTTTGGCCTTTCGGCCTCTCTCATGGAACAGTTCTTTTCATTGGGCGTTGATGTTATCACCAGTGGAAATCACATATGGCAACAGGAGGACCTGAGGGTTCACCTCGATAGCGAAAAACGGCTCTTACGCCCTGCAAACTATCCTCCTCAAGCTGTAGGGCATGGATCGGTGGTTGTAGACATCAAGGGAACCAAGGTTGGGGTGCTTAACCTACAGGGACGCATGCAACTTCCTGCCATCGATTGTCCGTTTCGTGTTGGACTGGAACATGTGCAGAAGCTGCGTAAGCAGACCCCGCTCATTCTGGTCGATTTTCATGCTGAGAATACTGAAGAGAAAGAGGCACTCAGCCTCTACCTTGATGGAAAGATTTCCGTCTTGGTAGGAACTCATACCCATGTACAGACCGCTGATGAGAAGATACTTCCCAAGAAAACTGGATACATAACCGACCTTGGGCTGTGTGGACCTTTCGATAGTGTCATTGGATCTGATCCTGAAATATCCATCGCAAGGCAGCTTACCCAGATGCCTATGCGTAGTGAAATAGCTGAAACGAGCCCTGTGCTACAGGGTGTCTGTGTCACCATGGATGTTTCCACTGGAAACACCCTGAAGATTGAGCGCTTCAGTAGGAATTTTCTCATCTGATGAAACTGAAGAAGAAGCCCCTGCTGCAATTGCTTATGAACCAATACGGCAGAGAGTACACCAAAGACCAGCTTACTGCTTTTATCGCCTGCAAGAATGTCTATGCAAATGGAGAACTCTCTACCGATTCCAGACAAATCTTCAGTGAGGACACTTCTCTCTCTCTGAGCTTTGAGCAGTACGTATCACGAGGTGGCTACAAGCTTGAACATGCCTTGGATGCCTTCTCGCTCTCTGTTGATGGCCTGGTCATGTTGGACGCTGGTTCCTCTACAGGGGGTTTTACCGACTGCTTGCTTCAGCGCGGTGCAAAGCTTGTGCATAGTGTCGATGTCGGATACAACCAACTTGATTGGCGACTGAGGACAGACCCTCGTGTTTTGGTGCATGAAAAACAGAACATAATGACCCTTGAAGAGCTTGATCCTCCCCCCGAGGCGGCAGTATGCGACCTCTCCTTCCGTTCCATTGGAGAGGCAGCTTCGCACATCCTTTCGCTTTCTGGGAATACTTGGCTGGTCGCTCTCATCAAGCCACAGTTTGAAGTGCCCAAGGATTTGGAAGATTTTACCGGGGTAATCACCGACTCTTCCCTTTTGGTGGAGGTAATGCACACAGTCTTCACTTTCTTGTCTGAGGAAGGGGTGGGTATCCATGCATTGGCAATGAGCCCTCTTACCGGGCACAAGGGGAATAGGGAGTTTCTTGCCTTGTTGAAAAAGTCTGAAGGCTTGGATAGTGCCTCCTTTACAGATCAGGTGAAAGAGTTGCTCGCTCTCCCTCAATAAGCAGGACTATATCCTTGATTTGGGGAAATCCTTTGCCAGTCCTTCTGAGCTGTTCGTAAGCCCTTTTCAGATTCTCGCTTTCCAAGAAATGCTTGCTAAGGTCAATGTAGAGCACTTTGTTTGAGAGGGTGAGGCCTTGCAAGGAAGTTTTGGGATCAATGGAAGAAATTGCTCCCTCTTTGAGGGCTTGGAGCTTGGGTCCGGAGAGCAAACTTTCAAAGGTGTCGTGATAGACAGAGCCTCCCTGTTTGACCTGCTCCTGCTTGTACTCCCTGAGTGAGCCGTCAGAGCTGTAGAACCATATTTTCGTCTGTTGATGATTGCGGGGTGTCTCAGTAGCGCCCTTGAGCAGAGTGAGGACCCCACTTTGCCGGATAGATTCACGTACGATAGGGAGACCTATGATAAGCACTGTTGCAGTAAAGATCAGCCAGATTCCAAAGAGGACGAGTAGGTGCTTGCTACCCTTAGAGCTACTTGGTATTCCTTGCTTTTCTTCATTGTCGTCCATAAGGCCATTCTAGTCGAATTGCAGTTGGGTTTCCAGCTTTACATGAGAGGATAAAGCCCGTATAGTACATTACATATGAGGATATTCAAGGGTATAGCAGCTTCCGAAGGTCTTTCCAAAGGGAAAGCCCTAGTACATCTACGCTCTTCCATGGTTGCTGAAAAGCAACATATCATGGCAATGGATGTGCAGGGAGAACTGCAAAAATTTCGTACAGCTGTAGAGCAAGCAAAAAAGGCGTTGGCGGAACACCAAGGTCCTGTTCTCTCTGCCGAACCCTCAGAAATCTTGCAGACACACCTGATGATGCTCAGCGATCCCGAATACCTTGCCCAGATAGAGGAGTACATTTCCACAAACCTCGTCTGTGCTGGGTGGGCTGTTGAATCGGTGACGAATAGAATGGTCGCACTGCTTGAGGACTCATCTGATGAAATGCTCAAAGAACGAAGCATCGATTTCATGGATGTGTCGCTTCACCTGCTTGATGCTCTCTGCATGAGAACCAGGCGAACCGTAAATAATCTTACTGAAGATGTCATACTTGTTGCCGACGCGCTCATGCCTTCTGAACTTTTCTCGATGGACAAGAAGCATATCATCGGTATTGCCTTGGATGGGGGAGGGAGAGCCAGCCATGTAGCCATTCTGGTGCGTGCATTCAATATCCCTACTGTCATAGCCCTAGGTACTGCTTCACAGAAGGTTCATGATGGTGATGAGATCATCCTGGATGGGAACTACGGGGAGGTAGTCATCCGTCCTGATTTGACAGCGGCTCAGAACCTGAACGAGAGGTATGCCTGCTGGCAAGCACATGAACGAGAATTGCGGCTGATGATTGACCTGCCGACTGTGACCAGTGACGGCCATGAGGTGCTGCTTAAGGCCAATATCCAGACAGTCTCCGAGGTGGAATCGGCAAAAGAGGTGGGCTCCTCGGGTGTAGGACTTTTCAGATCGGAGTTTCTGTTCATGGATAGCAAAGGCGGATCCACTGAGCAGCAACAGTTTGAAGCCTATCGGGAGGTCGTGCAGTCAATGGCTCCGTTACCGGTAACTATCCGCACCATTGATGTTGGTGGGGATAAGGTTGTCTCCGGAATGGGTATTGATGAGAAGAACCCTATACTTGGCTGGAGAGCCGTAAGGTTCTGTCTTTCCCATAAGGACATTTTTGCCGTTCAGCTTCGGGCACTGCTGCGAGCCAGTGTATATGGAAAGCTGAGGATCATGTTCCCCATGATCAGTGGTGTCGAGGAATTAAGCGCTGTGCTCCATCTCTTTGAACACGTCAAGGAAGAGTGTCGGATTGAGCAGATCCCGTTTGATCCCGATATCCAGGTCGGTACCATGATAGAGGTTCCCTCTGCAGCCTTGTGTGCAGATATTCTCGCAAAAAAAGTGGACTTCTTCTCTATTGGAACCAATGACCTGATCCAGTACACCATTGCTGTTGATCGGGGGAATGAGAAGATAGCCCACCTGTTTCAGCCATTTCATCCGGGAGTGTTACGCTCCTTGAAGATGATTGTAGAGAAAGCCCACCAGGCAAACATCCCGGTGAGTCTCTGCGGTGAGATGGCCAGTGATCCGCTCTGTTCCGTGCTGTTGGCCGGACTGGGGATGGATGAATTGAGTATGGGGTCCCAAAGCCTCCTGCAGGTCCGCAAGATTTTACGCTCTGTCTCGTATGAAGAGGCCAAGCAACTTGCCGAACATGTGTTGGAAATGGAATCCTATCTTACGATAACCACCTATATAAGGGAGTGGATGCATGACCGATTCGATCATCTCACCACCATCTGAACTTGATATTGGGCAGCCTAAAATGCCTGTAATTGCCATTATTGGAAGACCCAATGTGGGCAAATCAACACTCTTCAATCGTCTCATCGGCAAAAGGAGAGCCATTACCGACCCAACTCCAGGAGTCACGCGTGACCCTATCCCCGAGCGATGGCTTCTGGGTAACCACCCGGTGACCATCATTGACTCCGGCGGGGTCAAGATAGACCGTGAAGGCCTTGATGGCCTGGTTGCCGATAAGAGTCTCGCCCTGCTGAAAATTGCTGACGCCATCGTGTTTATGATGGATTGTACAGAGGTGACAGCAGAAGACCGAGAGCTTCTGGAATTCCTTCGCCCCTTCACCGAAAAGATGGTGTTGGTGGTCAACAAGATAGACACCCCTTCACGTGATGACCTCCTTTGGGAGTATTACGAATACGGCTACCAGCGTGTCCTGGGTATATCAGCTGCGCATGGTCATGGTATTGAAGAGTTGGAAGACACACTGCTTGGCATGCTGAACCTTATCAGCCTGGATGAGGCTCCAGAAGAGTTGGATAGCGTCAAGCTTGCCATCTTGGGAAAACCTAATACGGGCAAGAGTACCCTTGCAAACCTGCTGGTCGGAGAAGAAATTTCCATAGTCAGCGATATTGCCGGCACCACACGTGATGTGGTCATGGGTGCATTTTCCTACAAGGGAAGTGATTTTACCGTGCTCGATACTGCAGGGATTCGCAGGAAGAACAAGGTTGATGCGGATGTCGAATACTACTCAGTGAACAGGGCAATAAAGACCATTGATGATGCGGATGTCGTGTTGCTGATGATCGACTCCATCGAAGGGCTCTCCGACCAGGACAAGAAGATCGCCCAGCTTATCGTACGGAGAGGCAAGGGCATCATCCTAGTTCTGAACAAGATTGACTTGCTCCCCGGCATCGGTAACGAGCTTGATGCGATCAAGGATAGGATGCGCTTTCTCTTCCCTGTCCTTAGCTTTTCCCCGATTGTAGCAATCAGCGCCACACAAGGCATTGATATAGGCAAGTTGCTTGATACCGTCTGGGGTGTATGGAAACAGCTCAACAAACGAATTGATACCTCAACATTGAACACAGCCCTCAAGGATTGGAGTGCGGCCTATCAGCCCCCCCGAGGATCGAGTGGGCACTTCAAGGTCATGTATGGTACGCAGATCAGCGCAAATCCAATTCGATTCCTGATGTTTGTGAACAGGGTCAAGGATTTTCCCCAGACGTACATACAGTATATGAAGAACTGCGTCAGGCGTGACCTTGGATTTACCCAGGTACCTATTGAGATAAATCTGCGAGAACGTAAAAGAAACGCTTCCCTTAATGATAGGCCAAAAAGGATTTCTAAGGGAATCCGGCCTTCTAAGGACGTCTCTTCAGCCAGACGTACAGGAGGCAAGGCTGTGGCCAAGTCCAAGGGTACCAAGCCAGGGAACAAGGCGGCCCAGGGTAAAACGGAAAAGCGGAATGCAAAGCAGGGGCGAAACGCCGAAACGAAGAAACGGGGCTAGGATGGGATTCGTACAAGAACACTCTATCAGAGCCCTCTGTCTGGATATCGATGGGACTCTCTACCCCAAGCGTATGCTCAGCCTGCGGATGATCCGTTCTGTCTTTCCCTCGCTCTTGTTGGGCGTGCGTTTCAACGCAGTGAGACAGAGGTATCGTCTTGAACAGGAAGAGCAGGACACCAAGCCTGCAACCCGTGATGGCTTGCTCACCCGTCAGGCAAACCTGATGCTCGAAAAATTTGGTGAAAAGGCGACAGAGAGGGGGACGCTTCTCATGCGTCATAGGATTGATGCTCAGTTCTATGATGCTTGGCAGCATACCTTTCTTACCATCAAGGCGTATGCACATATGCGTGAGGCTCTCATGATGGCTAAACGGGAAGGGTTGCAGATAGTGGTATTCAGTGACTTCCCTGTGGCGCAGAAACTACAGACCCTAGGCATTGCAGACCTTGTGGATGTTGCCCTCAGTTCTGAGGGCAGCGGCTATCTGAAGCCGAGTGCGAAAGCCTTCTCCTATCTTTTGGATCATGTGGATGCCTCTCCCAATGAAGTGCTGTATGTGGGAGACAGCTATACCAAGGACTGTCAGGGGGCAAAGAGGGCAGGGATGCATTCGGCTCTGATCACTTCGTCAAAGAAAGGGTATTCTGATGCTGATTTGGTAATCAGTTCTTGGAAGGAGTTCATATCTCTGGTATTCTGAATCATGGAGGTCTGCTATGGGTTTCGAGTTATTGTTGCCGGTTGTCCTCTTTATTCTGACTTTGATCATTATTTTCCTCTTGCGCTCTGATGACAAACGTAATCAGCGTGTGGACCTTATCAGAAAAAGATCACAGGCCTTGCTCAAGAATATTGAGAATAGTCAGACCCAATTCAATGAACTCGTACAGAAAGTTGAAGAGCGTATCAGCAAGAAGATTGATGAGTCCCATTTGCTTATTAGCCATGTCGATTTGCAATTTGCTGATTTGGAAGCTCGTAGTGAAGACCTTGCCACACTCCAGAAGGTGCTTGTGACCTATCAGACTTCCCTGACACAATTGGAAAGCATCACGTCCCAAGTTGAAAAGAAGGTGGTGGTGGTGAAGGCTGAGGTTGCCAACCTTAGCCGTGTGCAAGAGAGCTTCTCTGCCTTTGACCTGCGATTTGAGCAGTTCAAGGATGCCCTAGGAGAGCAATTTTCTGAGGGTGAAGAGAACCTACGCATCCAACATCTCAGGGTCAAGGAGATGCACAGTGCATCCTTTGCCAGACTCCAGGAGTATGAGAAGGAAGTGCAACAGGCGGAGCAGGATAACCTTGCTCTAATTGCAGAGCACACAGAAACCCTTAAGAACCGTCAGGAAGCATCTCTGAATCTTGTTTCAGTACAGGCTGCTAAGTTGCGTCAGCTTAGTGAAGAGGGCGACCAGCAGATGCTTGGGCATGAGAAGGGACTACAGGTTGCGTATAGGCAGGCCAGTGAGAAGATGCAAGAGCAACAGAGAGAGTTCGCCCGGCTTCAGGCTACGTATGCAGACCAACAAAAGAGACAAGAGGAAGAGTTGCTTGCCATTGAAGAGAAGGCTCTAGGCCGCATTACGGAAGAGATGCAGAGCTTTGTCCAGCAGAGCAACAACGAGATGTCCAGGATTTTCGAGATGACCCTCCAGAAAACAGACATCTCCTTCCAGAATATGATCATGGTGGTCTCAGAGTATCTTAAGGAGCTCTCTCTACGCCTTGGACAGGCGAGGGCCGTGAGCAAGCTCCTAGGTGCCTCAGAGCATGCGTCCTTACTCTCCTTCAAAGAGGAATTGAACACCTTACTCCAAGAGACGATCAAAGGTGAGCAAACCCTGGAGGCACTACAGAGTATGGAGGAGAGAGCATCTTCTTCCCTCGCCCTTATGCACCAGCAATCCAACCAACTCCAAGAATCGCTTGCCAGCCTGAGGAAAGAAAAGCTTGCCTTTCTCAAGAAATCAGAGACTGAGGGATCTCCTCGCTCAGTTGTCTTTGCCATGGCGTTAGTTGATGAAGTATGCAAACCCTTAGAGAAAGAGTCTGCTGTCGTGGATGAACCTTTTGTTGAAGTGGAAAGTATTGTACCAGCTGAAGAAATACCCCTGGATACTCTGGATGAAGAGAACCTTCCCTCCGTTGTGTTCGATATGGCCCTTTGTGAAGATCCAGAGGGTATAAAGAGAGATGCAGAGGAAGGTGTCCCCGTTAAGGAAAAAGAGAATAGTGCTTTAGAGCTCACTTTCGGCAGTAACGGATTACCAGTATCTTGAATAACGGAAAATCAGTCCTGGAAGGTCTCCTCAACCTGGTGTTTCACCTCCGCATCCTGGACTTTTCATCGTTTCTGAGAGTGTACGGACAGGATTTTCTTGTCCAGCCAAGTGTCATCACTATCTTTTCTTGCCTGTGGGCATGCCTGATGACCACTCAATATGGGTGGCTTTCTCTGGATGCTTGGTATGGGGGGTCAGCTGTTCTTGGTGCCTGCTCATAGCCTCCTGTCAAAGGCCTTCTGGTAATTGGGCCCGAGGAAAGTCAGGACCTTACTCACCTCCGGGGGAAGGGAGTTTCGTATCATCAGCTCCTCACCCCCAGGCATGGTGACCGAGTTCGTGCCCAGGTGCTCGAACAGCACAAAGACCTTCTTCAGCGTTGGCTTGGCATTGTCCTTGTAATCGGCAGGGCCCGAATCCTGGATATGGATCGTCTCGTTCTTCTCTGCAAGGGCCTCCCTCAGCTGATTCTCCAATATCGCATAGACCATAAGCGAGAGACACATGACGAAGCTCAGGGCCTCTATGCGACCGGGGCTCTTGAGAAAGACGGGGGTGAGGCGGAGATCACCGTCCTTGAGAAACCTAAAGCCCCGCTCCACATTTGCCTGCTCCTTATAGCTTTGCAGTATCTGCTCGTCTGTCATGGAGAGGTCGTTGCTAGCGAGCATGAATTTTCCCAGCGACCTGCAAGCCTCCCCAAAGGCCAAGGGATCCTTGGCATAGGTGACGCTGACTGAGAATACGACAGATTCCTCCCCCTTCTTCGGCCTGCCCCTCGAGCCATCCGATTCCACAGGATTGGAGCTGACCTCGGTCCCGATGGCCTTCAGCAAAGGCCATTTGGCTATCAGTCTCCCGGCCTCCGCCAATGCGTCCTCTTCGCACTTGAACTTTGTGGCCTGCAGATGATAAGCCTCTGCACTGGCTTTCTCCAGGTGTTTCTCCTGTTTCCTCTCCAGGGTCTTTTCCTGTCGCTTGTACATCTGCTCGCTGCGGACAAGGACCCACCTCTGCCCAACATCCCCATAGGAAGAGGGGAAGCCGTACATCCTGTACCCTTCGGCCTGGCAATCGACAAAGGGGAGGTCAGCCATCTCCTGGTACCTCTTCACCTCGTTCAGCTGGTCAGGTGCATGGGTGACCCATTTCCCTGTAAAGGAGGTGATGTTGTCTTTGGTGTAGAAGGCGCTGTCTGCAATAAAGGTGCTGTGAGCCGTTTCCTCAGCAGCCAGAGCCTTCATCCCCTCTATGATCGTCTTCTTGTCGCTGGAGTTCCCGTCCAGCGCCTTCATTGCCACGGGTATGCCCTGGGCATTGACAATCATCATAAGCGCCCAACGCTTGAGGTCTGTCCTCATGTCTTTCGGGTGACCATAATCGATGCTGATGCAGGTCGACTCCACGTCTCCCCCGTCGTATTCCCCGGCCACCGAAAAGTTGGTGGTATCGGCGTGCAGATGCGTCATATCAAGTTTTATCTGGCTCCTGAGGTGTTTCAACAAGAGAAAGAAGAGCTTGCTCCCTCCGAATTTCCTAATTGCATCCAGCGTCTCGCCCATCGCATACTCGTTCAAGTCTTCCGGCCTGACACCGGGGCCGAAAATCAACTCCACATCCAGATCCTCAACAAGGTTCTTGTACAGGTACAGGGGGGTGCGGGAGGTGAGGCAGTCACACACGAAGAGCAGCAGGCACTGGGCGTGGGAGACTTGGAAGTGGCGTTTCTTGGGGAGATGGAAGTCAAAGAACGCGAAGAGCCCGTATTGCTTGAAGAAGGCGGAGAGGATCGGGTAATGCTTGAAGGAGAGATGGGTGCTGTGAAGCGGCTGGATTATCTTTTTCACGGGAAGGAACCTCCAAAAATGGTTTATCTACTTACAGAATAAGCATATAAAGTCATTTTTGTCAAGCATCAAACCCTTTTCGTAGAACAAATTAAGCCATATTTAAGATAAATTTATAGCACTATTTTATCATGTTTTACAGCGGAAAACTTTTGTTCAAGGAACACGAGAAATCCCCCTGGATCCAAGGGGAAACAAGAGTAAAAATCGGGTTTTAGGTTAATTCAGAAAAGTAGGATTCCTTACTGCCGAAAGTGAGTTAGAGAATGAAAAAATAGCTGTGGCTGAAAAGCATCAGGTGGAGTATCTCCCTGAGAGTGAGGAAGAAGTGATTATCCTTGATGAGGGTGAAGCTTCCTCCTAAGGATTTCCAGTTTTTCAGTGCAAGATATCCCAGATCTTTTTCTTATGAATCCTATTGTTTAACGTTATGGACAATGCACGCAACCATAGAATTTGCAGTGTCTGCATAGTGACCTTTTTTTTCTTTAGGTATTCAAGGTTGTCAGCGTTTTCCTTCTCTGTTTGGAGAAGTAAAATAGGGTATATCCAGGAAAAAACTACTTGACCCTTGCAATCCCTTATGAGTATGTTATGCCATGCCCAGGGTGGGGCTACTCATTACGTTACACTAGGTTATCAGAATTGGTTCGGCATGAGGTAAGCTTTGTGCTTGAACTTGCAAATATACTTGTGCCCGTGCTCATGCATGGCATAGGAAAAGTTGAGGAATTGGAATGGATAAGAAACAGGAAAAAAAGCAGTCCAAGAAGGATGAGAATCCAGAAGTCAAGAAGGATGAGAATCCAGACGTCACGCAAGATGAGGCTGTTACCCTTTCGGAGGTGGAGCAGAAAGAGTTGGAAATAGCTCTTCTCAAAGAACAGGTTGAGACTGCCCAGGCAGAGGCTTCTGAGATGAAAAATCAGATGCTGCGTAACCGTGCTGACCTTGAGAATACCCGCAAGCGCCTGATCCGAGACAAGGAAGACGCGGTAAAGTATGCCAACTCTTCTCTTATCAAGGACCTGTTGGAGCCCCTTGATGATTTTAGCCGTGCCTTGGAAGCTGCTGAATCCACTGAGGACTACAAGAAAGTCCATGATGGTGTGGTAATGGCCAACTCACAGATCTTTGGAATTCTGGAGCGTAACTGGGGTCTTGAGCGAATTGAGGCTTTGGAGAAGGAGTTCAATCCTGAGGAGCATGAGGCGTGTATGGTGGTTACGGATGATTCATTGGAGCACGAAATGGTTCTTGAAGAGTTTTCCGCTGGATACAAATTGCATGGGCGGGTATTACGACCAACAAAAGTAAAAGTTGGCAAGCCTAACATTTGACGATTGGATTTGGTATGAGTACTTTATCTGCATGGGCTAGGCCCATGATGAATATGAAATAAATTGGAGAGGAGAAATATACAATGGGAAGAATTATTGGAATTGACCTAGGCACAACCAACAGTTGTGTTGCGGTTATGGAAGGCAACGACGCTATGGTCATCGCCAACAGTGAAGGACAGAGAACTACTCCTTCTGTTGTTGCATATACAGCAAAGGGTGATCGCTTAGTCGGTCAACCCGCTAAGAACCAGATGATAACCAATGCAGAGAATACTGTGTACTCGATCAAGCGTTTCATGGGACGCAAAGCGAGTGAAATTCCCTCAGAACTGAGTAGGATTCCCTATAAGGTAAGCTCAGGCTCTGGTGGCGAGATAAAACTTGATATCCGTGGTGAGAGCTACTCTCCTCAGGAGATTTCAGCTGCCATCCTGCAGAAGATGAAGAAAACTGCAGAGGACTACCTCGGTGAGGCCGTGACAGAAGCAGTTGTAACTGTTCCCGCGTACTTTAATGATGCACAGCGCCAGGCAACCAAGGATGCAGGTAAGATTGCTGGCTTGGATGTCAAGCGCATTGTCAACGAGCCTACTGCAGCAGCTCTTGCCTATGGAATTGGAAAGGATGCGACCAAGGAAGAAAAAATTGCCGTGTATGACCTTGGAGGTGGAACCTTTGATATCTCCATCCTCGAACTGGGTGACGGTGTTTTCGAAGTCAAGTCGACCAACGGTGATACCCACCTTGGTGGTGATGACTTTGACCAGAGAATAATTGACTGGATAGCTTCAGAATTCAAGAAGGCTAATGGCATTGACCTTACCAGTGACAAGATGGCTTTGCAGAGATTGCGTGAAGCGGCTGAAAAGGCAAAGGTAGAACTCTCCAACTCAACCAGCACCGATATCAACCTGCCGTTCATCACTGCTGATGCCTCAGGGCCCAAGCATTTGGCCATGACCCTTTCACGCTCTAAGTTTGAGCAACTTGTATCTGACTTGATAGAGCGTACTAAGCTTCCTGTAAAGAACGCACTGCGCGATGCCGGTCTAACGGCAGCAGATATCGATGAGGTCATCCTCGTTGGTGGTTCAACACGTATTCCAGCTGTTCAGGCTGTAGTGCGTGAGCTGTTCGGCAAGGAGCCCCATAAGGGTGTAAATCCTGATGAGGTTGTTGCCATGGGTGCTGCTATCCAGGGTGGTATTCTCGGTGGAGATGTCAAGGACATCCTTTTGCTGGATGTAACCCCGCTCTCCCTTGGTATCGAGACCCTTGGTGGGGTAAATACTCGCCTGATAGAGCGTAATACGACCATTCCAACTCGCAAGAGCCAAATATTCTCTACAGCCGCTGACGGACAGACAGCAGTAAGCATCCATGTCCTGCAAGGTGAACGTGAGATGGCCTCTCAGAACAGGACACTTGGTAAGTTTGATCTTATCGGTATCCCCTCCGCTCCTCGTGGTGTTCCTCAGGTTGAGGTTGCCTTTGACATCGATGCCAACGGTATTGTCCATGTTTCTGCCAAAGACCTTGGCACAGGCAAGGAGCAGAAGATTCGCATCGAGAGTTCTTCCGGCCTCAGTGACTCTGAAATTGAAAAGATGGTTCGTGAAGCTGAAACTCATGCTGAAGAGGATAAGAAGGAACGTGCTCGCATTGATGCCCGTAACGAGGCTGACAGCCTGGTCTACTCCACTGAGAAGTCTCTCAGGGAGTATGGGGATAAGATTTCCTCAGAAGACAAGGCTGCAATTGAGAGTTCTATTGCCGAACTGAAGACTTTACTTGATAACCAGAGCTCTTCTGCTGAAGAGCTTAAGGCCAAGAGCGAAGCTCTCCAGCAAGCCGCCTACAAGCTGGCAGAAGAGATGTATAAGAATACCTCTGCACCGGAGGGTGGCGAAAGTGGACCTGAAGGCCAGCCTTCAGGCGAGGGGGCCGAGCCTAAGAAGCATACCGGAAAAGACAATGTTGAAGATGCCGATTATGAAGTCGTAGACTAAGGTTTCCCAAACAGGTTACTATAGAAGATAGGCTTTGCATCATGTCGGCTTTTGCCGGCATGATGTTTCTAGGCCAATTTGTTCGAAGGAAGTCGCACCGTGGCGAAACGAGATTATTATGAAGTGCTTGGAGTCGCGAAGACAGCACAACTGGATGAGATAAAAAAGGCGTACCGCAAGCTGGCTATTGCCAATCACCCGGATCGGAATCCGGGGGATGCGCAGGCTGAGGAGCGATTTAAAGAAGCAACTGAAGCCTATGATATTCTCGCCGATGAAAAAAAGAGGCAGATGTACGATCAGTTCGGGTTTGCTGGTCTCAATGGAGCCAATGGTGGCGGTCATGATTACTCAAATGTCTACCGCGATTTCAGCGACATCTTTGGTGGTGGCGGTGGCGGTTTTGAAGACATTTTCGGTTCGTTCTTTGGAGGCGGCGGTGGTCGTACCCAGGGTGGCCGAGGGGCTCAGAGAGGCCCTGAAGCTGGGTCTTCTCTCCGCTATGATATTGAAATTGATTTTAAGGATGCAGTATTTGGTACCAAGGTGGAAGTGGCATACTCCCACCAGATAGCCTGTGAAGCTTGTGGTGGTTCAGGTTCCCAAGGGGGGGCTGGAACCAAGGTTTGTCCCACCTGTAATGGTAGTGGACAAGTCAGGCGCAACAGCGGATTCTTTGCCATAGCGAGTACCTGCCCGACCTGTAATGGTAGTGGCCGAGTTATTGATAACCCTTGTACCGAGTGCCATGGAAATGGACTCAAGCGAAAGCAGCAGAAGGTCAAGGTGACCATCCCCGCCGGGGTGGACAATGGAAGCCGTGTAGTACTTCGTGGAATGGGTGATGCCGGAGCAAACGGTGGTCCTTCAGGTGATTTGTACGTCTATGTGAACGTAAAGGCTCACAAGTACTTCGTCAGACAGGATTATGACCTTTTTTGCCAAGTTCCCATCTCCATCACGCAGGCCTCCCTAGGAGCTGATATTCAGGTTCCCACCATAGACGGACAGTCTATCAAGGTTACTATTCCTTCTGGTGTGCAGTCAGGGAAGATGTTGCGCGTGCGTGGACGCGGCGTTACAAAACTCAACTCCACAGATAGGGGTGATATGTACTTGAAGCTACTTGTACAGGTTCCCAAGCGGATGAATTCAAAAGCAAAGAAAATCATGCAGGATCTGGCAAATGCCCTAGGTGAAGATTTTTCGCCAACTCCTGTTCCTTTTGAGGATTAAACTGTAGGCTACTTCAGCGATGTTGTAGCCTAAATTTTTATAATACAGTAAGCTGTGACGAGCAGGAGAAGAGAATGGGAGAGAAGATATTTGGCTTTCATGCCATAGAAGAGAGCCTCAAGCAGGCCGCATCAGGGTCAGTATTGTACCTTTGTCGCGGAATGGGAGGCCATACAGAAGCTTTGGAACGTCAGGCACTGCTGACAGGAAAAGTGCTCATAAAGAAAATTGCCAAGGTTGAGATGGACCGAATGGTCGATCAGGAGGATCATCGTGGGGCTGTTCTGGAGTTGCTTGATGTGAAGAAAGGGACCTCAAAGATCCAGTTCAGCACAGTCAAGGATTTCTGTTCCAAGCTCAGGGACGACGAAAGTGCTTTGGTTTTGGTGCTCGATGAGATAACAGATCCTCAGAACCTCGGAGCGATCCTCCGCTCTGCAGATCAGTTTGCCGTATCATTGGTCATCATACCTGAAAGACGAAGCGCACAGGCCAACTCCACTGTGGTAAAGGTCTCTTCAGGGGCTGCCCAGTATGTTCCTATGGCTGTGGTTACCAACCTCAACCGTGAGATTGAGAACCTGAAGGGTAGCGGGTTTTGGGTATATGGTGCAGACATGGCAGGTAAGGAGACGTACAAGACGGTATTTCCAAAGAGAACTGTCTTGGTCATGGGTAGTGAGGGCAAGGGTATGAGAGACCTTACCAAGAAACTCTGTGACGGAATAGTCTCGATCCCTACAAGCGGGCATATCGATTCATTGAATGTTTCTGTAGCGGCGGGAATCCTCTTGTATGAGGTACGCAGACAGCAAGCGGTTGCTCCTTTGGGGAAATAACCATACATTTTTAGAGAATCGTATAGGGCATACTGTACCAAATTGGGTACATGTGCCCTATTTTTTATATATTTATGCTACACAATATGAAGTAGCTATTGCGAAATGTATAAAAAAATATTCTTTTCTTGCAAGTGGCCCTTCTTTTTCGTATTATAAAGAATAACTATCCCTAAAGGAGAGAAGTAGAAATGAAAAAGATGTTTGCTCTTGTTCTTTGTGTGCTTCTAGTTTCTGGCATGCTCTTTGCTGCCGGAGTTCAAGAAACCGCTACCGCTGGAAAAGATTTTCGAATCGGTGTTGTCACTGGTACGGTGTCACAGTCAGAAGATGACCTCCGTGGTGCAGAACGCCTCATTGAAGAGTATGGTTCTGTCAACAATGGTGGAATGATTCAGCACGTGACCTATCCAGACAACTTCATGGATGAAGCTGAGACCACCATCAGCGTTATCTCAGGTCTGGCTGATGACCCGAAGATTAAGGCTATCATTGTAAACCAGGCCATTCCTGGAACAACTGAAGCTTTCCGTCGTGTAAAGGAAAAGAGAAGTGATGTTCTCTGTATCGCCGGTGAGGCTCACGAGGATCCAGGTGTAATCCAGAGTGCAGCTGATTTGGCTGTGAACAATGACTTCATTGCTCGTGGGTACCTGATCATTCGTACTGCTCATGAACTTGGTTGTGATACCTTTGTTCACATCTCCTTCCCCAGACACCTCAGCTATGAGACAATGAGTCGCCGTGTAGCGATCATGAGGGCTGCCTGTAACGATTTGGGAATGGAGTTTGTCATGGAGACTGCCCCTGATCCGACCAGTGACGTTGGTGTTGCCGGTGCTCAGCAGTATATCCTTGAAAAAGTCCCCGCTTGGATTGAGACATATGGCCAGAACGCAGCTTTCTTCTGTACCAACGATGCTCATACCGAACCCCTGCTCAAGCAGCTTTTGGCTTACGGTGGCTACTTCATCGAAGCTGACCTTCCCAGTCCTCTGATGGGTTATCCTGGCGCATTGGGCATCGACCTTTCAGCAGAAGCTGGTGATTTCGCCGCTATCCTGAAGAAAGTCGAATCCTCTGTTATCGCCAAGGGTGGCGCTGGACGCTTCGGCACCTGGGCTTTCTCCTATGGTTATACCAGTACTGCAGGTTTGGGCCAGCATGCTATCAACGTTCTCAAGGGCGAGAGTGAACTGCTCAAGCTCAGTGACGTCATGAAAGCCTATGGCAAGTATACTCCTAATGCTAAGTGGAATGGTGCTCCTTACTCTGACGTCAACACTGGTGTCCGTGCTAAGAACCACATTCTTATTTACCAGGATACCTACATGATGGGTAAGGGTTTCATGGGTAATGCTGACCTCGTAGTTCCTGATAAGTATTTTACTATCAAATAAGTTTTGGTATTGAGTTACTAGGGGGAGAGTGGTACTCTCCCCCTTTATAATGATTGGCCTACTGGAGAGTTCCTCTCTTGTAGCGTTTTTTCTTCTCTTTGATAACGGCCTTGGTCGTCACCGTTACGTCTTGTTGACGTAAGGGTCACACCCAAGATTGAAAGGATTTATCATATGAATGAAAAAGAAACCCCGTTGCTTGAGATGAAACACATCAGCAAGGACTTTTTTGGCAACCAAGTCCTCACAGATGTGAATTTTTCCCTCAGACCGGGTGAGATTCTCGGCCTTGTAGGAGAAAATGGTGCAGGAAAGTCTACGCTGATGAAGATTCTCTTTGGCATGGATGAGATTCATCAGACTGGTGGATTTGGGGGCGATGTTATTATAAATGGAAAGAAGGTTACGTTTGCTTCCCCTATTGATGCATTAGCCGCTGGCATAGGAATGGTTCATCAGGAGTTCTCTCTCTTGCCTGATTTTACTGCAACGGAGAATATTCTGCTTAACCGGGAACCTCTCAAATACACTATACTTTCTGAACTTTTCGGAGACCGCCTCAATGTCCTCGACAGGGAGAAGATGACCGAAATTTCTAAAAAGGCAATAGGGCGACTTGCTGTCACCCTGGATGCTGAGATGATGGTTTCACAGATGCCTGTAGGGCATAAGCAGTTTACTGAAATCGCCAGGGAACTGAGCAAGGAAGCAACTGATGGTGCTGAGGGCATAAAGCTTCTCGTCCTTGACGAGCCAACTGCGGTCCTCTCTGAACAGGAGGCTGATAGCCTCCTTGCTGCGATGCGTCTACTCTCCGAGTCGGGCATCGCCATCATCTTCATCACCCATAGGCTGCAGGAAATCCTGGATGTCTGTGACACCATCATGGTTATGCGTGATGGAAAGATTATCAAGACTGTCCCTGCCAAAGGGGTGCTGATTCCTGAAATCGCCAGATGGATGGTAGGTCGTGAGGTAAATACCGCCAGTCATAAGAGAGCCGTCGCTGATACTAAAGATCGTGAGATCATGCTGAAACTGCAGAATCTCTGGGTAGACATGCCAGGAGAGGTTGTCCGAAATGTGAATCTGGATGTCTTCAAAGGGGAAATCATTGGTATCGGGGGCATGGCTGGTCAAGGCAAGCTGGGTATTCCCAATGGTGCTATGGGCCTTTTTCCTGCAGGTGGACAGATTTTCTTTGAAGGTAGGGAAATTCCCCTCAACAATCCTAGAAACGTCCTTGATGCAGGCATGGCCTTTGTCAGTGAGGATCGTCGTGGGGTAGGGCTTCTGCTAGATGAGAGCCTGGAGTGGAATGTATCTTTCACTGCTATGCAAGTCCAAGAGAAATATTTGAAGAAGAGATTGGGAGGGCTGTTCACGTGGAGGGACCAGAAAGCCATCCAAGAAGCTACCGATTCCTATGTGAAGCAGATGGAGATTCGTTGTACCAGCACCAAGCAGAAGGCAAAGGAACTCTCTGGAGGAAACCAGCAGAAAATTTGTCTTGCCAAGGCTTTTGCTGTTGAACCCAAACTGCTCTTCGTATCAGAACCCACACGTGGGATCGACATCGGGGCAAAGTCTCTGGTCTTGCAGGCCTTGAGAAAATTTAATGAAGAGCAAGGAACTACCATTGTCATGATCTCTTCCGAGTTGGAAGAGTTGAGGTCAATCTGTGATCGTATTGCCATTGTCTCTGATGGCAAGGTTCTGGGGATCCTTCCCGCTACCACCGATAGTGCCGAATTCGGCCTCATGATGGTTGGACAGAAGAGTGAATTGGTTGACGGAGGTAGTGTATGAACGTGAAAGTAGAAAAAATGATTTCTACCCTACAGCAGGCGGCAAAAGCATTTGGTTTGCCTCGTATCATCATCGGAATGTTTTTGCTGTTGCTCTTTATTGCAGCGCCTTTTGTCGGCGTAAATATAGGGACCAGCCTCTCTGATACATTTAACAGATTTGGTATGAATGCTGTTATGGTCTTGGCTATGGTTCCGATGATCCATAGTGGTTGTGGCCTGAACTTCGGCCTCCCACTGGGGATCATAGCGGGTCTGCTCGGAGGTACCCTCTCCATGCAGTTCAACTTTACCGGACCTGCATCCTTTATGATGGCGATTGTATTTGCAACACCGTTTGCCGTTATCCTCGGATGGGGGTATGGGCAGTTGCTCAACAGGGTTAAGGGTGGAGAGATGATGATCGCTACCTATGTGGGTTTCTCCTCTGTAGCGTTCATGTGCATCATGTGGCTCTTGTTGCCATACAGCAACCCCACGATGGTTTGGGGGTATGCAGGCACAGGCTTGCGTACGACCATATCCACCGAAGGGTACTATTGGCATGTGCTCAATGACTTTCTTTCTATCCGTTTGACTGACCACCTGACCATACCTACTGGGATGTTCCTCTTTTTTGCACTGCTTGCCTTTATAATTTGGGCCTTTTTGCATACCAAGACAGGTACAGCCATGACTGCTGTGGGGTCAAACCCAGTGTTTGCCCGTGCAAGTGGAATCCATGTAGATAACATACGCGCCTTAAGTGTGGTGATGTCTACCTGGCTTGGAGCACTAGGTATTCTTGTCTATCAGCAGAGTTTTGGATTTATCCAGCTCTATATGGGACCTTTCTATATGGCTCTGCCGGCAGTCTCTGCCATTCTGATAGGAGGAGCTTCAGTAAACAAGGCCACCATTACGAACGTCATAGTTGGAACCTTCCTATTCCAGGGAATTCTGACCATGACTCCTTCAGTGATGAATTCAATGATTCATACCGATATGTCTGAGGTTATCAGGATTATCGTCTCCAACGGTATGATTCTCTATG
This sequence comes from Sphaerochaeta sp., assembly GCA_016342655.1. GTDB lineage: Bacteria > Spirochaetota > Spirochaetia > Sphaerochaetales > Sphaerochaetaceae > Sphaerochaeta. The sequence goes on along the minus strand of JAEINL010000004.1, from coordinate 29,566 downwards.
CCCTGACCAGAAGAACGGAGGCAACTCGATGACGCTCCACAGAACTAACTTCCAGAAGGTGAAACGCTTTCTGGGAAATAATACGGTAACAATTCTCTTTTTGGTAATTTGTGCTTTTGGCATACCCCTCAGTGGGTACTCTGCCAACTACCTCGTCAGTGAGGTTGTTGTCCGTATTGCACGAAACTCATTCTTGATCGTCAGCCTGCTGATCCCTATCCTCGCCGGTATGGGCCTGAACTTCGGTATGACACTCGGTGCCATGGCCGGCCAAATTGGCCTGATCTTCATCAGCGACTGGGGCATCGTCGGGATTCCTGGCATGCTGCTTGCCATGATCATATCCACACCCATCTCCGTAGCGCTTGGAATCTGGTGTGGGAAGATCCTCAATATGGCCAAAGGGCGTGAGATGGTCACCAGCTACATCATCGGTTTCTTCATGAATGGTATTTACCAGTTGATAGTCCTTTATGGTATGGGAGTCATCATTCCTATCCGTTCGAACGCACTGTTGCTACCCCGAGGCTATGGTATCCGTAATACCGTCAATCTTATTGGCATCAGGAAGTCATTGGACAGCCTCTTGATGATTCGTCTGTTCAATATCCCCATTCCCCTGTTCACCCTGATCATAATCTCGCTGCTGTGCATATTCGTCCTCTGGTTCAGGAAGACAAAGCTTGGACAGGATATGCGCGCAGTCGGGCAGGATATGGAAGTTGCCCGGGCATCTGGTATCAAGGTTGAACATACCCGTATTGTCGCCATTGTCATATCAACGGTGTTCGCAGGGTATGGCATGATTATCTACCTGCAAAACATTGGAACCCTTAATACCTATAACAGTCATATGCAGATCGGCATGTTTAGCGTTGCCGCCCTCCTGGTTGGAGGTGCGACCGTAAGCCATGCAAAGATTCGTAATGTTTTCTTGGGAGTTATCCTATTCCACCTTATGTTCATTGTTTCCCCTATGGCGGGAAAGAACCTAATCGGTCAGGCCCAGCTTGGAGAGTACTTCAGAGTCTTTGTCTCCTATGGAGTCATCACCGTCTCGCTGGTTCTCTACGAAATCAGGAAGAAACATGATCGGGGTATAGCAGGGCAGATTCTTGCTCAAGAACAGGGGGTTGAGGTATGAAGATACCCTTTACTAGAACATTTCTGATGCGCGTGATAGCTATTGTGGTTGTTCTACTGTTTGCAGTTATGCTTTTCTTTATTGGAAAGCAGCATACCGTCCTTTTGGACAACAAGACCATCACCGTAAATGGTGAGGAAATTGTTGCTTTGAAGATGGTAGAGGTTCAGGTGGACAAGCTCGATCCCCTTGAGTTCTACCCACGGGATCGGGACAAGGTTGATGTGGTACGACAGAAGCATACCATCACAGTATCCTATACGGATGCTGGCTGGAATGAGATAAGCATCACCAGGAAGTTCAAGCTGCCTCTGATGGAGGAGATGTTCATCATCTCCATCCCAGCCTTGGTAGCCAATCCTGATGCACCGCAAGGTGTCTGGCTTGAGAAGTATGAACTCCCTACCTATGCTGTGCAGGCGTCACCCGAAGATGAGGTCATCGTCACTGACGACCTAGGAGGCTTGATTTCTTTATAACGATAGGAAACAAGAGATACAGACTACAGAAAAGGACACCGGTGGTGTCCTTTTCTGTAGGGATTGCAGTGGTTGGAAAATATTGGGATAAGAGGGGAATAGGGTGTTTATCTCAAAAAAAGGCTTCTCGTTACTAAAAGAGCCTTTATCCTTGGTCAGTTTGTAAAGAAGCTATCCCCAATGTCGGGGCGGTACCAAGCCCCTGGGAATGAGATATGCTTGACTCCCTTATAGGCGTTCTTGTTGGCATCCATGATGTTGTAGCCGATACCCACGACGGTAACACAACGGCCTCCATTGGTTACCAGCTTTCCGTTGTCTGAGTGTACACCGCCAAAGAAGTAGAATGGGGAGCCCATGAAGGCGTTGCTCATGAGCGCCGCAGGGATAGGATCGAGCTCTTTTCCGACTACAGGGTCCTCTGGGTATCCTTCAGATGCTACCACAAGAGCGACAGCAGAGTTGGTGGAGACCTCAAGGTTAAAGGTAGAAAGCGTATCTTCCTTCATGGCTGTAAGGATATCGATGATGTCAGTTCTGATCAGCGGAACGATGGCTTGTGCTGCTGGATCATTGAATCGTACGTGATAATCTACAAGTATCGGGCCTTGTTTGGTGATTATGACACTGATGGTCAGCACTCCCTTATAGGCCATCTTTTCGGCCTTCAGCCCAAAGAGTGTTGGTTCTATGATGGTGTCGACAAGCGACTTGCTGACAGATTCCTGTAGTGGTACTGGACAGATAGACCCCATCCCTCCAGTAGGAATCCCTCCATGACCTGCCTTCATGTAATCACTCGATGGGGGTAACATCATGTAGCCCTTGTTGTCGACCAGGAGGGTAAGGGTGATGGGAAGGCCTTCGAGATGATCTTCAAGCAGGATTGAGGCGCTTGGGAGAATTTTCTTGGAGAACTTCATCAAGGCGTCATAATCACTTGAATCGATCATGACACGGCTTGGTGCGATGGTATTGCTTTTTACTACAAACCGCTCACCCTTGTGTCTCTGGAGGTATGCTGAAAGATTTTCCTCGTCATCAAAGACATGGTGTGTAGGAGTGGGGATATTATGCCTATCTGTAAACTTTCTTGAGAAATCACGGTCGCCTTCAAGCTTTAACGCTCTGCGGGGCGCCCCGAATGTATCGATGCCCCGTTCATTGAGGTAGTCAATGACACCTGTGAACAGGGGAGCCTCTGTTCCGATGAATACGAACTCAATGGCATTTTGTCTACACGCTTCATACACCTGCTTCGGATCAGCTGGATCTATGGCAAGATTTTTAGCAATGGATTCGGTGCCTACGTTTCCTGGAGCTACAAATAGACCATTGATAAGACGACTCTGGGAAAACCACCATGCAATGGCATGGTCTTTGGCTCCTGAGCCCAGTACTAGTATTCTCATTGCACTACCTTCTCACTGAATTTACTAACCTTAACGTACCATTTTACCTGTTGAGTGGTCAACAACTAGCTTGGAGCCTATGCATAGCTTCCAGGTAATCTTCTCTCTTGCTCGCCTTAACCACTTCCTGCTTGATTGCAGAGGTGTTGGCAATTCCCTTGAGGTAGGAACAAGTATGCTTGCGCATTTGGATGCATGCGCTCTTTTCCCCATAGTGGGCAATCATGAGGTCGAGGTGTCGCAGTATGATGGCAATTTTCTGCTCAAGGGATATGGTTCTTTCCTCTCTTTCCTCGAGGAGGTCTTTAGTTTGTTGGAAAATGAAGGGGTTGCCTATGGCTCCTCTGGCAAACATGATTCCGTCGATACCGGTTTCTTGGAGCATTTTTTTTGCATCCTGAGCATGGAACAGATCCCCTGAACCAAAGATGGGGACATCATATCCGTTCGTAATGCAATAATCCTTCAATGTCTTCAGCTTTGCCCAGTCAGCAAAAGGTGCATATCCTTGGGCTCTAGTCCTTGCATGCAGGGTGAGCATGGATGCTCCCCCATCCAAAGCCGCCTGGGCAAACTCCAGATAGTTCTGACTGTTCTCGTCCCACCCTGTACGGAACTTTACAGAAACAGCAGTAGGGATGGTCCTTGTTATCATCTTAACGATTTCTGTGATGAGTGGGGGGTTTTTCATCATCGATGACCCTGCTCCAGTTTTGGTGACCTTAGGAACGGGACATCCGCAGTTGATGTCGATGAAGGTGGGGTTATAGCCTCGAAGCTGTTCAAGGGCGCCTGGAAGGGAATCTGTTGTGCCCATGAACAGTTGGATAGCATACTCAGTCTCATTCGGAGCCTTCTGAAGGAGAGCAAGAGTTTTCTCTCCCTTGCGAAAAAGCCCTTCTGTGCTAACCATTTCGGTGAAGGTCATGTCTGATCCCATCTCTATGCACAGGGAACGGAAGGGCACATCAGTGTAGCCCGCAAGAGGTGCGAGAAAAAGATTCCCTTTGATCTGGGTGTTTCCAATTGTTACCGGATGATACAGGTTCTGTTTGTTCATACGTCCTTTGGAAGGGAGAAGGCCCTTAGGCTGTTAGCATAAAGACTTTCACTGAGCTCTTCAAGATAGGTTTCCCTAATTTCACTGAGGGCCTTTGCTGTCTCAATGATGTACGATATCTTGTTTCGCTCACCCTTATAAGGGTAGGGGGTCATGAACGGGGCTTCACTTTCTATGACGATTCTATCTAAGGGGAGATTGTGTGCAACCTCTTGGATTGCTCTGCTGTTCTTGAAGGTAAGGTTACCGGCAAAGGAGAATGTGAGGTTGAGCGAAAGTGCTCTCTTGGCAAAAGTCCAGTCCTCTCCAAAGCAGTGGAGGATTCCTCCCTTAGGGGGGAGTCTTTTTTCAAGGATGTTCAGAATGTCATCACCAGCGTTCCTGTTGTGAATGATGATAGGCAGGTCAAGCTGCTTGGCAATGTCCAGATGCCTGAGGAACAGCTCTACTTGTGCGCTCTTATCGCCACCGAACATATGGTAGTAGTCAAGTCCGGTCTCCCCAATGGCCACAATTCGCTCTTTCTTTGCATGGAGGAGAACTCTCTCTTCCCAATCCCTGCCTGGATTGGCCACCTCAGTGGGAGATACCCCCACAGCATGGTAGACACCGTATGCACTCTCAAGGTTTGCATAGGTCCTTTCAAAGTCGGAAAGGCTATTGCAAATGCTCACGATGTGTCTGACCATCTTGACTTTAGCAAGTTGGACTGCCAGCAGTTGTTCCATTCTATCATCTTGGAGCAACCCTATATGTGCGTGCGTATCAAAAAATTGCATACAGGCTCCTTGAGTTTGGATTCTCGCTTGTTCTAAAGAGTATCTAAAATATACCATGAGCAAAGGTAATCGTCAATATACGTAATTCACAGGGTAGAAAATACTTATATAAAAGAACATAGAGTTTGACAATTATTCTTACTCGTGATAGCGTAAGTTTTAGCGAGTATGCTCCGCCCTTGTGGCAAAGGATTAGCATGAAAAAAGATCGTGTACGTAGCGTTGAGAAGGCTCCTGTGAAAAACAAGCCCTCCAGCGCTTATATATATATGGTAAAAAACACCTCTTCCAATGAGACAATCATCTGTGCTTGGGATACTGTTCTCTACCCAGGGACCTCTGTAGTCTCTCCTACCCGTTACGGGCTTGATATGGGCGTTATTGTCGCTAGTGCTCATAACTTGGGCAGAGAGTACCAGAAGGGTGATGATCAGTGTCGTGGGGGCTGTCTCCATTGCGAAACCTTTGGTGAAGAGGATGTTGTCGGCTCAGACCAAAAGGACTTTGTTGCTTCAGACCAAAAGGACGTTGAAGAGTTGGCCTCTTGCGAAGAGATCCCCTATAATGACGAACCTGATGAAGTATTCAATGATGGATGTTCTGGAATGTCTCCTCCTGAGATGGTGCAACTTTCAGGGGATATCCAGTGGATCGATCGGTTGGCTACCCCCTCTGATATGTCCCGCTACCAGGAACTCTCCGCTAAGGAAGACGAGGCGATGAAGATCTGTAGGGAAAAGATTACCATGCACAAGCTGCAAATGAAACTGGTGACTGCCCACTTCTTGCTTGGAGAACCTAAGATAATCTTTTTCTTTACTGCTGATGTCCGGGTGGATTTCAGGGAATTGGTCAAGGATTTGGTATCGGTATTCCGGATTCGCATTGAGCTGAGACAGATTGGAGTCCGTGATGAGAGTCGCGTTCTTGGAGGTCTGGCCGTATGTGGGCGTGATTATTGCTGTCACAGTGTGACGGACAAGCTGAATCCTGTTTCCATCAAAATGGCAAAAGAGCAGAACCTGTCGCTCAACTCCATGAAGATTTCCGGCCCGTGCGGGCGTTTGCTCTGTTGCCTCTCGTATGAGTTTGACTTCTATGTGGAGGAGAAGCGTAAGTACCCATCGGAAGGAAGTAAGATCAAAGTAGGGTTTGAAATGATGAAAATTACAGAAATCAACATTCTTAGGAAAAAAATTACGCTATTTGGATCGGAAGGCAGAATGCTCAGTATCCCCCATTCAGCTGTTATTTTCAATGAAGGAGCCAATCGCTGGGAGATTACTAAGGAGTATTCAGCCGAATATTTGTCGAACTGATATAAAGCATTGTATTGACCGATTTTAGAGAGTGTGATATTTTATTTAATCGTTGGCCCTCGTTGCCGATTCTATATTTATACAAGAAATACGTATTCTAAGTGATATGTTTGGAGGTATTACGTGATTAACAAGTCTGCTGAAAAAAGAGAGCGACAAAACGCCGTTCGCAGAATGAGGAACCGTGCTGCAAAAAGTACTATGCGCACAGCCATAAAGAAATTTGATGCTGCTTTGGTAGCTGGGGATGTGACTAGCGCTTCTGCTGCTCTCGACCTTAGCCTCAAGTTGCTAGATTCAACCGCAAGTAAAGGCGTCATCCATTCCCGCACTGCCGACAGGAAGAAGTCAAGACTGCATGCCCGATTCAACAAGATGAATGCTCAAGCTGCTGTTCAGGCATAACAGCATAGTTCTGAATACTATATACCGGTATGGTTGAAATGCCGGTCTACGCATGATAAATAGATTTGGTGAAGGAGTTACCATGGCAGAACCTAAATTGACAAAAGCGGCCATTATTGAAAGTCTTCATGAAAAACATGGACTGAATCGGTCAGACATCCATATGATAATCGACGCATTTTTTGAAGAGGTGAAAGCTGGGCTTAAGAACGACCAGGTCATCGAACTGCGCGGTTTTGGCACCTTTGAGGTCCGTACCCGCAAAGGTAGGGAGAGGGCTCGTAACCCCAAGACAGGAGCTATTGTAGCAGTAGAGACCCACGGGGTGGCTATTTTCCGTCCTGGAAAAGAGCTCAAGGACTATGTCTGGAATTTACGTGAGACCAAAGCTGACATTGACTGATTGACCGTAATGGTTGAATGTAGGAGAGACTCTTTTGCATAGCTTGAAAAAGAGACGGAGCCTCAGAACAGTCTGTTCTGAGGTTTTTATTTTGGTGGTTACAGCTTTCGTGTACTCGATGGCTTTCCCCGGCTTCATTACTAATGGTGGGTTTGGATTCATCGCATTTTTTGCGTTGATTCCTCTTTTTGCCGTCATTAGAAACACAACCTGGAAATTGGTCCCTGCCTATGGGTTTTTCTTTGGGTTTGTCTTCTATCTGCTTTTCAACTACTGGCTGAAGACATTCCACCCTCTGGCAATCCTGATTGTACCGATTATCAAGGGTGGGGAGATGGTTCTGCTCTTTCCCCTGTTGAAAGCAGGTGAGCGGCTGTTTAAGAAGTATGGCTACCTGGTGCAGGCTGTCATATGGGTGGCCTATACCTATGTGAGCCAAGACTGGTTTGCAGGCTATCCCTATGGGACCCTTGGGTATGCCGTCTACGAATATCTTCCTCTTATTCAGATTGCTTCACTCGTAGGTGTATGGGGCATTACCTTTCTTCTGGTGCTTCCCCAGACCTTCCTAGGAGCGTGGCTCTGTGATCGCTTGTGCTCAGATGGTGATGATCTGATCACAACCCTCAGGGTCAACCTGCTCGCTGTTATTGCATATGGCGTTCTGCTCCTTGCCACGCTCATTTTTGGATTTGTGAGCATCCAGCATTGGAATGCCCAAGAACCTGATACAATCTGGAAAGTTGCAACCATCCAGCACAATGCAGATACTTGGGAAGGTGGATATACAACGTACAAAAGGAACTTCAACAACCTCAGAAAAATGAGTCTTGAGGCTATGGTTGCAGAACCAGACATGATCCTCTGGTCAGAGACAGCTTTTGTGCCCTCTGTTGCCTGGCATGAGAAATACCCTTCTGATGAAGCGACCTCTGCCTTGGTTGAGGAGTTTGTATCCTTTGGTAAATCTCTTCCTATCCCCTTGTTGAGCGGAAACCCTGAAGGTGTTCTTGACGACCCTCTCAAGCCTGCTCTGCTAGAAGACGGGTCGTGGAACCGTAAGGATTACAATACGGTTACTTTCTTTGAAGGGGGTAAGGTCAAGAATTCCTATAGGAAGCAGCACTTGGTTCCCTTTACCGAGCACTTCCCCTATGAGAAAGAATTGCCTTGGTTGTATCACCTTCTCTTGGCAAATGACTATAACTGGTGGGAAACAGGGTATGAGAGTGTCGTGTTTGAAACAGATGAAGGAGTAAAATTCTCCACCCCAATCTGTTTTGAAGATGTCTTTGGAGCGCTTAATGCCAGGTTTGTACGTAATGGGGCCCAGGTCATTGTGAATATGACCAACGATGGGTGGTCAAAAGCAATCTCTGCAGAGATGCAGCATCTTGGTATGGCTGTCTTCCGTTCCATCGAGAACCGTAGGACAACTGTGCGGGGAACCAACAGTGGTATGACCTGCCTTATAGATGTCACTGGCAAGATCATCGATCCCATGGAGCCCTTCAAGACAGGGTGGCATATCTATGATGTTCCGGTCTATATGACTGAGAGTCATGGACAGACGTTCTATACCAAATATGATGACTGGTTTGCTTTTCTCTCCATCTATCTCTCGGTGTTCTTGCTTGCACTTGGGGTGTTCAGGGGTTTGCTGACATTTGTGCGATTAAGGAAGAAGGATTGAACATGCTCTACAAAACGGCTTCTCTTTTCGTCATTGGTACTGAGCTTACCCGAGGGGTGATAGCAGACAAGCATTGTCAGGTTGTCTCCAGCCAATTGACCCAACTTGGCTATCGGGTGGAGCGCATGGTGATTGTCCCTGATGACGGTACCATCGACAGCGCCCTCTCAGCCTGCCTCGATACCTGTGACGTGGTAATCCTTACCGGAGGTCTAGGACCTACCAGTGATGATCTTACCCGTAGTATTGTTGCAACTCTTGCCAAAGTCCCTCTTGTCAGGGACCAGAGTGCTTTTGAAGCCCTTTACGCAAGAATTGGTGAGCGTATCTGGGGGGCTAATGAACAGCAGGCTATGCTTCCCTCTGGATTTGAATCGATTGCCAACCCTCATGGGACAGCTGCAGGCTTTAAGGGATTTATCCCTGTTGGTGAACGTTCTGTCGCGTGTGTTGCAATGCCCGGCCCTCCCCGTGAGATGGATCCTATGTTCTTTGATGAGGTGTTGCCGTGGCTTGCACAGCTTATCGGTCACAATGACTTCTCCCGTACAGAATACTCGACCTTTTTGCTGGCAGAGGCCAAACTTGAAGAGCTTTGCCGCCAGGTTGCACCGGAGGGGATTCAATGGGGGACTCGCTTTCAGGATCTGAAGATTAGCCTCTATCTGGTTGGTGATTCGGAAGAGCGAAGGCAAGAGATGGCGCAGAGCTTGCGTTCTCTTGTAGGACCTGCTCTCATAGTCGATGGGGATGTCATGCCTGCAGCACTGCTGACAGACTTACTTCGATCTAAGGCCCAGACTATCAGCTGTGCGGAGAGCTGTACCTCAGGCTATGTGGCGAAATTGCTCACAGATGAGGGGGGAAGTTCCTCCTGGTTCTGGGGTGGGGCGGCAACCTATTCAAACGATGCGAAGATGAAGATGCTGGGCGTCAAGGAGCGCACGCTTCGGACCTATGGTGCGGTAAGCGGTGAGTGTGCCTCTGAAATGGCTGAGGGCATCCTAGAGGTCTCAGGCACTGACTATGCCCTATCCATCACAGGGATAGCCGGACCTGCTGGAGGAAGTGCAGAAAAACCCGTTGGCATGGTATGGGTGGGTTTTGCTGCAAAGGGCAGAAAGACACAGACAGTGAAATTGCAGTTCACGTCTTGGGGCAGGGTCTCAGTCAGACGAAAAGCCTCAGTTGCAGCGTTAATACTAGCGGGTAAGTACATCAATGGGGATGCCTTGCTTGACACTGTGCGAAAGTGGCAATATATTTAGGATACTAACCGCGGAAATACTAATGGTATACACTCCTTCACATTTCCGCACATTCTTACATTATGTTTTACGTTTAGGAACCGGTAAGGGACTATACCTTTTAGCACGTGCTCTAAGGTCCTTGTCAAAAAACCCGTTTCGTTGGAGTTTATTCTATGTCTTCCGAAGAAATACTGAATGATCAAGTTGACGTAGCTCGTCCTTCTGCGCTGGAACCTGCAAAGAAAGTCGTACGTCGCATTACACGCAAAAAAAGCCCAGTAGTAGCTATTTCACCCGAACCCACCCCTCCTCCCATTGCAAAGCAGGAAGAGCAGGTGTCCTCTGAACCTAAGAAGAGGGGAAGGCCTAAGGGGTCTGCAACAGCTAAGGTTGCACCCAAGAGAAAACCTGCTCCCAAGGAAGATACCTCGCAGCTTGAGCTGATTCCTTCTGAGAAAGTGTTACCCCCGACTGCACCAGAGAGCAGGATCAAGCAAGCTCCTGTAACTTCGGTTTCCTTTTCCCAGCCACCATCAGATTCTCAGGATCAGGGTCAGAACCAATATCAGAACCAGAATCAGAGCCCAAGCCCAAGCCAGAACCAGAACCAGAACCAGAACCAGAACCAGAACCAGAACCAGAACCAGAACCAGAACCAGAACCAGAACCCAAGTCAGAACCCAAGTCAGAACCAATATCAGAATCAGAATCAGAACCAATATCAGAATCAGAATCAGAACAGAAGCCCTAACCAGAGCCAACCAAGAAAAAACAGCCAGTACGGCACTCGAACCGGTGGGAGAAGCCAGCAAAGCAGACCTCATAGCAAGGGGAGTTACCAAAAGGGGCAACCCTACAACCAGAGCCGTCCCATGCGCCAAGGTCAGCAGGATGATTCATCCAATGACCTGAATATTGAAGAACATCCAGAAGCGCCAGTGCTGAACCTTACAGACTATACCAACCTCTCTATCGATGAAGTTCGCAAGAGCGGTGTTGAGAAAGGTATGAGCTCTGACAACATCCTGGACCTGCGCAAGCAGGAAATCATCGCAGAGATTCTCAGACTTCATGCAGCTCAAGGGGGTGTTATCGTAGGAATTGGTACCTTGGAAATCCTTCCTGATGGCTTTGGATTCCTGCGCTCTCCTGCAAACAGCTATCTTTCTGGCTTGGAAGATATCTATGTATCACCAGCCCAGATCAAGAGCCTTTACCTTAAGACAGGTGATGTCGTAAAAGGCCAAATACGTACCCCCCGTGAAAACGAACGGTTCTTTGCCCTACTACGGATTCTAGAAGTCAATGACGATGAGCCAATTAAAGCAAAGATGCGCGTTCCTTTTGATAGCCTGACTCCGCTTTTCCCTAATGAGAGGATGCGCTTTGAGACTGCTGAAGAGGATATGGCGACCAGAATCATTGATATGTTCTGTCCGATTGGAAAGGGGCAGCGTTCTCTAATCGTCGCTCCTCCCCGAACAGGTAAGACTGTACTGCTCCAGAAGATTGCAAACTCCATAAGTATCAATCACCCTGATGTGGTGTTGATGGTCTTGCTTGTGGATGAAAGACCTGAAGAGGTTACCGATATGCGCCGTCATGTCAAGGGCGAGGTGATTGCCTCTACCTTTGATGAGCAGGCTTCACGGCATGTGCAGGTGGCAGAGATGGTGATTGAGAAAGCCAAACGCCTTGTCGAGCATAAGAGGGATGTCGTCATCCTTTTGGACTCCATCACCCGGTTGGCTCGAGCTTATAACCAGACTGTCCCTGCCAGTGGAAAGATTCTCAGTGGTGGTGTCGACTCCAATGCACTGCACAAGCCCAAGAGATTTTTTGGTGCGGCGAGAAACATTGAGTTCGGTGGAAGTTTGACCATTATTGCAACAGGTCTGGTAGAGACCGGCTCTCGTATGGATGAGGTCATCTTCGAAGAGTTCAAGGGAACAGGAAATAATGAGATTATCCTTGATAGGAGATTGGCAGACAAACGTCAGTTCCCAGCCATCAACATAAAGAAGAGTGGAACCCGAAGGGAAGACCTCCTGATTCCTAGTGATGAGGCAGCAAGGATTTGGCTTACAAGAAATGCAGTGGGTGATATGGATGATCAGGAGATGACTCCTTTCCTCATTGACAAAATCAGAAAGACTAAGGATAATGAGTCGTTCTTACGTTCAATAAATACAGGGATCCCTTCGAACTCTGCAGGATATTAGGACGGAGACGGCTACAGAAACGTGTCTGCTGCGTACTGCCAGCAGAAAACACATATTCCTGGAGGATATATATATGAAAAAGGGAATCCATCCCCGTTATGAAGTTGCTGAGGTCACTTGCTCTTGTGGCAATGTGATCAAGACAAAGACAACCGCAAAGAAACTTGAGGTTGAAATTTGTTCAGCTTGTCACCCATTCTTTACCGGTACCCAGAAAATGGTTGATACCGCAGGGCGTATCGAACGCTTTAAGAAAAGATACGGTCTGGAAAAATAAGCTGCATAAGCAACAGAAAACCACCAAAAATGGTGGTTTTTCTGTTGCTAGGCTCTTTTCATCATTTCACTTTCTGTGCTTACCAGCCTTTTTGTAAGGATTTTCCTAAGGAGTTAGCCACCAATTTGCTTAATGGTGGTTTTTTGTTGCAATCTATTGGTAAGTATCCTAAAATTACGCATAAAAGCTAGGTTGGGCATGGAAAATATACTAAGTTATCATAAAAAAGAGTATGAAGAATCACCACTCGTAATTGTAGAGGTGCCGGGGACCTGTACTCTTTTGGGCAGTTATTCAGATTCCTGCAAGGGGTGGTCCCTCTTGGGAACCGATGTCGCCACCCTTTTTGTGGGTATTTCTCAGCGTAATGATCAGCTGGTACGACTGGCTAATGCTACCCTTAATGATCGCAAACGATTCTCCTTGAGCAACATCAAGTTCCGAAAAGAGGATAGATGGGGTAATTACATCAAGGGTGTGATTGGTATCTTGGCAAGTGAAGGTGTTGAATTTTCAGGCTTGAATGTTACTGTTGAAGGGCCTTTGCTCCTCAGTGACAATCAGATGGTCAGTTCTGCCATAGCTTTGGGAGTCTGTATGGCCCTCAATGCTCTGATGGACCTACAGATGAGCATCTCATCCATGATACGGGTTATATACCAGGCAAACACCACATTCAACAATGAGCTGTGCAAGATCAGCGACCTCCTGACAATGATCAACGGGCAAAAGGGAAAGGTCCTATTCTTTGACCTCCAGCATCTGACGTTCCAGGAGTTGGGCTTCCCCTTTACTGAAGAGAGCGAGGAGTATGTAGCCCTCATAATCGACAGTAAGATTTCTCCCAATGCAATGCGTGAGGAAATTGCTACAAAGCGTAAGGACATTGAGGTGGCCTTTTCCAAGCTTAAGGAGTTGAAGCCAGGAGGGTTCATCCGGGATTTCCCGGAAAGTGACCTTTCTGCCCGGGTTGTTCCCCTTGAAGAAGATGTTAGGCATATCTGTGAATATATCCTGATGGAATCCAGGCTCACCTTCGATGCAGCTTTCATGCTCAGCCCTAAAGATGCGATGCTGTATGGAAAGACTATGGTGAAGATTCAGACAGGTTTACGTGATCTGCTTGAGGTCTCCTGTCCTGAGGTCGACTGGCTTACCAAACGATCATCAGAAATTAATGGCAGTGTTGGAGCTGTGCTCGTATCCAATGGCTTTAGTGGGAATGTCATGGTTCTCTTGAGTAAACAGGCGCTTCCAAGTTATATTAGCCGTCTAGAGGAGTACGAACACATTTTCGGTTTTCATCCCCGGTGGTACATCTATGAAGGTGGCGGTTCTGCCAAGGTTGTGTTCCAAGAACAACATATATGAGAATTTTGCTGACAAATGATGATGGATACCTAAGCAAGGGCATTGCTGTCCTTGAGGAGACCCTTGTTCGGGCAGGACATGAGGTCTGGGTATGTGCGCCATCACATGAGCGAAGTGCCAGCAGTCATGCCATGACCCTCCGTGGTGATATAACCATCACCGAATATGCTCCCATGCACTACCATTGTAGCGGAACTCCCGCCGATTGCATGCTCTATGCCCGTAAGGGGAATATCTTCTCCTTCGACCCCGACCTCGTCATCAGTGGCATCAATCACGGGTATAATATTTCAACTGACATTCTCTACTCAGGCACTGTAGGCGCTGCACGGGAAGCTGTGCTTACCGGTATGAAGGCAATGGCCTTGAGCTGTACGCGTGATGAGAGTGGTCACTTTGCCTTTGAACAAGCTGCTCAGTTTGTCGTAGACCACCTCAGCGAGCTCTATCCCCTTTGCAGCAGTGAGTGTATCCTTAACATTAACGTTCCTTCCAAATGCAATGGAAAATGGAAACCTGCTGTCATGAGCTATCTTGATTATCACGACGCTGTGACCATGCGGGAGGATGATAATCAGAAGGTGTATGAGGATTCCTCCATCCATTTAGGCAATTCTGTAGTGTTCTCCCTGAAGGGTGGCGTGCCTCCTGTACAGAAGTGCGATACGGTTGAGACCGACTTTCAGGCAGTTTCTGCTGGTTATATCAGTATCACAGCACTCTCCATTCTTCCTCCCATACAGCAAGAGGTCCAGAACAGGCTGACAGAGCTCTCTAAAGGGACGCCCCATGTGTAGTATCTGTAAATCCTCCATATGGGAGAACACATGTACCCAGTGCGGCTTGTGCTGTCACGAGAAGGCCATGTACGGGCGTCTGCTGGTAATTGACTTGGACTCTTGGTGTGAGTTCTTCGATCCTGAGACAAAACAATGCAAGATTTATGCCAAACGTTTTACGCAGAGTAACCGTTGTAAGAAGATGACCTATCTTCGGGCAATGTTCGCTTCCTACATACCCGACAATTGTGCCTACGCAAAATGGGCAAAGGCTAACCATATCAGGTTTACCACTCATCATATGCTTAGGTTCATCCATAGCAAGAACTGTCCTCCTGATGAATCAGACAAAGATATCTACGCTGCTTTCAGGGTAGTGTAGCTTGACCCTGTAGGTCTTTGTTACTATTTTTACAGAGAGGATTACTATATGGAACAACAGATAATATATCTGGATAACAACGCGACTACGCCTATGGCGCAAGAGGTCGTAAATGCTATCTCAGAAGCAAATAAACTTTTTGGCAATGCCTCAAGCATGCATGGCTTTGGCCGTGAAGCTGCCTTTGCCGTTGAACAGTCAAGAGAGAAGATCGCGGCCCTGATAGAGTGCGACCCTAATGAGGTCGTATTCACCAGTGGGGCCAGTGAAGCAAATAATACCGTCTTTAGTATTTTCCGTGATGCCATCGATCTTGGATCAAAGAGGAACCGCATCGTCACCACCGTCATCGAACACCCTTCCATCACCGAAACGGTAAAGTTTCTGAAGAAGAGGGGGTATCGTATCGATGAGGTCCCTGTAGACAATACAGGGCGGGTGGATCTTGAGACCCTTGCTACCTATCTTGATGAGGATGTTGCCTTGGTATCGGTCATGACAGGGAACAACGAGATAGGCACCATCCAGAGAATTGCAGAGATTACCAAGATGGCACATGCTGTCGGGGCCTATATGCATACCGATGCTACCCAGGCGATTGGAAAAATACCTGTGCAGATGAAGAGCTGGGATGTGGATTACATGAGCATTTCAGCCCATAAGTTCTACGGGCCCAAGGGTGTTGGTATTCTTGCAGTCAAGAAGAAAGTTCCCTTTGAAGCCTTTATCCATGGGGGACATCAGGAAGGTGGCAAGCGTGCCGGTACCTACAATACCCCCTCTATCGTGGGCGTTGGGGTTGCTGCTGAGCTTGCAAAACAGAATCTGGAACATGAGAGTGCACATCTTTGGTCTCTTAGGGAGATGCTTCGCAAAGGGATAGAGGAAAAGATTCCCAACGTAGTGGTGAATGGAAACCAAGAGCACTGCCTTCCAGGCACCTTGGATATATCGTTTCCCAGTGCAGAAGGTGAATCTATTTTGCTGTATCTCGATATGGAAGGAATTATGGTCTCTACCGGTAGTGCCTGTGCAAGTGGGTCCCTTGAACCCAGTTATGTGCTACTTGCTTCCGGAGTGGATATAGAACTGGCGCATGGATCGATCAGGTTTAGTTTTGGTCGGTACAACACCGAGGAAGAGGTTCTCTATGTTTTGGAGAAACTGCCACCGATTATCAAGCGCCTAAGAGGAATGTCAACACGATGAGTACAAATTTTATGAGCCAGTGGGTATACTCCCCTGTAGTCAAAGATCATTTTATGAATCCCAGGAATACTTGGGTCGAAGACGAGAATTTTTCGTATGATGGTATCGGTGAGGTTGGATCGCTTGCCTGTGGAGACCAGATGAGGATTGCCATTCAGGTAAAGGATGATGTGATAGTCGATCTTCGTTGGCTAACCTATGGGTGTGCCTCGGCAATTGCCAGCACCTCCATGATGAGTGAAATGGTCATAGGCATGGGCCTTGAAGAGGCCTATAACCTCTCTCCAGCTATGATAACCGAAGCCCTTGGGGGCCTTCCTGAACATAAGTTCCACTGCTCTGTCCTTGGGGACAAGGGGCTTCGTGCTGCCATTGATGACTATTTGGTCAAGCAGAAGCGAGACAATCCATTCAAGAAGAAGATTGCCAAGGTTATCTGCGAGTGTAAGAACGTCACTGATGTTGCCATTGAAGACCTGGTGAAGAGTGGTGAGGCCAAGACGCTCGATGATCTGGAAAGGATTACCGAGTATGGTACGGTCTGCGGAAAGTGTAAGAGTGAGGTGGCCGAGCTGTTTGAACAGTTCAAGCACATCTATAGTACCTGATACTAAGGGGAAGAACAAAATTTCCCAAAACACGTACTAAGCACAACAAAAAAGAATAGAGGCGGCCAAGTCGCCTCTATTCTTTTTTAGTTGAAATATTTCTAGCTAGATAGCAAAAGGTAATCAGATGACCCCGAACTCACTGCCTCCGATGAACTCCCTCAAAAGTGAGTCATCAGGGACAAGGGTATCGGGGATTGGGTTCACATTCTCCAAGAACTTTAGTATGCGACGTGCTGTCTCATAGGCTGGTCCTGCATTGGGCTTTACCATCTTCAACAGTGGCTGGGCATAGGGTGAAAGCACCCCAAGTTCATAGTCGAGAGCCGAGTTGATCATGATATTGGCGTTATTTTGGTAGGGGAATATATACAGGTCTTCCCCACGTCGGACAGACGGCCACATGTTCAGTGTCGTCGTTGCGTCAGTGCCCCGAGTCCTGTTGTCCCTGATTATCCTGCGAATCATCCGGTTGTCTGTAGTGCTTATGCGGTTATGGTCATCAAGGTTCAGTTGGGTGAGAGCCGATATATAGACACGGAACAGCGCATCACCATCGATTGAGTTGGTAAGTCTTGGGTTCATCCCATGGATGCCTTCGATGATGAGGATGGTGCGTTTGTCCATCTGTACATAGTCTTTCTCAAAGGTTCGGTGTGCACTCTTGAAGTCAAAACGGGGAAGGGTAACCTTTTCCCCTGCTATGAGAGCAGCAAGATCCTTTTGGAAGTGGGGAAGGTCGAGGGCCTCCAGAGCTTCCAAATCTGGTTTGTTGTCTTCATCTTTTGGTGCTAGGTGAGGAGCTAGGTAGTAGTTGTCCAGCGATATCTTGATAGTACGTTTTCCCAGCACCTGTAGTTGGACGGCAAGCTTATGGGCAAAGGTAGTCTTTCCCGAAGAGGAAGGACCGGCGATGAGCACAGCCTTAACACTGCTATGGATGTTAATCTGATCTGCAATATTGGCTATCTTCTTCTGTTGCAGGGCTTCTGCCAGCCGGATGAAAGACTCTATGGTGTTTTGGTTTCCCAGCTGGTTGAGCTGACCAAGGGACTGGACGTTGAGGATGCTTCCCCATGCCTTGTACTCTTTGAAGACAGCAAACAGCAGAGGGTTGTCGACAAAAGGATCCAATGCCCCAATGTTATGGGACCTGGGGTAGCGTAGCAACATGCCACGGTCCTGGTAGGGCTTCAGTTCCCATACCTGCATCAGACCCGTCTGGCACAACAGTGGCTCATACGAAATATCCAGATAGCCTTGTAGGCGGTAGAGCTCGACCACTGGCTCGTTATGGGTGGCGATAAGGCTTGCTGTCTGGTCGAAATGGTTCTCTTTGAAGTAGGTCATCGCCTCTTCATAGGGGAGTACCACCTCTTCTATGGGGAGATCCTGGTCAACCAGGGCTCTCATGGTCTCGGCGATGGTTTCGATATCATCAGACAGCAAGGTCAGGTCGTCATCGAAGCTGAAGTAGTAGCCATCCCCTAGGGAGTGTCCGATGACCAGCCTCCTGTTGGGGTAGAGCATCGAGACCGCACAGCACAGCAGATAGCAGATACTGTGACGATACATTCTCTTGCCCATATCGCCATACAGCCTTGTTCCTTCAAGGGTGCAGTCGCTGACTAGGGCACTCGAGCAGGATTGCAACTCATGGTTCACCAGGGCTCCTACAGTGGGGTTTTCCTGATAGGATGGGGTATCAGTTGATTGTATGATCCCAAAGGCAAGGAGGCCTTCCTCGACCGTCGATCCCATCGGCAGGCTCAGTTTCTTGTCATTATGTGTTACAACTATCTGTTTCATATCCCTATCATACGACCAACAAGGGTGGTAGAACAAGAGTAAAACGAATGCTGGTTTTTGTGGTATACTGAACCGCACAAAGTAGTTTCGACTGAATAGACAGCCCAAAGCATAGTAGGTACCCTGAATATATGGCAAAAAAGCAGATAATGGCATTCCCGTATCGCCAACGCTCTATCCTTCTTATAGACCTCTCCCTAGAGTCTTGGCAAAAGCTCCCTCTCCCCGAATCAGATGCTAAAGCTCTGCTGGGGGGGCGGCTTCTTGCGCTCTCCCTCTGGGATACGTATGCATCTTATGATAATCTAGACAGCCACCTGTACGAGGTGGGGAATCCGGTTGTCATTGCCGCTGGAGCGGCCAGTGACACCTCCATGGTCTGTGCTGACTCCTCTACAGTAATCACGCGTTCTCCTGTAACGGGAAAGCTTGCCGTGAATAGCGGTAGCAGCTCGCTTGCTAAGAACCTGCTGGGATGTGGCTATTCTGCTTTGGTTATTATCGGCAGGAGCCGACGTTTGTGCAGCCTGGAGATAGATTCCCAGAAGGTTACTTTCTCCAATGCCGAGCGTTTCCATGACCTGACTACAAGTGAAGTCCAGAAGCATTTTCGTAATCGTTCCCTCTTGTGTATCGGGCCTGCAGGAGAGCATCAGGTTCCCTATGCCTCTCTCGTTTATAGTGAACTCAATATAACCCGTGGTGGGGTCGGTATGGTGTTCGGTCTGAAAAATCTCAAGTTTGTCCTATTCCAAAGCATCGCCAGTGGAAGGGAAAGCTATGATACCGAAAATCTGGGCCTTACTATCAAAAAGTACTTTAGCCTTATGGAAAAGACAAAGATTGGTAGGTCAATGCAGGAAGAGGGGCCTGCAACCCTTTTGAAAATGGCCAACCGTCATGGTTGGGCTGCCATTGATACCTTCTCCATGCGAGTGGATGGAAGGTTATGGGGCCTTTGCCCCAAGGCTCAGAACACAGAACCGACCAATGAGGACTCAGTATGTGCCGGTTGCGCGGCCTCAGGACTCCCGATGTCCCTAAGGCAGAATCTTCTTGATTTCTCCAACCTTATGGCGTTGGGATCGAACCTTGAGCTCTTTGATTATCGTCGGGTGTCGCTTCTTGTACAGCGATGTTCGGACAACGGGCTTGACCCCATCAGTGTGGGGACAATCCTCTCTTGGGCGAGAAAGACCAGAGCAGAAGGCGGCTTGTCCTTCCTTCCCAATCTGGGAAGTTCGACTGTGATGCAATATATGAGGATAATTGATGCCATTGCTTATCGGAAGGGCACAGGCGAACAGCTTGCAGAACCTTTTTCCGAGTTGGTACGCATGTATGGGGGAGAAGAACATGCCTACATGGTTGATAAGCAGGCACTTCCTCCTTTTGATTATCGGGGCTTGCCGACTCAGGCAATCCTTGCGGCCACAGGCGACGACACCTTTGTGTTTGCCGAACTGATGTATGGGAACCACTATCATAGGGGAAATGAGAAAAAGCTTGCCCGGTGGGCTGTCTTCTCGCAGGACCTTCGCTATGCGATGGAGTCCTTAGGGCTCTGTCCTTGGCTGTCTATCCCGTATTATGAGAAGTCCCTCGTGAGGTTTCCCCACGGCTTGAATAAGGCAAAAGCTTGGAAACTGCTTGCAAAGCTTGCTTCCCTTTCAGAGGGGTATCAGCTTAAGCCTGAGGATATTGCGCAGATCGGTGCAAGGGCGTGGGGCTTGCAGCAGGAGATCGACAACAAGCTGACAGGCCGTAACGGCAGATATGGCTCGTTGCCTGAACAACTCCTAGTCGATGCTTCCAGCAATCATCCGTCTTCCCATGTGGTCCCTATTGTGCGTCTTCTTGATGCCTACTGGTCCTTGCGAGGCATCGAGTAGGTCTTCAGCTCTGTTATGCAGACATCGTCCTTAAGGGAGAGTATTCTGATACTGTTGCTGTCTATGATCCCATAGGTGGGACCGAGAATATTTCTTGGAAAGGTAGTCGATCCTGGGTTGACGCATATGATGCCCATGGCGTCAGTATGCAGGTTGGGGGTGTGGGTGTGCCCGGAAATGAAGATATCACCCTTTCTCAGCCCAAGGCCATAGGGAGAAGGGTACCTATCCCCATGGGTGAGCAAGATGGTCCTCTCCCCAAACAGGACCTTGTGGATAAGGGGAGGAAGAGGTAGCTGGGCTTTGGCAAAGTCATATGCATTATCGCAATTCCCCCTGACATGTAGGATTTCCAGCGTGCTGTTGGCAAGGGCAATCGTAAAGAGAGTATTTTCAGGGGGACAGAGGTCCCCTCCCAGTAAGAGCATAGAGGCACGGACCTTTTCTGCTTTTTCAAGCAGTGAGATAAGTGCTGGCAAGGACCCATGCAAGTCTGATCCGAAGATGATTGTATCCATGTCCCTATAATAGCACAAATGATCATTGTTGTGAATTTACCCTATTAAGGCAGGATATTGTTGTTAGTAAGCTATATTGCTGGTAGGATAACATTGAAATTATATAAGAATTGTACGTTAGGAGGTAGCGTATGTCTGAAACTAGGGAACTGATCTGTAGTGACTCTCACGTGTTGTACTATCATGCATGGATCCCAGAAGGGACTCCTGTGAAAGCTGTGGTACACCTTCTCCATGGAATGGCTGAATATAGCCAACGCTATGACAGGTTTGCCCGATACCTCAACGGCGAGGGCATAGCTCTCTATGCCCAGGATCATCGGGGACATGGCCTTACTGCGACCAAGGCAGAAGAGACCCTTGGTTGGTTTGCCCAGGAGAACGGGTGGATGCGAGTTGCTGAGGATTCAAAGGAACTCTCCAATCTCATCTCTTCTGAGTTTCCCAAGATACCCCTCTTTTTAATGGGGCACAGCATGGGATCCTTCTTGGCCAGGACCATTATTGCAGACACACCTAATCTCTATAATGGGGCCATCATGATGGGAACCGGCGCTTCGATGGGAATCCTAGGCAAGATTGGTGGCATGATTGCACGAGCTCATGTGAAGAAGCATGGTTCGAAGTTTGTCGATGATCAACTGGACAAGATGAGCTTCGGCTCCTATAACAAAAAGATATCGGATGCCTCCTCAGCCTTTGCCTGGCTTAGCCGTGATGAGAAGGAAGTACAAAAGTATGATGACGACCCCCTTTGTGGGTTCGTCTGCACAGCAAAATTCTTTGAGGATATGCTGGAAGGTATTGGCTATGCCAACAGCAGTGAACGAGCGAAACGCCTGCACAACGACCTGCCCATTCTCATCATCAGTGGAAGTATGGACCCCGTAGGGAACTATGGCAAAGGGTTGGTTAAGGTCCAGGATTTTTACAAGCAAGCCGGTATCAAGGATCTTACCCTGCACCTGGTAGACGGGGCGAGACACGAGCTTCTGAATGAGACAGACAGGAAAACCACCATGGAGTACCTCACCTCATGGATCATGGATCGAGTGTAGTCGTATGAGTTTTATCCGCACCATCAAGAAGCAGATCCTGGCATCATTGAAACTGGCTTCTCTTGCCTTTAATCAGGCCTTTAGGGACAATGTTGCGCAATCGGCCTCAAGTATGGTCTACTCCACCCTGATGGCCTTAGTCCCTGCTGTCACCTTCATCTTTACTTTCTTCAGTGCTTTTGGTGTTCTTGAGCCACTTGTCGATCTGCTTCGGCAGTGGCTTGTAGACATTGTCGGTCCCGAAGGCGGGCTGCAGCTTATGGACCTGTTGAACCTCTACACGACCAATGCAACAAGTCTGGGGGTTGTCGGGCTTATCTCCTTTCTCATCACCATGGTGCTCCTGATCAACAAGGTCTGGATAGTCATCAATCATATCTATCGCACTACACCCAACAGGAACTCGCTCAAGCGTTTGGCCAATTTTGTGACCTTTCTTATCGTCGCCTGCTTGCTTGTCGCTGCCTATATCAGCATCCAATCGGTTGTGAACTCCTGGTATCTGAACCTCATTGGCGAATCTGTTGCGCTTTGGTCCAAGGTAGTGGGGGTGGTTGCACCGATAGTCATATTTTTGGCCATAATCTTCATGCTTACCTATTTTGTCCCCAATACTAAGGTTCATTTCTCCTCTGCTATGCTTGGGTCTATCACCGGAACCTTGTTTCTCATGGTGTTCAGCAAGTTCCTGTTCTTACTTTCCGGTATGGCAGCCCGATACTCGGTAATCTATGGCTCTCTTGCCATAGTATTCCTCTTCCTTATGCTCTTCTATGTGTTCTGGGCTATTGTCTTCTACTGTATCGAACTTGCATATGTACACCAGTTCCGTCCTGATACCCAGGTATACAAAGGCCTTTCCCAGAGCCCAGCCTTACAGCTGTGTGAAGGGATGAACATTATGATGCTCATCGGCAGTAATTTTCGCAATGGAGGAGGTTCTACCACCACCAAGGAGATGATGGACCGACTGGCCATCCCAGATCGGCGACTCAATGGGTTTCTGGAATTGCTGACCCAATTGAAATTCATCACACCCACCAACAACGGCCAGACGATGTTTATCCCCATGCAACCTTTGGAGAATCTCAAGGTGCAGGACTTGGTAAATTCACTCTATGGCTTGGATACGATAGAGTTGGATGAACGTGATACTGCAGGGGAAGCCATAGCGAGTCAGGTGCAGGCACGGGGTGTCTCCTCATTGGGAAACCTTACAATAGAGAACCTCTTGCAGAGAATCTAGATCAGCCGAGTCCCACGTCAAGCATCATCATGACTGTAAATCCAACCATGGTTCCAATCGTCGCATAGTGTGTAGCTTTGTGGTCTTCAGCCTTACCTTGGGCTGCAGGCACAAGCTCTTCAACAACCACATAGATCATAGCACCCGCGGCAAAGGCTAGGGCATAGGGGAGGATTGCGCGCATCTGGATAACCAGAAGTGCCCCTAAGACACCGGCAACAGGCTCCACGAGCCCAGAGGCCTGCCCATACATGAAGCTCTTGAATCTACTCAGGTTTTCTCTCCTAAGAGGAATGGATACCGCAGCCCCTTCAGGAAAGTTCTGTATTCCAATACCAATGGCCACTGCGATAGCCCCCATATATGCATTGGGTTCTCCTGATAACGATGCAGCTCCGAAGGCAACCCCGACGGCTAGCCCTTCGGGGATATTGTGCAAGGTTATGGAGAGGACCAAGAGTATGCTTCTGCGCAAGTGGGTAGGTATGCCTTCGGACTCATCGGGTTTTGAATCAAAGTGAGCATGAGGTAGGAGTCTGTCACTGAGCCAAAGGAATGCCCCTCCCATTAAAAAGCCTATGGCAGCAACAAGATAGGCAGGGACAGGCCCCCCTATAGCCATGTCAATGGCCGGGGCAAGCAAAGACCAAAAGCTTGCTGCAATCATGACACCGCTTGCGAAACCCAACATGGTATTCATAACATGGTCTTTGATAGTTTTGAAGAAAAACACAAGTGCTGCTCCCAAGGCAGTCATTCCCCAGGTCCCGAGTGTTGCTACTAAGGCCATTACTATTGGATTGTTCATAAAAATACGATAATGTCTTGGTCTAGGCAGGTCAAGAGCTAAAACCCGTATCGATACGCAAAGGGATAGGCTATCTTGCACAGGGAGGATTGTATGATCTTGGATATTACGACACTGAAAAAGATAGACCCCTTGATGTGGCACTCGTTACCTGATGTCACCGACGGGGTTATTCATGATGAGATTTGGAAATGTGGAGAGGTAGTCTGCACTATGCTCAAAGGGCCTGCCTGTAAAAGTGGAGAAGACCTTGTCTTTATCCCCTATGCAATGGCGGTAACCCATAATGGCAAGCTTAAGCTGGTTGTTTCCCTTGAACAGGAAGATCTTCGCTCGCTTTCCCAAAAACTAGGGTGTTCGCTGAAAGAGCTGCAGAATGACTATCAGACAAAGGGGAACTTTTCTGAACTGAGAAGTTTCCTGTATACCAAGGAGACCCGGGAAGATCTCGGGCCTTATGAGGATAAACTCGACCTGCAGGTTCTCAGACTGTATTTTCTCGATACTGTTTGTGACAACCTGGATATCGTCGAAGCCCCAGTTCAGGTCCTCAAGCCTTAGGATAGCAACCCTTGTGCGCAATTACATGACAGAAAGAGCCTCTGGGGTTCGGAGTATCACCCTTTCTTCTGGGGATGAGGTGGATATGGCAGTGGAAAATTGACTGGCCAGCCACCTCTCCAATAGTGATGCCCACAATGAAACCTTCAGCTGTTGGCTCTGATGTGAGAATATGGTAAGCGTAAACTCGCAACCAATACCCTTATATTCTCCTACTCAGTATAGTGTAGGAGCATAAGGGGGTTATCTTTTTTTACCGCGTAGCATGTAGGGTTCTTTTCTATCAGGGTTAGGGACAGCTTTTCTGAGGGTATCGTAATAATCATCAATTGGAGAGAGGTCAACTTTATCAGGGAGCATTGCATCCCAGTCACTATCAGTCTTACAGGAGGCAGCGTTGCTGAAGAGGTGAGTTAAATATTTTTGAGGATCAATATCCATAGCTTTACAGGTTTCAACTAACGAATAATAGAGGGCTGAAGCTTTTGCTCCCTGGGGCGTAATGCAAAACAAGAAGTTTTTCCGACCAATGGCAAAGGGCCTTATACAATTTTCCGCTAAAAATGTACAATTGTACATTTTTAGCGATATGCGCAAGTATAGAAGATGCGCAAGAATTACTTAGATTGCCTCTGCACTTTCCTGGCTTAAGACTTTCTGCTTGAAACCTGCGCATTTTCATAGTTCACCTTAATCCCAACTTCCTTGCAAACTCTTCTTCTCTATCTTTCCAGAGAGGTGCCTCAAGCAGGTCTTCAGGAGGTATAATTCTTTCAATTGCCTTCCGTAGCTGTTCCATCGAGGGTTTCGCATAAATTCTCGTTGTCTCAATCTGGGAATGACCCAATAAAGTTGAAACCTGTTCAAGGGGCATCCCACTTTGATAGATAGTAGTGGCTTTGCTTCGCCGGAACATATGAGGATGGACATGCTCAGGAATTGAAGCATCATACTTTCTTGCCATTGATGCATATTCCTGTAGCATCGTTTGGACACTTCTGACGCTGAGTTCCTTACATTTGCCACCAAGCATAGTGTTGAATACTATGTCCGTGTCCTTGCTCGATACAACAAAGGCGATAAACTCCTTGAGAAGAGCTGCCAGCTCTTCGATGATTGGGATATATCTTTCCTTGCGGCCTTTGCCCAAGACGTGAAGATAGGGATTTTCACGATTCAGATGGAAGTTTGAAATCCTTAGGTGTACAATCTCAGAGACTCTGGCCGCTGATTCATATAACAGAAGGAGAAGCATCCTGTTACGTCTGCCTATTTTTGTATAAGGAATTTGTTTGAGGATGAGAGATACCTGCTGTTCGCTCAGCACAATTTTTTCTTCTATGTCTACAGGATAGGGTCTCATCGTCGAAATTCTCAGAGCTATGGCCTCATCTGCAATATTCTTTGAGGATGCAAAGGCAAGATACCCATTCAATCCTGCAAGACGATGATTGAGAGTGCTGTGCGCATTTCCTTGAGTCTTCAAGGAGTCAAGGAAATCGAAGACGAAGTCAACTGTACAGTCATTGAAGGAGAATGATGCCAGCTTTATGTTTTTTACTTCAATGATATATCGTTTGAAGATAGTCAGGGTATCCCTGTAGGACTCGATGGTATGAATACTCCTTCCCATTCTAACTAGATACACCTCAAGAAATTCAAAGGAGTACAGGAAGAACATTGAAGTCTGCACACTGTTTTTCATCTGCATTGTGACACCCCCTTAACAACGGAGGAGCACTTGGTCATGAAGTTTTTCACCGCATTGGTATGTGCGTCCAGCTGATGATAATAATACATGGTCTCTTCGATTGAAGAGTGCCCCAGATATCTGCTGAGATATGGCATTATCGCAGACAACTCATTCCCTTCTTCAACCCAGTCGTTGACCCTATGAACTACAAAAGCGTGCCTCAATGCGTGAACCGTAGGCCTCTTGCCCTCCCAGTTGGGGAATGCATCCATCCACCACTGCATGAACTTCACATCGATAGCGCTTTTACTAAAATGACGGGTTACATAAAAACCAGGGAAAAACCATTCTCTGTCCTTTACATATTCGGCTTCCATCTTTGCATCGTAGGACCTGATAAGAGCAAGGAAATCGTCAGCAATAAAGACCAAGCGATCCTTGTCGCCCTTTGAGTGCCTGATATACAGGTTACCGGTTTCCAGATTGACATCACTTCTTCTGAGCACCACGACCTCATTCAGCCTCAGGCCACAGCAGTAGTAGAGACGGACAATAATCGGATACTCGATATCAAATCGGGAAAAACAAAGGTTCTTAGAACGGCTTGAGTCTATATAACAGAAAAGTTTATGCAGCTCATCCCGATCAGGAATATACGGTACGGCATGCTCTTCAGAGCAATGACTTAGAGGATAGCACACTTCTGCTCCCAATGAGGTCATATACTTGGCAAGCATTCTTACAATAGAGACCCTTGAGTTTCTCGTATTGAGATTTTCAGTAGGTTTGAGGAGCTCCCACTCACGGACAGCCCTTTCGTCAAGATATCCTGAATCAAGCCCTTCTGCCATGAGGAAGGCATCGAATGAATACAGCAGGGATGCACTGGCTGTAAATGAATAACCTGAAGCTATTTTTTCTGCTATGAGGCCTTCGATATAGGAGGCAAGCTTGGATTTTAGCATCTTTTTCATAGCAGACCTCCTGTATAGGAGAATCTGGCTGAAAGAGGAAGGGCGCACATCCTCATCATCGCACCATTTGTAGATAAGTATGGATCTATCGTTCCTTCTGAAATATGTCCCAGTGCATCAGTAATGAGGGAAGTGGTACTGCCGCTTACAAGCAGCTTGGAAGCAAAGGTCCTTCTCAGTTTATGTACGTTACCCTCTCCATTTCCAAGAGCCCTGCCAAGAAGGTTCCGTATCTGAGATGTTGTATATCGATCGAATGGGGCAAACCTACTGATGAAGATGTACTCATTCTTGACCGATGGGCGTTCCTCTAACACATAGCGCCAGATTGCATTTCCCACTGCTGTGGAAAAGGGGATCCTGATATGATTCCTTGTCTTCTTCTGAATGAGAGAAAACTCCATTTTGACCCAATCGATGTTTTCATACTTCAGCATTGAAATGTCGATGGCCCTAAATCCTGTCTGGGTTGCTATCCTAAGGACCGCTGCTTCCAGTATCAAGCCGTTGTTCTCAGCCTCGGTACAGTATTGTGTAAGGATCTCACTCTGCTCATCCGAAAGTATTATAACTGGCCTGACCTTGGTTCCGTTTACCGTGGGAAGCGCATCTACCAGATTGGTAGCTATCAGATTTTGGTTTGCAAGATATCGAAGGAATCCTCTGATCCGTACGTTGTATGCATTTTTCCCTTCAGCAGTCTTGTGTTCATCATCCAGATGAAAAGCTTTTATCATCGTTGAATTGATATCAGAGGGAGAAGTACAACCATTAACATCTAGGAACTGCACGAATCTCCAAATCGAACTCCTGTCCGTATCAAGGGCAGATGGCCCTATATGATTACGTTTACGCTCTGCAAGATAAGATTCGACGTACCCAGTAACCCAACGGGGATAGTCCCGTTGGGGCTTGCTTTGATAGGCTCGTGGAATATCGCAATAGGCCTTGCCCCTGAGAAAATCCCCTATCATGAGCAGGCCTCTGCGGACAGGATACACATTCTCACTGATTTTGTTTCTGTATGCATCAAGATACATTCCGACAATAGCAAGTGAATATGAAAGGTGATTGCACTCAAGGAATATGCCAAACTCATTCGCTGTAGTGGCAAATACTTGCAGGATTGTCTTTGAGTACCCAATTTCCTCGAGCTCGTTCAGTATTGCACAATGAGCGCGATGGTAGTCGTTGATATCATGCTCTGGCTCATTGGTTCTAGCCCAATGGGCCTCTCTCCCTTTAAGGTCAAGGATCCTTGACGAGATGATGTAGTTATAACTTTCAGGAACATATGGCCCGACTAAACATTGGTTCGCCAAATATTGTAGGTATTGGCTCACTCCTCGAATATGACCATGTGCCAGGTAATAGTCTGCTACCACCCTGCAAGTTATATCTGATAATACGGTGAGCCCATCTTGAATCTGCCTGTAAAGAAAAGTGCTGGATCCAGCCTTGAAATGGTCTCCGATACCCGAATGCTCAAGGAATGATGATACTGAATGCTGAGCCCATAATGGAATCCTGTCAAAGTCTGATTGGATAGAAAGATAGAAAAGCTCTTTCGGTACCTCATCCCCAACTATTGTTAGTGCGATTCTATATTGGGTGTATCTCAATTGCTTGTATACCACATGTGGCAATTGAGGTTTGATGAAGAGCAACCATTCTGCTGCCGAATCTGCAGAATAGGGTTTGCCTTGCATCTCCATATAGGCTTTGCACTCCCTGACACTTCGGCGGAAAGTTGAGATACAGGGAGCTCCCTTTCCCTGCTCCTTGAGTTCATTTTCCATAAACGCAGAGACTCTATCATAATCTGTATACATAATAATGACCCTCCTAAGGTCATTATCAGTATTAGCCTGATTCAATGTTTATGAAATGAAAATGCGCAGGTTTCAAGCAGAAAGTCTTAAGCCAGGAAAGTGCAGAGGCAATCTAAGTAATTCTTGCGCATCTTCTATACTTGCGCATATCGCTAACTGGTTCCCGCTGGTAGCAAAGGGAAAATCCAGGAATTTATTGAGAGCTTCCCACCTATCCAAAGGGTAGTTAATTGCAGTTTGTAGAGGTGAGCCAGGAAGAACCTTACCATTATAGGTATCCAACCAAGCTTTCAAATCATCAAAATCCTTTCCTACTACTTCTCTTCTTCTTTCAAGAAATGCTTCTTCACTTATATCTCCTGCACGAAAGAGATCGGTGATTT